>JAYWCH010000308.1:0-9092 GCA_043780755.1 Hymenobacter sp.
AATGATGTCAACGTCAGTATCGATATTAATTTTGCCAAGCTAGGTACAAATATCCTCGCACAGGCTGGTTCTGTGCGGCGGGATTTTAACTACAGTAACGTCTACAATGCGCTGAGTAACGGTCGAACATCCGCAGATGATTATGCCGCAGTTGCCAGTCTTCCCACTGGTTCGTTCAACATGTTGCTCAATCGCACTTCAACCAACCCGAATGGCTCTGGTAGTGCGACTCCTTACTTAGATGCCAATGGGAGTACCAACAACAGTAATATTAATATGTCTCAGGCCAACGCCAAGGATGATGGTGTCCCCGGCGTTGCCGGTGCCGAGGCTGTTGCGCCAGCCCTGGCCCATTTCTTCCATGGTAGCGCCGGCGGGCTCCGCGCCCACGTACTGGCCGGGATCGGCTGCGCCGTGGGTTTTGCCGAAGGTGTGGCCACCGGCAATCAGGGCCACCGTCTCCTCGTCATTCATGGCCATGCGGCCGAAGGTTTCGCGGATGTCGTGGGCCGCCAGCACCGCATCGGGCTTGCTGTTGGGTCCTTCCGGGTTCACGTAGATGAGGCCCATCTGCACGGCTCCGAGGGGGTTGTCCAGCTCCCGCTTGTCGGTGTAGCGCTTGTCGCCCATCCACTCGGTTTCGGGACCCCAGAAAATATCCTGCTGGGGCTCCCAGACATCCACCCGTCCGCCGGCGAAGCCGAAGGGCTTAAAATCCATGGACTCCAGGGCGCAGTTGCCGGCGAGCACCAGCAAGTCAGCCCAGGAGATTTTCTGGCCGTACTTCTGTTTGATGGGCCAGAGCAGCAGGCGGGCTTTGTCGAGGTTGGCGTTGTCGGGCCAGCTGTTGAGGGGCGCGAAACGCTGGGAGCCCGAACCGCTACCGCCCCGGCCATCGCCGATGCGGTACGTGCCGGCGCTGTGCCAGGCCAGCCGCACGAAGAACGGGCCGTAGTGACCGTAGTCGGCCGGCCACCAGTCCTGGGAGGTTGTCATCAGGGTAAACAAGTCCTGCTTGACGGCACCCAGATCCAGTTTCTTGAACTCCTCGGCGTAGTTGAACTTCTGACCCAGTGGGTTGGAGAAGGCCGCGTGCTGACGCAGAATATTCAGCTTCAGCTGGTTGGGCCACCAGTTCAGGTTTTGCTGGCCGGCGCCGGCGCTTTGCTTCAGCGCGCCGCTGATGAAGGGGCACTTGGCGGCGGCGGGCTCGTTTACTTCGTAGAGAACGGAGTTCTCCGGGGTACTTGGGGTGTGTTGCATCTTGAAATTGCTGTTTATTTGGCCTCGTTACAATCCTTATCTTCCTAAAAAGTTTGCGCTTTTGATCCCGAATCCGCCCGGTGATTGATGAGCCTCTAGTGCTGAGCTTGTTGCAGTTACGCGCCGTCCTCATTAAAATTAAACGGGCAAACTGCCCGCTATTTCCCGACGACCTCAGCGGCTTACCGGTTCCTGGCTACTTCTTCGCCAGCCAGGACCGCGCTGCTGGTCCTTACCGCCCCGGACAAAGCAGTTGGGAGCAACAGTTTAATATATAAATCTGCCTGCAAATATACCTGATGTATGATATCAGGAGGCGGCTTTTACATTATGAAAAATCGCCCCGTGCTTACTCCCAGAGCGGATAATGTTCCAAATGAACCTCCTGCTCGAAGAAAATCCGCGTGCTTTCCTCAAATGAGCGGGTGAAATCGGAGACGTAGAAATGGTGGGCCGGCGGCGTGGCCGAGGCTGGGGCCAGCAAGTGGTGGGCGGCCAGATAGGCTTCAGCATCGGCCGCGACGACGTCGGAGGCGTCGAGCACGTCCACCCGGCCATTGTAGAAGCGGGCGATCTGCTCTTTGATAAGGGGATAATGCGTGCAGGCCAGCACCAGCGCGTCGATGTCGGCCAGGGCCGCATGGCTCAGGTACGCCCCGATAATATCGTCACTGATGGAATTTTTGAAGAAGCCTTCCTCAATCATCGGCACCAGCAGCGGAGTGGCCAGGGATTGCAGGTCCACGCCGGCATCCAGCGCGTCGACTTTTTTCTTGTAGACATTGGAATTCACCGTTTGCTTGGTCCCGATGAGGCCCACGCGGCGGCCACCGTAAGCCCGGCCCAGGTGCGCCACGATCGGATCGATGACGTTCAGCACCCGGGCCTTGCTGCCCACGTACTCGCGCACCAGCTCGTAGGCGGCGGCCGAGGCCGAGTTGCAGGCAATCATAATCAGCTTGCAGTGCTGGCGCAGCAGCAAATCGCAAATCTTGACCGAGTACGCCTGAATAGCGGCCGCGCTTTTATCACCGTAGGGCAGATGGGCCGTATCGCCGAAGTACACGATGCGCTCGTGAGGCAGGCGCCGGGCCACCGCCCGGGCCACCGTGAGCCCGCCAATCCCGGAATCGAACATGCCAATCGGCTGCGAAGCCAGGGAAATGGCCGAACCGGCCGAAGCAGAACCAACACTTATCATGCGGCAAAGGTAGCCGGGGCCGTCGGCCGGCCGCCCGACAAAGCGGATCGCCCCGATCTTATTAACTGCTGTTCCGCATCACCCAACCGGATTGCCGGAAAACGGCAGTTTCTCCAACTGCTAAAGCCCCGGCCCGGCATCCGGAGCAACTCGCGGCGGAAGCTCAGGGCTGAATGGAGATGGTCGTCAGGCCGCGGCAACGAAAGCCCCGCCGGCGCGACCTACCCCGCTGAGCAGGTTTTTTTTATTTCGCTCCATACCCTTCTTTTGTCAGCAGCGGGCGCAGCACCGACCACACCGTGCGGGCCACAATGCGGTGCCCGGCGGGCGTGGGGTGAATGCCGTCGGGCTGGTTCAAACGCGGATCTCCGCCCACGCCGGCGAGCAGGAAGGGAATGAGTACCAGGTGGTTTTTGGTGGCGATTTCCTGGTACAAGGCTTTAAAATCGGCCGCGTACGAGGCGCCGAGGTTGGGGGGAATCTGCATCCCGGCCAGCACGATTTGGGCGCCGGGGCTGCGCCGCCGCACGGTATCGATGATGCCCTGCAGGTTGCGGCGGGTGGCGGGCAGCGGCAGGCCGCGCAGGCCATCATTGCCGCCGAGCTCCAGCACGAATACCGCCACCGGCTGCCGCAGCACCCAGCCCACGCGGCTACGCCCGCCGGCCGTGGTTTCGCCGCTGAGGCCGGCGTTGATGACTTCGTAGCCGAGGCCCAACGAGTCGATTTTATGCCCGATCAGGCCGGCAAAGGCTTGCTCGGGCTCCACGCCCAGGCCGGCAGTGAGGCTATTGCCGAAGAACAGCAGCCGCCGCCTGGGCGCTGTAGCCGCGCCGCGCAGAACGGACGCGGAGCGGGCGGCGACGGGCGCCGGCGGACGCATCACCTCCACCGGCGGGTTGGCATTACAGGCCCCCAGGGCCAGCAGCGTGATAAACGAAAGGCGAACAATAGTCATGGGCAGCAATATGGGCATGAAGGGCTAAAGGAGGAAAACATCCGGAAGGTTTCGGCGTCTGCCGCAACGTTCGGCCCGCGGCGCGGTTGTGAACCGGACCGGGGCCGACCGGGAGCCCGACCTTTACGCCCGCCGGCCATTGGGGCCATTTCGTTTTTTACTTCCTGCATGAGCATTCTTCGCGTTGACAACCTGACCAAAAGCTACCCCAACGCCGAGGGCGCGCTCACGGTGCTGCACGCCGTCAGCTTCGAGCTGGCGGCTGGCGATACGTTCGCCATCGTGGGGCCTTCGGGCTCGGGCAAAACGACCCTACTGGGCCTGTGCGCCGGCCTCGACCGCGCCACGGCGGGCAGCGTCTGGCTCAATGGCATTCAACTCGATAACCTGAGTGAAGACCAGCGGGCGGCCGTCCGCAACCAGCACGTGGGCTTCATCTTCCAGAATTTCCAGCTCCTGCCCACCCTCACGGCCCTCGAAAACGTGCTCGTGCCCCTGGAGCTCCGCGGGCAGCGCGGCGCCACCCAAACGGCGCTGGCGCTGCTCGACCGCGTGGGCCTGGCCGCCCGCGCCCGGCACTACCCGGCCCAGCTTTCGGGCGGCGAGCAGCAGCGCGTGTCGCTGGCCCGCGCCTTCGCCAACCGTCCCGCTCTGCTCTTCGCCGATGAGCCCACCGGCAACCTCGACCCCGATACCAGCGAGCGGGTAGTCAACCTGCTGTTCGAGCTGAACCGCGAAGCCGGCACCACGCTCGTGCTCGTCACCCACGACCTGGAGCTGGCCGCCCGCACCCAACGCACCCTGCGCCTGCGCGGCGGCAAAGTGGTGGCCGGAGTGCTGAGCTGAGGGCTTGAAGACCTTCGGCCCAAGCTCGTTAATCCATTTCCTAAGTTCCTGATTTCATGACTAATTTCTCCTGGCTCCTGCGCATGGCCTGGCGCGACAGCCGCCGCAGCCGGGCGCGCCTGCTGCTGTTTATGGCCAGCATCGTGCTGGGCATTGCGGCGCTGGTGGGCATCAATTCGTTTGGCGATAACCTGGCCCGGAGCGTGAGCGAGCAGGCCCAGGAATTGCTGGGGGCCGATCTGGTTTTATCGGCTAATCAACCCTTCGCCCCCGCCCTGGAACCGGCCCTGAGCCAGCTCGGGGTGGCCCGCTCGCGGGAGGTCACGTTTGCGTCGTTGGTGCAGTTTCGGCCGGGCCGGGGCGTGCGGCTGGCGCAGGTGCGGGCGCGGGACGGCGGCTTTTTCTACGGCGACTGGCAAACGGTACCCAAGGCCGCCGCTGCGCAGTTTACCGCGCCCGGCGCCCGGCCGGGCGCACTGGTGGATGACGTTTTGATGGTGCAGTTTGGGGCTAAAATCGGCGATTCGGTGCAGGTGGGTCGCGTGACGCTGCCCATTATCGGCCGGGTGCTGAAAACGCCCGGGCAGTCGGGCATCAGCTCGACGGTGGCCCCGACGGTCTTTATTCCGGCGGCGCTGGTGGCCCAAACCGGGCTGGTGCAGCGCGGCAGCCGGGTGCAGTACCGCCGCTCCTACCGCTTCGCGCCGGGCACCGATGTCGCGGCCGTGGTCAAGGGCCTGCAAGCCCGTCTTGATCAGGCTGATATCGACCCCGACACCGTGGCCAGCCGCCAGCAGCAAACCGGCCGCGCCTTCGCCGACCTCACCCGCTACCTGAGTCTGGTGGCATTCGTGGCGCTGCTGCTGGGCTGCGTGGGCGTGGCCAGCGCCGTGAATCTGTACGTGCGCGAAAAGCTGGCCGCTGTGGCCGTCCTGCGTTGTCTGGGCGCCAGCGGCCGGCAGGCCCTGCTCATCTACCTGATTCAGACCAGCGGGCTCGGGCTGGTGGGCGCCGCGCTGGGAGCCGCGCTGGGGGCGGGCGTGCAGGGCCTGCTGCCCCGGGTGCTGGGCGATTTTCTGCCGGTGGCCATCACCGTGAGCGTGTCGTGGCCGGCCGTATTTACGGGCCTGGCCACGGGGCTGCTGATGGCGGTGCTCTTCGCGCTGCTGCCGCTGCTGAGCATCCGGCGGGTGTCGCCGCTGCGGGTGCTGCGGGTGGCGTTTGAGGACGATACGACCGCGCCCGATCCGCTGCGCGGCCTCGTTATCGGCCTGATCGGACTCTTTATCCTGGCCTTCGCCTACGGCCAGACCCGCGACTGGAAACTCACCCTGGGCTTCGGGCTGGGGCTGCTGACGGCGTTCGCGGCCCTGGCTGGGCTGGGCCGCCTGCTGATGGCCCTGGTGCGGCGCTTCTTCCCCGCCGGCTGGGGCTACGTGTGGCGGCAGGGGCTGGCCAACCTGTTTCGCCCCCAAAACCAGACCCTGACGCTGGTGACTTCCATCGGGCTGGGTACGTTTTTGCTGGCCACGCTTTTTCTCTCGCAGGCCATGCTGCTGGGCCGGGTGCAGCTGGCCGCGCACGGGCCGCAGGCCAATCTGGTGCTGTTCGATATTCAGCCGGAGCAGCGGGCCGGGGTCGAAAGCCTGCTGCGGGCGCAAAAGCTGCCCGTGCTGCTGCGGGTGCCCATCGTGACCATGCGCCTGACGGCCATCAACCGCCGCTCGGTCGCGGCCCTGAAAAAGGATACGACCACCGGCATCCCAGCCTGGGCCCTCACCCGCGAATACCGCGTGACCTACCGCGATTCGCTCAACTCCTCCGAAAAGCTGATGGCCGGCACCGTTCCCACCCGGGGGCCAGACGGCACGCCCCGCATCTCCCTTGAAGCAAGCTTCCTGCAACGGATCAAACTCAAGCTCGGCGACACGCTGGATTTCAACGTGCAGGGCGCGCCCCTGCGGGCCATCGTGGGCGGCACCCGCGAGATCGACCGGGCGCGGGTACAGCCGAGCTTCCTGGTGGTGTTTCCGGCCGGCGTGCTGGAGCAGGCGCCCCAGTTTCAAGTATTGCTCACGCACACGGGCAGCACGGCGGCGCTGGCCACGGTGCAGCAGGCGCTGGTGCGGCAATTCCCCAACGTATCGGCCATCGACCTGGGCCTGATCCTACAAACGCTGGACGAAATTACGGGCAAAATTTCCTTCGTCATCCGCTTCATGGCCGGCTTCAGCATCCTCACCGGCCTGCTGGTGCTGAGCAGCTCGGTGGTGGTGAGCCGCTATCAACGGGTGCGCGAAAGCGTGCTGCTGCGGACGCTGGGCGCCAGTCGCCGCCAGATTCTGCGCATCACGCTGGTCGAATACGGGCTGCTGGGCCTGCTGGCGGCCCTGGCCGGCATCGGCCTGGCGGTACTGGCGGGCTGGGCGCTGGCCGTCTGGGTATTTGAGGTAGGTTTCGGCCCGGCGCTGCTGCCGCTGCTGGGGCTGGCTGCGCTGGTCACGACCCTCACGGCCGGCATCGGGCTCTTTAACAGCCGCGACGTGCTGCGCCGATCGCCGCTGGAGGTGCTGCGGGCGGAGGGGTGAGCTGGTAATATATTGGTTGATATGCTGCCCATTACCTCACAGTCACGGGTTACGCTGCGCTAAACCCACGCCAGCACAGAACCATCGATGAATACCAGCTTTAAATAAAGGATCCGGAACCGGCTTGAGAACCCCGCCCGCCCCGGCCGTACCTTTGCGGCCTATGAATCTGTTA
Source organism: Hymenobacter sp. (assembly GCA_043780755.1). GTDB lineage: Bacteria > Bacteroidota > Bacteroidia > Cytophagales > Hymenobacteraceae > Hymenobacter. The sequence continues at coordinate 7,032 of JAYWCH010000308.1, forward strand.
TCCGCCGAGAATATCTCGAAGAATTACGCCGACCGTTGGCTGTTTAAAGATCTGAACTTCGGCTTGCAGCTGGGCCAGCGCGTGGCTTTTGTGGGCATTAACGGCACCGGCAAAACTACGCTTCTGCGCGTGCTGGCCGGGCTGGAAATCCCCGATACCGGCCTGGTGAGCACCCGCAAGGGCATCCGTGTGACCTACCTGGGCCAGCAGCCCGTGTTCGACGAAAGCCTGACGGTGGAGGAAACCATCTTCGCCAGCCAGAACGACACGCTTAAGGCCATCAAGGAGTACGAGCACGTCATCAACGATGCGGATCACAAATCCGACGACCTCCAGCGCGTGCTCGAACGCATGGACGCCCTCAACGCCTGGGATTACGAAGCGCAGGTGCAGCAGATTCTGGGCCGCCTGGGCATCCTCGGCGAGCTGCTCACCCGCAACGTGAGCCAGCTCTCGGGCGGGCAGCGCAAGCGCGTGGCCCTGGCCCGCGTGCTCATCGAAGAGCCCGACGTGCTCCTGCTCGACGAGCCGACCAACCACCTGGACCTGTCCACCATCGAGTGGCTCGAAAACCGCCTCTCCTCCCCCAACCTCACCCTGCTCATGGTCACCCACGACCGCTACTTCCTCGACAAGGTGGCCAACGAGATCGTGGAGCTGGACAAGGGCACCATGTACCGCTACCAGGGCGATTACGCCTATTTCGTGGAGAAAAAAGCCGACCGTGAAATGCGCGAAGCCACCGAAGTAGAGAAGGCCCGCAACCTGTTCCGCAAGGAGCTGGAGTGGATGCGCCGCATGCCCCAGGCCCGGGGCACCAAGCAGAAGGCCCGCATCGACGCCTTCTACGTCACCAAGGACAAGGCCAGCACCAACCTGAGCAAGCAGCAGATTGAGCTGAGCGTGAAAACCACCCGCCAGGGCGGCAAAATCATCGAAGCCGATCACCTGAACAAGAAATTCGGCGATCACGTGGTGCTCGACGACTTCAGCTACGTCTTCAAGAAGAAGGACCGCATCGGCCTCGTCGGGCCCAACGGCGCGGGCAAATCGACCCTGCTCAACATGCTCACCGGCAAGCTGAAGCCCGATTCCGGCACCATCGACGTGGGCACGAACACCGTGTTCGGCTACTACACCCAGACGGAGCTGGAATTCGACCCCACCCAGCGCGTCATCGACATTGTGAAGGAAGTGGCCGAAGTGGTGGAACTTGCCAACGGCGACGTGCTCACCGCCAGCCAGTTTCTCAACCTGTTCCTGTTTCCGCCGGCCCAGCAGTACACGCTGGTGAATAAGCTGAGCGGCGGCGAGAAACGGCGCCTCCAACTGCTGCGCGTGCTCATCAAGAACCCCAACTTCCTGATTCTCGACGAGCCCACCAACGACCTGGACTTGTCCACGCTCAATATTCTGGAGGATTTCCTGCTGCATTTCGGGGGTTGCCTGCTCATCGTCAGTCACGACCGCTACTTCCTCGATCAACTCGCCGAGCACCTCTTCGTGCTCGAGCCCGGCGGGGCCGTCCTCAACTTCCCCGGCAACTACACCGACTACCGCGAGTACCTCGCCGAGCGCGAAACGGAAGCCACACTGGAGGCTGAGGAGAAAGCCGCCAAGGCCGCCCGCGCCGCCGCCAAGCTGGCGCTGCCCGCCGCCGTGAGTACCGCCGTGGCCCCCGCCTCACAGAAGCGCCGCGCCACCTTCGCCGAAAAGAAGGAGTACGAACAGCTCGAAAAAGCTATGTCCACGCTGGAAACCGAGAAAGAGCAGATCACCACCAACCTCAATGCCGGCGCCGGCAGCCCGCAGGATTTTGCCGCCTGGGGCGCCCGCCTGCAAGCCGTCGAGAAAGAGTTGAGCGAGCGCGAAGAACGCTGGCTCGATCTGGCCGATCTGGTCTGATCCGGCGCTGATCTTAAGAAAAGGGACGGGCCCCGTGAACAAGTGTTCGCGGGGCCCGTCCCTTTTCTTACGAAGTTATACGCTGATTTTCAGCTACGCTAATTCACCGGGCAGGTGAAATACGCCCGCCGCATCGGCAGCGAACGGCCACTGCCG
>JAYWCH010000309.1:0-9110 GCA_043780755.1 Hymenobacter sp.
CCCTTCAACTTCCCCAACATGGTGCCGCACTGGACGATCCCCAACGCCATCGTGCTGGGCAACTGCATGATTCTGAAGCCCTCGGAGCAAGTGCCGCTCAGCGCCGTGAAAATCGCAGAGCTCTTGAAAGAAGCCGGTCTGCCCGATGGGGTGTTGAATATTGTGAACGGCGACCGGGAGATTGTGGAGGCCATCTGCGACCATCCAGACATCAAGGCCGTGTCGTTCGTGGGCTCCACCAAAGTGGCGAAAGTCGTTTACATCCGCGCCAGCGCCAATCTCAAGCGCTGCGTAGCCTTGGGCGGGGCCAAAAATCACCTGCTGGTGCTCCCCGACGCGCACCCCGAAATGACGGCTTCCAACGTGGCGGCGTCCATGTCGGGCTGCGCGGGCCAGCGCTGCATGGCTGGCTCCACCATGGTCGGCATCGGCGCGGTCGATCACATCGTGGCCAAGCTGGTGGCGGAAGCCCGCAAAATTGTGCCCGGCCAGAACCTGGGCTCGGTCATCAGCCGGGCCGCCAAAGAGCGCATCGAGCGCCACATCACCGAAGCCGAAGCCGCCGGGGCCAAAGTCCTGCTCGACGGCCGCCACGTCGTGGTGCCCGGCCAGGAAAACGGCTACTACGTCGGCCCCACCGTGCTCGACTACGTGACACCCGATATGCGCATTGCCCAGGAAGAAGTGTTCGGCCCGGTGCTGGTCATCATGCGGACTAACACCCTCGATGAAGCCCTGGTGATTGAAAACGCCAGCAGCTACGGCAATGCGGCGGCGGTCTTTACGTCCAGCGGTAGCAGCGCCCGCTACGTCATGGACCACGCCTCGGCCGGCATGATTGGCATCAACATCGGCGTGCCCGTGCCCCGCGAGCCGTTCTCCTTTGGCGGCTGGAACGAGTCGAAATTCGGGGCCTGCGACATCACCGGCAAAAGCTCGATTGAATTTTGGACCCAGCTCAAGAAGACCACGACGAAATGGAATCCGGAGTCGCGAGTGAACTGGATGTCGTAAACTTTGCTGGTAGCTGATCCTTATTGAGCCGGTTGCCGGCCTCGTATTCCGCCCGGCTGCTTCTTTTATCCACCTTTATTTCCCGTTTTCCCATCGGTTTCCGCTCCCTTCGGAACGGGCCTTGGGACTTGGTTTCTTCCGCCCATGCAAACTGCCCTCGACATCGACAAAGACCAGATTCTGCACGATAACCTCGACCACACGCTTTTTTCCTGGTCGAAGCAAACGGGCCTGAACCCCATCAGCGCCGAGCGGGCCGAGGGCGTGTACCTCTACGACCGCGACGGCCGGCGCTACCTCGACTTTTCCTCCCAGCTCATGAACGTGAATATCGGCCACGGCGACCAGCGCGTGACCGAAGCCGTGGCCGCCCAGATGCGGGAGCTGAGCTACGTCTACCCCGGCATGATCACCAAGGCGCGCGGCGACCTGGGCAAAAAGCTGGCGGAGATCACTGCCCCCAATCTCACCAAAGCCTTTTTCACGCTGGGCGGGGCCGAGGCCATCGAAAACGCCATCAAGCTGGCGCGCATCTACACCGGCCGGCACAAGATCGTGACGTTGTACCAGTCGTTTCACGGGGCCAGCTACGGGGCCATGAGCGCCGGCGGCGACCCACGCAAATTCGCCGTCGACAGCCAGGCCATGCCCAACGTGGTCCACGTCGAAAACCCTTATTCTTACCGCTGCCCCTGGTACAGCGCCTCGCCCGAGCAGTGCGCCCAGCGCGCCGCCGACGCCATGGAGCGCATCATCGGCTACGAGAACCCGGGCAGCGTGGCGGCCATTATTCTGGAAGGCGAATCCGGCACGTCGGGCTGCATCAAATACCCGCCCGGCTACTGGACGCGCATCCGCGAAATCTGCGACCGGCACGGCATTTTGCTGGTGGCGGATGAAGTCATGAGCGGCTTCGGACGCACCGGCAAATGGTTCGGCTCCGATCACCACGGCGTGAAAGTCGACCTCATGTGCATGGCCAAAGGCATCACCGCCGGCTACCTGCCCCTGGGCGCCGTGATGGTGGATGAGAAAATCGCCAAAGCCTTCGACGACAAGCCCCTGCCGTTGGGCCTGACCTATTCGGCCCACCCCGTTTCCTGCGCCGCCGCCGTGGCCGTGCTCGATATCTACGAGGAGGATAAGCTGCTGGAAAACACGGTGGAAATGGGCGCTTACCTCGATGAGCAGGTGGCCCGGCTCAGGCACCAGCACCCCAGCATCGGCGACTGGCGCAACACCGGCCTGTTCGGCTGCCTGGAGCTGGTGAAAAACCGCGCCACCAAAGAGCCCCTGGCCCCCTGGAATGCGACCAACGACCAGATGGCCGTCATGAACCAGGTAGCCGCCAAAATCCGCGAGCTGGGCATGTACACCTTCGTGCGCTGGAGCTATATCTTCATCTGCCCCCCGCTCAACATCACCAAAGAGCAGATTGACGAGGGCCTGGCCATCATTTCCGAAGCGCTGGAAATTGCCGATCAGCACACGTACTAATTCCCCGTTTACGGCGGCTCAGTATTCTTCTGCTATGTCCATCATTCTGCAAAATGCCCGCGTTGTCACGGCCGATTCTGATGCGGTGTGCGATCTTTTTATCGAGGGCGAAACCATTGCTGCCATTGGCCGCCGCCTGCCGGTGCCGGCCGGCGCGGAGATAATTGACTGCACCGGCAAAATCGTCGTGCCCGGCGGGGTCGATCCGCACGTTCACCTGGAAATGCCTTTCATGGGCACTTTCAGCAGTGATACCTACGAAACCGGCACCCGCGCCGCCCTGCACGGCGGCACCACCACGGTCATCGATTTTATCCTGCAAAAGCAGGGTAATTCCCTGCGGGCCGCCCTCGAAGAATGGCAGGGCCGCGCCACCGGCAACGCCGTGGGCGACTACAGCTTCCACATGGCGGTCACCGATTTCAACCCCGGTACCAAAGCCGAAATCCGGGAAATGATCGCCGAAGGCATCACGTCCTTCAAAACGTTCATGGCCTATAAAGGCGCCCTCATGATTGACGACGCCCAGATGCTGGGCCTCATGACCGAAGTGCAGCGCCACGGCGGCCTCGTCACGGCCCACGCCACTAACGGCGATATGATCGATACGCTCATCGCCCGGCACCGGGCGCAGGGCCTGCTTACGCCGCTCTACCATTACCTCTCCCAGCCCGAAGTGACCGAAGCCGAAGCCGCTGGCCGCTTCGCCGAAATCGCGAACTATACCGGCGTCAATGCCTACATCGTCCACCTCACCTGCGAAGGGGCTCTTAACCAGGTGCGCCGCGCCACCGAGCGCAACCAGCGCGTCCTGGTCGAAACCTGCATTCAGTACCTGCTGCTCGACGCTTCGCTGTACGAAGACGAAGCCAATGGCGCTAAAGTAGTGATGTCGCCCCCGCTGCGCGAGAAGAAGGACCAGGCCACGCTCTGGGCCGGAATAAATCAGGGCTTGGTGCAGGTAGTGGGCACCGATCATTGCCCGTTTATGTTGGCGCAGAAATTAATGGGAAAAGACGATTTCTCAAAAATTCCGAACGGTCACCCGGCCATCGAGCACCGCATGGAATTATTGTTTTCGGAAGGCGTCAATAAGGGAAGAATTACGCTGAATAAATTTGTCGAGATCACTTCTACCAACGCGGCCAAAATCTTTGGCATGTTCCCGCATAAAGGTACCATCAGCATCGGCGCCGATGCCGATCTGGTCATCTTCGACCCGACTAAAAAGCACGTAATCTCCGCCGCCACGCATCACATGAACTGCGACTATTCTGCCTACGAAGGTTGGGAATTAACCGGCAAAATTGACACCGTACTGCTACGCGGCAAAGTAGCCATCGCCGCCGGCGAAGCGAAAGTAGCTAAAGGTTACGGGCAGTTTATCAAGCGCGGAAAAACGCAGTTTTAATGCTGGTTTTACCTGGGATTTATCGAAAAATTCTTATTTTTTAAACAAATAAAAAGTATTCCATCATAAAATCGCCTGTCATGCAGAGCACAGCGAAGCATCTCGCGTGGACGACTAACTAAATCGTTGTTGATTACTCGTCCACGCGAGATGCTTCGCTACGCTCTGTATGACTCGTCTCTTGTCTCTTGTTAATCGAGACCAGGTTTACGAATAGTTGGTTTTTCGATAGAAAAGTCGTTCGGAAATTCGTTTTTTAAGCGTTCGTCATGCTTCGACTCCGCTCAGCATGACAGAATTTTCAACTTTCTAAAAAGCTTCAAAGTTTAATGCAGATCTCCTGCTGTTAATTGTAAAGTTGTTCAAAAATTTAAAACGTCTGTCATCCTTATCTGGCGTCCGCTTGCGAAGGACCTTATCACGCCCAACGAACGACTGCTCAGCCGTAATAAGGTCCTTCGTCGCCGCTTGATTCGCGAAATGCTCAGGATGACAAATATTCTAAATAAACGAATTTTTAAATAGGTTCATAATCAACCTTTTCAAAATGTCCAGAATCATTAAATCCGGTCTTATCCAAATGAGTCTGCCGATGACCGAAGGCGAAGGCACGATTGCGGAAATCAAAGAAGCGATGGTGCTCAAGCACCTGCCGCTGATTGAGGAAGCCGGCCGGCAGGGCGTCCAGATTCTCTGTTTGCAGGAAATCTTCAACACGCCGTATTTCTGTCCCGGCCAGGATAAAACCTGGTACGCTTCGGCCGAATCAGTCCCCGGCCCGACGACAGACCGCATGGCCGAATATGCCAAAAAATACAACATGGTCATGATTGTGCCCGTGTACGAGCGGGAAGCCGCCGGCTTTTTCTACAACACGGCCGCCGTAATCGATGCCGACGGCACTTACCTCGGCAAATACCGCAAAAACCACATTCCGCACACGGCCGGCTTCTGGGAGAAATTCTTCTTCAAGCCGGGTAACCTGGGGTATCCGGTATTCCAAACCCAATACGCTAAAATCGGCGTCTATATTTGCTACGACCGCCACTTTCCGGACGGCGCCCGTGTGCTGGGGCTCAACGGCGCGGAAATTGTCTACAACCCTTCCGCTACCGTTGCCGGCCTTTCGCAATACCTCTGGAAACTGGAGCAGCCCGCGCACGCGGCAGCCAACGGTTATTTCATGGGCTGCATCAACCGCGTGGGCGTCGAAAAACCGTGGAATCTGGGCAAATTTTACGGCACTTCATATTTCGTGGATCCGCGCGGCCAGATTATCGCGCAAGCCAGCGAGGACCACGACGAACTACTGATTTCTGAGTTCGACCTCGACATGATTGACGAGGTGCGCAACACCTGGCAGTTCTTCCGCGACCGCCGTCCGGAAACTTACGCCAAGCTCATCGAGCTGTAATGAAAGGCTGTAATACCAGGCCGAAAATTCCCGTTTCAGCGGCTCATTTCCATCGCCTTCCTTCCACGAAAGCGAAGTTTACCCTTCGTCCAATCGCCGATTTTATGGCCGAATTTTCTATCCCTACCACCGCGCAGGAATTCGCAAAAAACTTTGCCCCGCTAAAGCCGGACATGAGCCGCACCGAAGCGCTGTATGAAAGCTCCCGCTGCCTCTTCTGCTTCGATGCGCCGTGCATTAACGCTTGTCCGGCCGGAATTGATATTCCGCAGTTTATCCGCCAGATTAACTCTAGTAACGTAACCGGCGCGGCGCGTACTATTTACGAAGCTAATTACTTCGGTAACGCCTGCGGCAAAGTCTGTCCCACGGAAGTGTTGTGCGAAGGTGCCTGCGTCTATAATTTGCAGGAGGTGAAGCCAATAGAAATTGGCCGGCTACAAAGTTACGCGACGACGAAAGTGATTAAAGCCGGCGAACGATTATTCGCTCCGGGGAAAAATAATAACCGAAAAGTTGCCGTAATCGGGGCGGGGCCCGCAGGGATTTCGGCCGCTTGTGAGTTGCGGCTGCTGGGCTACGAAGTGGACATATTTGAAGCTAAATCGCAGCCTTCGGGGCTAACCGTGTACGGTGTGGCACCTTATAAAATTACGAACGAAGAAACCCTGGCCGAAATGGCTTATTTGCAGGCGCAATTTGGGTACACTACGCACTTCAATACCTCAATTAATTCCCGAAAGGAATTAGCGGAACTAGAAAATACCTACGACGCTATTTTTCTTGGCATTGGCTTGGGAAAAACCAGTGTGCTCGGCTTGCCGGGCGAGAATTTGTTGAATTGTATTGGTGCAGTGGAGTTTATTGCCGAGCTACGCCAGCATCAGCAGGCGGTCGCGGTGGGCCGGAAAGTAATTGTGCTGGGCGGCGGCAACACGGCCATGGACGCCGCCTCCGAATCGGCCCGGCTGGGAGCTGGGCAGATTGTGCTGGCTTATCGTCGGGGCAAGGAGGAAATGGGAGCGTATGAGTTTGAATATGAGCTGGCTAAATCTGTGGGTGTGCGGGCATTATTTCACGTTACGCCGGTGGCCATTGTAGGCGATGCTAGCGTGCAGGGCATCCGTTTTATTCGCACGGCAATGGTTGACGGGCAATTAGTGGAAATTAGCGGCTCGGAATTCGTGGAGCCCTGCGACATGGTCATCAAAGCCACCGGGCAGACGAAGCAGATGGATTTTCTGCGCCTGATTCCGAATCTGCAGCTGGACGCCAAGGGCCGTATCGTCGCCAATGCGCACACCGGCCAAACGTCAAATCCGCAATATTTTGCCTCCGGCGACGCCTGGAATGGGGGGGGCGAAATCGTCAATGCCGCCGCCGAAGCAAAGCTGACGGCCCGAGGAATTCACGCTTATTTGAGTCGCTGACAAAAGCTCGATAATTAGCCTAAAGTTATTATTTTTAGCACCAGGCTATCGAGGCTAATCAGAAAATCGTTTTTTAGTGCGTTTGTTATCCTGATCATTCCGCGAATCAAGCGGCGACGAAGGACCTTATCACGGCTGAGGGGTCATTGGTTAGGCGTGATAAGGTCCTTCGCAAGCTCAGGATGATAAAATCTTCAACTCTGTGAACAGATTCATCGTCTGAAATTACCAATTAAGTGCTTGCATAAAATTGAACGAGGTATTCAGATGCCAGATGAGCATGACGCCGTTTGATGGCACAATTAATTTAGAATAACCAATTAGAAACCGGCTTTTTCCCTATGCCCGATCTCTCCATAAATTTTGCCGGTATTAAATCGCCCAATCCGTTCTGGCTGGCGTCGGCGCCGCCTACTAATTCGGGGTACCAGATTATGAAAGCGTTCGACGCCGGCTGGGGCGGCGCCGTGTGGAAGACGCTGGGCGTACCCGTGGTAAACGTGTCGAGCCGTTACGGCGGGCTGAATTACCGCGACAAACGGTTGGTGGGTTTTAACAATATTGAATTGATCTCCGACCGGCCCCTGGCGGATAATCTGCGCGAAATTGAGGAAGTCAAGAAGCGGTTTCCCCACCACGCGGTCATCGCCTCGCTCATGGTGCAGAGCCGGCAGGAGTGGCACGACATTGTGCGCGCCTCGCAGGAGGCGGGCGCCGATGGCTTCGAGCTGAACTTCGGCTGCCCGCACGGCATGTGCGAGCGGGGCATGGGTTCGGCCGTGGGGCAGGAGCCCAAAGTGCTGCAAATGATTGTGGAATGGGTGATGGAAGTAGCGCAGAAGCCCGTCATCGTGAAGCTGACCCCGAACATTTCCGATATCACGGAACCAGCCCTGGCGGCGCGACGCGGCGGTGCCAACGCGATTTCGCTCATCAACACTATTCAGAGCATTATCGGGGTTAACCTCGACCATTTTGCGCCCTACCCAATTGTGGACGGCAAGGGCACCAACGGCGGCTACTGCGGCCCGGCCGTGAAGCCCATCGCCCTGAACATGGTGAAAAACTGCGCCCAACATCCGGATATTCAACTGCCCATCTCGGGCATTGGTGGCATCGAGAACTGGCGCGATGCGGTCGAGCACATTTTGCTGGGCGCCTCCAGCGTGCAGGTGTGCACGGCGGCCATGCACTTCGGCTTCGGCATTATCCGCGAAATGACTACCGGCCTGGAGCAGTACATGCGGGAAAAGGGCTTCGAAAATATTCCCCAGATGGTAGGCCGGGCCCTGCCCAATGTGCTGCCTTGGCAGGAGCTGAACCTGCACTACGAGGTCAAGGCCAACATTCACGCCGATAAATGCATCGGCTGCCAGCTCTGCTACACGGCCTGCGAGGACGGCGCCCACCAGGCCATCCGCTTGAATGCCGGCACCCGGGTGCCCGAGATTATCGAGGCAAACTGCGTGGGCTGCAACCTCTGCTCGCTCGTTTGCCCGGTCGAGGACTGCATCACGATGGAGCGCACCGACGATGGCAGCCGCCAGCTCACCTGGCAACAGCGAACCGCCGCCGGGGACGTCCCCACGACTTTCAACGACGAGCGCGCCGGCGGCCGGCACCACAGGGTTCCGCCGCCCGCCGCCGCCCTGGGTAAGGAACGCCACAAGACCCTGCCAGGCAAAGCGCGGCTTTTGACTCGTGAAACGACGCTGCCCACGCCGATTTTAAATCGAGAGGAATAAAGGTTAAAATATTGTTATCTAGTAGAAGAAGAATGCGTTAGATTGCGGTCGGCTTAGCCGGTTGCACTGCCCGCCGGTCAGCTGCGCCGGTTGGTGGGAGGCCGGTCGCCACAAAAGACGATTGCGGTCTGTATTTTGTGTTGGCGAGGGCGTTCACCAGTTAATTGGCGTGCTGCGGCACGGTACAATCATGCAAACGAAACCATTCATTTTCGCCCTGGGTCTGGGCCTGCTTCTACTGAGCGGCTGCGTTGCTTCCGTTGGTCCGGAATACGGTCATTATGCGCCTCCCCGGCCCGTTTATTACACGCCGGCACCGGTGATTGTGGTGCCCGTGCCCTACTACCGGCCCTACCGGTCGCACCACTTTGGCTACCGGTACGAAGGCAATCATAACCGGCATGGTGGGGGAGGCCGGCACGGCGGCTACAGTCGCCAACGGCACACTTAAAAACGCATTATCCTGATTGACAAAAAGCCGGGCTGCTTACCATAAAGGTGAGCAGTCCGGCTTTTTATCGTTATGACAATCCAGAACTTTATTTTGGGGTCTTGCAGAGCGTAGCGAAGCATCTCGCGTAGACGAGTAATTAGAATGA
>JAYWCH010000310.1:0-15885 GCA_043780755.1 Hymenobacter sp.
CGTGGCCGCCGAGTTTCGCAAGCGCCGCATTCCCCTGGATAACATCGTGCTCGACTGGTCTTACTGGAAGCCCGCCGAATGGGGCAGCCAGGAGTTCGACCCCAGCCGCTTCCCGGCCCCCGAGGCCATGATCCGGCAGCTGCACGAGCAGCACACGCACTTCATGATTTCGGTGTGGGCGAAGTTCAACGAGGGCATCCCGGCGTTCGATGCTTTCAAGGCCCAGGGCTTCCTTTACCCGCGCAACATCGCCAACCGCACCAAGGACTGGATTGCGCCCGGCTACACGTCCTCGTTCTACGATGCGCTGAACCCCCGCGCCCGCATCGCCTTCTGGAACCTGATGAACACCAAGCTTTTCACCAAAGGAATCGACGCCTGGTGGATGGACGCCTCGGAGCCCGACATTCATTCCAACACCAACGTAGCTACCCGCAAGGAGCTGATGACGCCCACCGCGCTGGGCTCCTCCACCCGCTACTTCAACGCTTTTCCGCTGCAAAACGCCAAGGGCATTTACGAGGGCCAGCGGGGCAGCGCGCCCAATCAGCGGGTGTTTCTGCTCACGCGCTCGGCCTACGCGGGCTCGCAGCGCTACGCGGCCGCAATCTGGAGCGGCGACATTGCCGCGCGCTGGGAAGACTTCAAAAACCAGATTCCGGCCGGGCTCAACTTCTCGCTCAGCGGCCTGCCGTACTGGACTTCCGACATCGGCGGCTTTGCCGTGGAGCGCCGCTACGAGCAGTCCCAATTGGCCGTCAAAGACCAGGAAGAATGGCGCGAGCTGAACACCCGCTGGTACCAGTTCGGGGCGTTTTGCCCGCTGTTTCGGGTGCACGGGCAGTTTCCGGCCCGGGAAATCTTCAACATCGCCCCGCCCGGCCACCCGGCCTACGAGAGCATGCTCTACTACAACCAGCTGCGCTACCGGCTCATGCCCTACGTGTACTCGCTGGCCGGCCAGGTGCACCACCAGGATGCGACCATCATGCGCGGGCTGGTGATGGATTTCGGCCAGGACCCGGCTGTACGCAGTATCGGCGACCAGTTTATGTACGGCCCCAGCCTGCTGGTGAGCCCCGTGACCGACTACCAGGCCCGCACCAAACGGCTGTATCTGCCGGCCGGCACCGACTGGTACAATTTCTACTCCGGCCAGTATCAAACCGGCGGCCAGACGCTCACCGAGCCCGCGCCGCTGGAACGGCTCCCGCTGTTTGTGCGCGAAGGGGCCATCCTGCCCTTCGGCCCCGCGCTGCAATACGCCGACGAGCAGCCCGCCGCCCCCCTCACGCGCTACATCTACACCGGCCAGGACGGTCAGTTTTCGCTCTACGAGGACGAAAAAGTGAACTACAACTACGAAAAAGGCGCCTTCGCCACCATCCCGCTCACCTGGAACGAGCGGGCCCAAACCCTCACCATTGGCGCCCGGCAAGGTACTTTTCCGGGCATGGTGGCCCGACGCACTTTCCACGTGGTGTGGGTGCGCAAGGACCGCCCCGCGCCGGTCGATTTCAACCGGCCGGCCGATAAGACCCTGGACTACGTTGGGCAAGCCCTGACAGTGAAACCCGAGTAGCACCCGGCCCGGCGCTTCAGGCCGATAAGCAGGTGGTCAGCTCGCCGGTGAACGTCAGCGTGAGCTGGTGCATGGCCCGGGTGCAGGCCACGTAGAGCATGCTGCGGTCGACTTCCGTCTGGTAGTTCCGGGCGGAGGCCAGGGGGACAATGACCGCGTCGAATTCCAGGCCCTTCGCCAGGTGGGTGGTGGTGATGATAATGCCTTCCCTGAAGGTGGTGGACTCGGCCGTGAGCAAATGCACGTCGGGCGCTTGCAGCGCCCGGAATGCCGCTTCCGCCTGCCGCAGGGTTTTGCAGATGATGCCCAGCGAATGATTATCCGAGCTCCGGAAGTCCGTAATCAGTTGGTGGAGGGCCTGCATTTCTGCGGCCGGGCTGTCGAATTGCCGCACGACGGGCGCGGGCCCGTGCCGTTCCAGGGGAATAATACCAGGATTGGGCGTGATGCGCTGCGCAAAAGCCGTGATCTCGACGGTTGAGCGGTAGCTGCGGTAGAGCCGCACCACATCGGCCTGCGGAAAGACGCGCTCGATGATTTCGGCCGAGGAGGCGCTGTACGGATTCACCGTCTGGTGAACGTCGCCGAGGATGGTTTTGCGGCAGGCAAAGACGCGGGACAGAACTGCGTACTGCACGGGCGTGTAATCCTGCATCTCATCCACCAGCAGGTGTTTGACGTGATCGTAGGCGGAAATGCCCTCCAGCCGGATCCGCAGGTAAATCAGGGCGAAGACGTCCGCGTATTCCAGGGGCTGGCCCGGGTTGTAGCGAAACAGCTCGGGCTGGCCCATCCAGCGGTAAAAATCCCGGTAGAAGTCCAGCACCGTCGTGAATTTGAACAGGCGGGACATGGCCTCGCCAATCGTCGCTTTTTCCGGGCCCGTCAGTCGGCGGCGGGTGGCGTCGCGCACGTAGGTGCGCACGTCCTCGGCAATCAGCGGCAGGCGCTTGAGCAGCGGCACCCGGTGGTAGGTTTTGAACCGGGCCAGCAAAAACGCCGCCGGCACGCGCAGGGCACCGACCCGCACTTCGGTGCCGGTGAAGTAGTGGTTCTCCACGTGCAGCAGGTACTGGTTGAGCTGACTGAGGAAGTCGAACGAGGATTTGACGCGGATGCGCGCGATAAATGCCGGGTTGTGGTCTTCCAGCAGCGCGTTCACCTGGTCGAAAAAGGTCTGGAACGGGTACTTGTTTTCCAGCAGATCGGCCGCCAGCTCGTCCATGCCCAGCTCGGGAATGTGCTCTTCCCCCAGCTCGGGCAGCACGTTGGAGATGTAATCGGCAAAGACCTTATTGGGCGAAATAATGAGCAGATCCCGGGCCGCCATGGTCTCGCGGTAGCGGTAGAGCAGAAACGCCAGTCGGTGCAGGGCAATCGAGGTTTTGCCCGAGCCGGCCACGCCCTGAATGACCATCACCGTGGCCGTCTCGTTGCGGATCACCGCATTTTGATCCCGCTGAATGGTGGCGACGATGTTTTTCAGCTTGTCGTCCGAAGATTTGGCCAGCTCGCGCTGCAACACGTCGTCGGTAATGTTGACGTCGTTTTCGAGCATAAACTCCATTCGGCCGTCGCGGATCTTGTACTGCCGCTTGCGGTCGATGGTGCCCGTAATCATCCCGGAAGGCGTGGCGTAAGCGGCTTCCCCCAGCCCGTAGTCGTAAAACATGGAGGCAATCGGCGCCCGCCAATCGTAGATCAGGCTCCGGCGCTGCCGCTCATCAATGAAAGAGCCCACCCCAATGTACACCGGCCACCGGACCAGATCCGGGGTAACAAAATCTAGCCGCCCGAAGTAAGGCGACTGCACCAGCTTGAGCAGCTGCCGTTTCCGGGCCACCGCCCCCGCGCCCGTAAAAGCCATGCGGTTAATGGATTGATCGGCGGCGACCATGTCCGCGTCGTCCATGCCCGACTGGTGCTCGTAGACGTACTCCTTTTTCTCCCGCAGCTCGGTGGAGAACTGCCGCACGGCGTCATCGACCCGCCGGATGGCCAGCGTCAGCTGCTCTTTGATTTCTTCCAGGTATTCGCGCTCGGTCTGCTCTGTTTCGTTCATCCCGGGGAGTTAGTGGAAATGGACCGTAAAGGTCACCCCAAATTCCGGCTTACTTTGGAATACTCGCCCAAATCCGGACAGAATAATCAGGCTGACTCAGTCCGCTCAGGACTTCCAAACGCACCCGCCGTTGGTACCCGGATGGGTTTAAAAGCCGGGACATCGGCGAACCTGCTTCCTGAATTTGGAGCGGGGCCAAATCCGGTCCAGGTCTTGACAAAGACTCTTTTATTTAAACAGAGCCAGCTCACAATAAGCTCTGCCAAACAGTTACTTTTAGGAGGGCCCAGCACCCAGACGCTATTCCACCAGCAGCTTGCTGGTGAAAATCTCCCCGGCGAGTGCAATGCGCACCACGTAGAGTCCCGCCGGCAGGGCGGGGCCGGTCGTGGGCAGGGCCAGCGATTGCGGGCCGGCGCCGTAGGTTTTGGCCGGCAGGGTGAGCACGGGGCGGCCCAGCACGTCGGTCAGGCTCAGCTGCACTTCGGTGGCGGCGGTCAGGGTGAGCTGCACGACCGTTTCCCGGGTGCGCGGATTGGGGTACACGCTGATTCCCCGGCCGGCGAGGGCGGTGGTCCGGGTAGCCAGTGGGGCCGATACGCGCAGGTTGTCGAGGTAAAAGTCATTGCCCGCCGCGCTGCCGTTCACCAGCTGCAACCGTGCCTTAAACTGGCTGCTGCCCTGAAACTGAACGGGTACGGGCACGGCCAAAGTCTGCCAGTCGGTGCGGGCGGCGGGGGCGTAGCCGTCGATGGGAGTGAGGCCCTGGGTAGAAAGGGCCGTCACGTCGAACACGGCGGGACTCGACCAGCTCACCCCGCAGTCGCCGCTAAACGACAGGCGCAGCTGGTCGTTGCTGGCGGCCGTGCGCAGGGCAAAGGCGCGGGCGAAGCTCAGCACGGCCGCGCCCGGCGTGCCGCTTAGGTTAATGTTAGGCGTGATGAGCGTACTGACGGCCCCGGCCGCGTACTGCCGATCGGTGACCGTGAGGTAGGCCTGACCATCGGCGGCGGGCACGGCCGTCTGCCGCTGCCAGCGATTGGCCGAGGCCACGCCGAACGTCGTGGCGGCCACCTGGTAGTTGCGCTGCGTGGGAGCGGCGTAGAGATTGGGGAAGTTGGCATCCTCAAACGACTGCGCGAAGGGCGCTGTCTCGCCGCTCGCCGGCCCTTCCACCTGAATAAGATTGGTGCTGGTGGCGCTGCTGCCGCCGATGCGGTTGCTCACGGTTTCGGTCACGGAGTAGAAGCCGGCGCTGGCGTAGGCCACGCTCACGGTCTGGCCGGTGGCGGTGGCGGGCGTGCCGCCGGGGAACGACCAGCTGTAGACCAGCTGGCCGCCGGTGGCGGTGAAGTTGGACGAAAAGTCGCGCAGCGTCACAGGCGTATTTACGCAGACGCTGGGGCTGCTGCCCGGCGCCGGCGCAAAGGCGGCCAGCGGGGCGCAGTCGGGCGCCGCGTAGCCGTCGGCCGTGCCGGTGCTGGCCAGCGTGGCGGCCGTGGTGAGGGCGGGGCGAAAGCTGGTGAGCATGGTGCGCATTCGGGCCTTCTGTCCCTGGGTGAACATGGTGGGGCAGGCCGCGTAGTCCATGTAGTTTTGCACGTTGGCCACCGGGCCGCAGGGCATGTAGTTGAGGTTGCAGGTGAAAGTGCCGTTGGTGACGGGCGTGTCGTCCACGTAGTCGGTATCGTTGCAGTAGCCCGCTACTTCCGGGGTGTTGTTATTGCCCCAGGGGTGCAGCAGGCCGAAATAGTGGCCGATTTCGTGGGTGGGCGTTCGGTTCAGGGCGCGGGCGGGCGTGCTGGTGCCCTGGTTGCCGAAGTAGTCGTTGCGGATCACGAAGCCATCGCGGGTGGCAGTGGAATACT
This sequence comes from Hymenobacter sp., assembly GCA_043780755.1. Classification (GTDB taxonomy): domain Bacteria; phylum Bacteroidota; class Bacteroidia; order Cytophagales; family Hymenobacteraceae; genus Hymenobacter. Next base: position 5,513 of record JAYWCH010000310.1, read on the forward strand.
GCGGCAGATTGGCGTAGCCAAGAATGAAGCCGCCGGTGGCCGTGGGCGTGCCGATGGTACCCACAATCCAGATGTTGAGGTAGCGGGCCCGATCCCAGATAACGAGGCTCTGCACCGCGCCCGTTCGGTCGTCGTTGACGAAGCCGGGCGCGTAGTGGCGGGTGATGCCCGTGGTGCAGCCGCCATTCGGATCCAGCTTCGCCAACCGAAACTGAAAGCCGGTGGACGCCGCAATGGGCCGGAACAGCGCCAGCGTATTCGCCGTGTCGGCGTTCTGTTTCTGATAATCGGTGTTGAGCTGGGCGATGGCGCTGGCCACCTGCCGGTCGCTGATGTTCTCGGGGCCGCCGGCGTGGATGATGTGGACGACCACGGGAATGGTCACATCGGGCGCCGTGGTTTCGCCGCGCTGCTGTTTTTGCTTGCGGGCCTGAATTTCCAGCTGTTCATAAAGCGCTTTCTGCGCCTGGCGGGCGCCCGGATGCGCGGCAAAATACCGCTCCTGCTCGTCCGTGGCGCCGCACCAGTTGCGGCCCCGCGTCTCGGTCACGCTTTGGGCGCAAACGCCGAAGCTGGTCAGGGCCAGGGCGGCGGCCATTAGGGCGGGAAGTAGTTTTTTCAGCATGAAACAGCGCACAAAAGCAGTAAAAAGGCCGCCCCAAAAGGACGGCCCGCCGCGCCGGCGACGGGCCGCGCACGAAAGAAATCAAATCTAGCGATAAAATAAGCGCCGGGCGCGCCCGGTCCCCGGCGGGTCGCTCTACGGCTGCCAGCCGCTGGCCCCGAGCAGGGGCACGAAGCGAAAGTCCTCGAACTCCTCGCGCACGAACGCCTCCGGGCCTTCGCGGGTCACTCGGACCATGCGCTGGCGGCGGGCATCGCCCACCGGAATCACCAGCCGGCCACCCACGCGGAGCTGTCGCAGCAGGGCCGGGGGCAGCCCGGGCGCCCCGGCCGTCACCAGAATCCCGTCGAAGGGCGCGCGGGCGGGCAGGCCCAGCGAGCCGTCGCCGCAGTGCAGCGCAGCGCCGCCGGCCCCCAGCGCCACCAGCCGCAGCCGGGTGCGGGCGAAGAGCACTTCGTTAAACTCAATGCTATCGACGTGGGCCGTGAGGTGCAGCAGCACCGCGCACTGGTAGCCCGAGCCGGTGCCCACTTCCAGCACCCGGTCGGTGGGCTGCACGCCCAGCAGTTGGGTCTGGTAGGCCACGGTGTAGGGCTGCGAAATCGTCTGGCCTTCGCCGATGGGGAAGGCCTTGTCCTGGTAAGCGTGGGTCTCGAAGGCGGGCTCGAAAAACAAGTGGCGCGGCACCGTGGCCAGCGCGCCGAGCACCCGCTCGTCGCAGATGCCGCGCAGGCGCAGCTCGCGGGCCAGGGCGCGCCGCAGGCCCTGGTGGCGGTATGTATCCGAAGGCGTAGAAATAGCGAGCGTAGAATTATAAAATGAAAAAACGGGGCGGAGCGCGCCGGCCGGTCAGGGCGAGGGCGAAAAAAGGCAAACCCGACAACTGCTCCGCCGCCCTACCTTTGCCCGGGGCGCTGCCCGTTACCAGTCGCGAAACTACTACCCAGCCCGCCGTCTTGTCGCACATTCGCCGTTTTCAGTACATCAAACTTGTGGCGGCCGATTTTGGGGCGGCGCTGCTGGCATGGATGTGTTTTTACCTCGTCCGCAAGTATTTGCTCAACGAGCTGACGGGTTACCACTTGACCGAAGGCGCTTTTCTGGGCCTCACCGGCTCGGCTGTTTTCATCGCCGCGTTCTGGACCACGCTCTACACGCTCATTGGCGAGTACCGGGATATTTACCGCAAGTCGCGCCTGGGCGAAATCATCCGTCTGGCCCAGGTTTCGGGGCTGGGCACGGTGGTGATCTTTTTCACGCTGCTGCTCGACGACCAGGGCGTGGTCAATTATCACGCTTACTACAAGACGTTTTCGGCCTACTACCTGCTGCATTTTTTCATTTCGGCCATTCTCCGGACCTGGGCCGTGAGCAGCGTGCAACGCCAGATTCGCAAGGGCCGGATTTCCTTTCCCACGCTCTTGGTGGGGTCCAATGCCCTAGCGCTGAATACTTTTCATGAGCTTTCCCGGACCGGACGCCACCTGGGTCTGCGCCTGGTGGGTTTCACGCCCGTAGGCGATAGCATCGATGCCCGGCTAGCTGCCGAGCTGCCCGCCCGTAGCTCCTACCGCCGGCTGCCGGCGCTGGTGCGGGCCCTCAAAATCGAACAGATCGTTATTGCCATCGAGCCCAGTGAGCACCGGCTCACCCAGGATATTCTGGCCCTGCTCGAAGGCACGTCGGCCCGCGTCAGCATCCTGCCCGACCTGTACCAGATTCTGCTGGGCTCGGTGAAAGTCAACCACTTATTCGGTACGCCACTCATTGAGATCAAGCAGGACCTGCTGCCCGTGTGGCAGGTGGTTACCAAGCGGGTGGTCGACGTGGTGGGCGCCGCGCTGTTTCTGCTGCTGGCCAGCTGGGTGTACGCCTTCACGGCGCTGATGGTGAAGCTTTCCTCGCCCGGTCCGGTGTTTTACCGGCAGGAGCGGATTGGCAAAAACGGCCAGCCGTTCAGCATCGTCAAGTTCCGCTCCATGTTCGTCGATGCCGAGAAAACGGGCCCCGCCCTGAGCTCCGACCACGACCCGCGCATCACCAAGTGGGGCCGGTTCATGCGTAAAGTGCGCCTCGACGAGCTGCCGCAGTTCTGGAACGTGCTGCGCGGCGACATGAGCATCGTGGGGCCGCGCCCGGAGCGGCAGTTTTTCATCGATCAGATTGTGAAAATCGCCCCCCATTACCGCCACCTGCACCGCGTGCGCCCCGGCCTCACCTCCCTGGGCCAGGTAAAATACGGCTACGCCGAAACCGTGGCTCAGATGGTGGAGCGGCTTAAATTCGACATTCTCTACATCGAAAATATGAGTCTGGCCATGGATTTTCGGGTGCTGCTTTACACGCTTAAGATTATTCTGGAGGGGCGGGGCAAGTAGCGGGGCGTTACCTTTGCGGCTGCCGGCCTGGACCATTCAAGTCCCGGGCGAATTGCAATTCAGATGAACACCAACGAAAAAGGACGGGTCCTCGTCGCCATGAGCGGCGGGATAGATTCCAGCGTGGCCGCCGTGCTGCTGCACGAGCAAGGCTACGAAGTGGTCGGCATGACCATGAAAACCTGGGATTACGCCAGCGCCGGCGGCTCCAAGAAAGAAACCGGCTGCTGCTCGCTCGACAGCATCAACGACGCCCGCAACATTGCCGTGCAGCTCGGTTTTCCGCATTACATCATCGATATCCGGGATGAGTTCGGTGATTTTGTGATCAACAATTTCACCGATGAATACCTTGCCGGCCGCACGCCCAACCCCTGCGTGCTCTGCAACACCCACATCAAGTGGGACGCCCTGCTGCGCCGGGCCGATCAGCTTGGCTGTCAGTATATTGCCACCGGCCACTACGCCAATATCCGGGAGGACGCCGTCACCGGCCGCTTTGTGGTGAGCAAGGGACTCGATGAGAATAAAGACCAGAGCTACGCGCTCTGGGGCGTGAGTCAGGCCAGCCTCAGCCGTACGCTGTTCCCGCTGGGCGGCATGCGCAAAACCGAGATCTACGACGAGGCCCGCCGCCGGGGCTTCACCGAGCTTGTGAACAAGCCGGAGAGCTACGAAATCTGCTTTATCCCCGACAATGACTACCGCAGCTTCCTGCGCCGGCGCGTGCCGGGCCTGGAAGCGCGGGTGGCCGGCGGCAATTTCGTGACCAAGAACGGGCGCGTCCTGGGCCAGCACGAAGGCTACCCGTTCTATACCATCGGCCAGCGCAAGGGGCTGGGCGTGGCCCTGGGTTTCCCGGCATTTGTGCTCGAAATCCGTCCCGATTCCAATGAAGTCGTGCTCGGCAACTACGAGGAGCTGGCCAGTACAGCCACCGTGGTGGGCAAGCTCAACATGGGCAAGCTGGCCACGCTGGCCGGCCGTGGACTGGTGCCCGCCGTGGTGAAAGTGCGCTACAACCACGACGGCGCCCCCGCCTTTCTGGAAGCGGTGGACGATAAGATCCGGGTATACTTCGAGGCGCCGGTCCACGCCATTACGCCCGGGCAGGCCGCCGTCTTCTACGATGGCGCCGACGTGCTCGGTGGCGGCTGGATCGAGCGCCACGTCATCGGTGAGTTCCCGCTGCCCTTCGCGGCGGCCGCCGCCGTGGTGGTCGATTAAGGCCGAAGATGCAGGGCGGGGTCGTAACTTCCGGATTCAGTTATCATTCAGTTTCTTCCCGATGTTATTGATTTTGAGCAAGAAAATTGCCGCTCTTCTGGCGGTGCTACTGGTCGTTGCCGCGGCGCTGAGCCTGGCCGGCTGCCGGGATAAATCGGTGCCCGCCCCCGCCACGGGTATCGATTATTACCCGGTGACGGTGGGCAATTTCTGGCTTTACGCCGTGGCCGACACCACCTGGAGCCAGGCCACGCCCACCAAAGCCAGCGTGGCCACGGCCAGCGCCTACCAGTTTCGCGAAACCATCACGGAAGTATTTGCCGACGCGGCCGGGCTGCCTGCCTACCGCCTGGTCCGTTCCAAGCTCGTGCCGCCCGCCACCACGTGGCGCGACGACAGCGTATTCGTGCTCAGCGCCACGCCCCGGGCCGTTATTCTCAACCGCAATAACATTCGCACCGTGGAGCTGATTTTCCCGGTGCGCGAGGGCCGCTCGTGGAATTTCAACGCCTACAACAATAATTTCAACGACACCATCATTGCCGAAACCCGGCATTACAGCCGCGTGGGGCAGCCGTTCGTCACCGGCGGTAGTCCAGTCGTTACCTACCCCGTCACGCTCACCACGACCAACACCGGCACGGCGGCCGAAAGCAGCCTGCTCCGACAGCTGAGTTACCAGCAGGTTTTTGCCCAAGGCGTAGGGCCGGTATTCCGGCGGCGGGCTTACTTCCTGAATTACAACTACACCGACCCGACGACCGGCAATCAGATTTACGTGCCCGGTTCCTACTTCAGTGGTTTCACGCGCCGCGAAACGCTGCTTGACTACGGCCCGCGTTAGGCGGGCCGGTCTTTTTATTAACCCGCTACTTTCTTGGTTATGAAGCTTTCTCTAATAAAATGGCCAGGGTTAATTCTGCTGATCGGGGTGTTGCAGGGGCTGGCCGCCGGGCCGGGCGCGGCCCAGGGCACCGTACGCAAACACTTGGTTTACTTCCGGGATAAAGCCGGTACGCCGTATTCCGTGGCGCAGCCACTGGCGTTCTTGTCGGCCCGCTCGTTGGCCCGGCGCAGCCGCCAGGGCATTGCCGTGCTCCCGCGCGACCTGCCCGTGAACCCGACTTACGTGGCCCAGGTGCGCGGCGTGGCCGGCAAACCGCTGGTGCTCTACACCTCGCGCTGGTTCAACGCGGCGGCCGTGGCCTGCGATTCGGTCACGCTGGCGCGAATCACCGCGCTGCCCGCCGTGCGGCAGGCCACCACGCTCAACCGTAATTTTAAGGTGCCGACCCTTGTGCTGCCGTCCGCCCCGGCGCCCGCGCCCGCCGCCCGGGGCACGGCCGTGCTGGCCACCCGCGCCCAGTACGGCCCGGCCTACCGCCAGAACCAGCAAATCGGTGTGCTGGCCATGCACGACGCCAATTTTCGGGGTGAAGGCATGCAAATCGGCGTCTTCGATGCCGGCTTTCCCGGCGCCGATCAGATTTCCGCCCTGCAACCGCTCTTTCTGGAACAGCGTCTACTTAGTACCCGTAACTTTGTCGACGGCGGTACCAGTGTATATCTGCGCAACAGTCACGGCACCAATACCTTGTCGGCCATGGCGGGCAATCAGGCGGGGCTCTACATCGGTAGCGCGCCCAAAGCCGCTTTCCGCCTGTTCATCACCGAAGACGTTTATTCCGAGCATCCCATCGAGGAAGCCAACTGGCTGGCGGCGGCCGAATACGCCGACTCCGTTGGAGTCGACGTCATCAGCTCCTCGCTGGGCTACACTACGTTCGACGCGCCTTCCATTTCCTACACTTACGCCGACATGAACGGCCGTAACGCCATCAGCTCGCGGGCGGCGGTGGGGGCCGCCCGGGTGGGCATGGTGGTGGTGAGCGCCGCCGGCAACGAGGGCAGCAGTGCCTGGCACTATGTTTCCGCCCCCGCCGACGCCGATTCCATCATGTCGGTCGGGGCCGTCGATTCGCTGGGGAATCGCGCTTATTTCAGCTCCTTTGGCCCCTCGGCCGATGGACGCATCAAGCCCACGCTCGCGGCCATGGGGCTGGCCGCCGCCGTCATCGGCCCCACCGGCACGCCGTTTCGGGGCAATGGCACATCCTACGCTTGCCCGGTGCTGGCCGGTATGGTGGCGGGTTTCTGGCAGGCCAATCCTTCCCTCACGGCCCAGCAGGTCATCGCCGCCCTGCGTAGCACGGCCTCTCAGGCCGCCACTCCCGATAATTCCCTGGGCTACGGCATTCCCAATTTCGTGACGGCCTACAACCGCCTGCACCCCGGCACACCGCTGGCCGCTGTCACGGCGGCCGGGGCCGACGATCAGCCCCTGGGCATATTCCCCAATCCCGGCGGCGCGGAGGGCTCGCGGCGGCTGGTGCTGCCCGCGGCCCTGCGCGGCCAGCGGCTGAGCATTCGGGTGCTCGACGTTCGGGGGGCCGAAGTGGTCCGGCAGCAGCTGCCGGCCCCGGCCGATAGTGAAATTCCGCTGCGGCTGCCCCGGCTGGCCCGGGGCATTTACACCTGCGAGGTGAGCGCGGGCGCCCTGCGCCGCACGGTGAAGTTCGCGCAGCAGTAGCCGCCGCCCCGGGCGCGGCAAAAAGGGCCGTTGCGGTGGTGCTGAGTCCGTTTTTGGCTTGTTTTTGAGGGGATGATTCCGTACTTTTAAGCCTTCAATCCATCTTCGTTTTCTTGCCGTACTATGTTGCAAATGATGATTTCCAAGCGCATCGGGCGCCGCCAGTTTCACTTCACCGTGCAGGGCATTAACTTCCACGAAACCGTGGCCGAATACGACCGACTCAGCTTCCCCGACGTGCCGGTCTGCGGCCTGTGCGGCTCCGACAACCTGGACCTGACCAGCCGCGTGGCGCAGGATAAATTCAAATATACCTCCATCCGCTGCCTCGATTGCCGGGGCGATCTAACCTTCGGCAAAACCCAGAAAGACGATCAGACCGTGTTTCTGCGCCGCCGCGACGGCGGCGAGCTGGACTGGAAAGCCCTGGAAAAAGCCGAACGCTAATCTTTCCCACGCCCGGCCGGTTATTCACACCTTCCCGGAACGGCATCCTGGTCCCAGGGTGCCGTTCTTTGCGTTTTCCCCGTCGGAATTCTGATCCCATCCGCTCCTAACCGCGCTTTATGTTTACTGGAATTATTGAAACCCTGGGCACCATTGTGGCCGTCGATACGCAGGGCACCAACCGGCATTTTACCGTGGCTTCGCCTTTCGCCGCCGAGCTGAAAATTGACCAGAGCGTGGCCCACGACGGCGTCTGCCTGACGGTGGTGGCCGTGGATGCCGCCGCGGGCACGCACGTGGTCACGGCCATCGACGAAACGATTCGGGTAACCAACCTCAGCCAGTGGCTGCCGGGCCGGCACGTCAACCTGGAACGCTGCCTGGCCGCTAACGGCCGCTTCGACGGCCACATCGTGCAGGGCCACGTCGACGCCACGGCCACCTGCCTGAGCGTGGATGACCAGCAGGGCTCGTGGCTGTTTCGCTTCGGGCACGCCCCCGGCCCCAGCCGCCTTACCGTGGAAAAAGGCTCCATCTGCGTGAACGGCACCAGCCTGACGTGCTTCGAAAGCACCAACGAAGGCTTCACCGTCGCCATCATTCCCTACACCTACGAACACACCAGTTTCCAGCAGCTAAAGGCCGGCGAAACGGTGAATCTGGAATTCGACATCGTGGGCAAATACGTGGCGAAGCTGCTGGGAAAATAGCCGATTCTGCGGCGGGCCCACGGCTCCTGGCATCTTGCTTTTTTTAAAATGTCGCAGTGCTATCAATAGATAATTAAATTTATCAGCCGAAAATAAAACCCAGCTTTGGAAAATCGCCGTAGGTTCGCCGCTTAATACCCGACTTTGCGGGGAGAACTCACTTTTGCTGCCACCTAAAACGCTTCTGATGCTGCTACTTCTGCTCTTTCTGGCGGTGCTGCTGCTCACGTATTCCAACGGGGCCAATGATAATTTTAAAGGCGTCGCCACGCTCTGGGGGAGTGGTACGCTGGCCTATCAGCCGGCTCTGGTACTGGCGACAATATCGACTTTTGCGGGTTCAATCTGTTCTTATTTCTTTGCCGCTGAGCTGATTAAGAACTTTTCCGGCAAGGGCTTGGTGCCGGATGATATTATCCATTCGGTCGCTTTTGTGCTGGCGGTGGCCCTGGCCGCGGGCCTGACTGTTCTGCTAGCCACTAAATTCGGCTTTCCCATTTCGACCACCCACGGCCTGGTGGGGGCGCTGGTGGGCGCGGGGCTGGTGGCGGTGGGCCCGGCGGTGAATTTCGCTAAGCTGGGCACCACCTTTTTCCTGCCCCTGATCCTGGGGCCCATCCTGGCGCTCGGGCTGAGTACCGGCCTGTATGGGCTGTTCCGGCAAGGGCGGAAATCGGCCGGGATCACGGAAGAATCTTGTATCTGCGTGGGGAATCAGTGGGTTCCGGTGTCGTCGTTGTCGACGGCTGCTTTCCCGGCCCGGCCCGCATTACCGGCTGAGATCGGAGCCCGGGCCGATTATCAGAATCACTACCAGGGCTCCTTGCTGGGAGTTGGTTTTCAGCTGCTTATCAATAATCTGCACTACGCCAGCGCGGCCGCCGTTAGTTTTGCCCGGGGCCTGAACGATACGCCCAAGCTGATCGGCTTACTCCTGGTCTGCAAGTTTTTTCAGATGCCCGTGAACGTCCTGCTCCTGGCCACGACCATGGCCGTGGGCGGCTGGCTCAATGCCCGGCGGGTAGCCGATACGATGAGCAAAAAGATCTCACAACTCAATCATGGGCAGGGCTTTACCGCTAATCTGGTGACGAGTCTCTTGGTGGTGGTGGCGAGCAAATTTGGTTTGCCCGTTTCCACTACCCACGTATCGGTGGGCAGCATTTACGGCATCGGCCTGATTAATAAAACAGCCAACTCCCGGGAAATTGCCCGGATTGGTCTTTCGTGGCTGCTGACCCTGCCCGTGGCCGCTCTGCTGAGCGCCGGGCTCTACGCGCTCATTCGCACGCTCAGCTACTGAGGGTGGACTCCGGCGCTCCTCTCCACCTACCCGACGGGCCATCCAGCGCCCGGGGATATTGCCGCCGCTAGTCAGCGCAGGGAGTACGTTTTGCAGTACCAGGGGACCTTTTAGGGTGAGCTGATCAGGTCGCCACCTCCAGGCCCGGCGACCATCTTTTGTAGATCGTGGCGGCGCCCCAGGCCAGCAGCGCGCCCACGGCGGCTCCGCCCAGCACATCGCTGGGGTAGTGGGCGCCGAGGTACATCCGGCTGTACGACAGCAGCGCCGCCCACAGAAACACCAACCCTTTCAGCCCCCGAAAGCGGCCGGCCGGCAGCACCAGCGCCATAAAAACGCTCAGCGCCACGGAGTTGGCGGCGTGGGAAGAGAGGAAGCCGAACTGCCCGCCGCAGCCATCGGGCAGGTGCAGCAGCGCCGCCAGCCGCTCCTCGTGGCAGGGTCGGAGACGGGCAAAAAATGGCTTGAACAGCCGGCTGCTGATGCTGTCGGCCAGGGCCACCGTCAGCATCAGCAGCGGCAATAGCAGCCAGGCGCGCCGGCGAAACAGGTAAATCAGGCCGGCGATGAGCAGCCCGTAGGCCGGAAACCACACGGTCCGGTTCGAGGCAAAAATCATCACCGCGTCCCCGGCTGGGCAGTGGGCCCGGTTGATGGCCAGCAGCAACGCCCGATCCAGGTTCTGGAGGTACGGCAGCAGAAAAGCGGAAAGCATCAGAGACATCGGAACCGGGGGAAGCGCAGAAATAATGGGGGTGCCCGGGCGTTAAACCGCCGCCCCACTCGGGCATTGTACTTAGCTGACTTGTTTCCGAATAATGATAGATCCAGTCACGCAGAAAATCCAGTCATGCAGAGCATTCTGCTTGATGCGCAGAATGCTCTGCATGACGGTTTTTAATTTAGAAATAAGTCTACTGAACATACGCCCGGTATTGCTCAGGATGCTGACGCTGTTTAGGATGACAAACGTTCTAAAAAATGACTTTCTAAATAACTTCGCTGAAAAGAAGCTTTAGACATGTTATAAACTGTCGTTTCCAGGCGGTCAGCCAATTTGGGGCGTCAGATCAATTATTTAATTAACCCAGTC
>JAYWCH010000311.1:0-15411 GCA_043780755.1 Hymenobacter sp.
GCTGGTTTCGCCACCTTCCTGCCGGATGATGCCCGCTATCGGGTGTCGCGCTACGAGGTAACGCTGGTGCGCGGCAAGCGTCCGGCCATTCCAACTAAGACGGTTAACGGTCCTGATGCCAACCTGGGGGATATTGTGAATGCCTTCCGGGAAGGTGATCGTATTTATGTGGAAGTAAAGGAAGTACAGCGCCAGAATTTCCAGGGCAACGTGGAAACGGTAAGTGTTTCCAAGCAGTTTAACGTGCCGCTGCTCTAATATTCCAGGCACCGCTTCGTTATCGAACTATCTTAAAGTCAATTTGCTTTTGCCCGTTATGAAATCCATTCACACGTTGTCCGCCATCGCGGCGGGTCTGTTGCTGTCGTTGACGGCTTCGGCTCAGGAGCAAGCCACTACGGCGAGTAGCACCGGCTCGCACCGGCCGATTCCGCTTTCTGATCAGATGTTCCGCAAGAGCATCTGGCGGCAGATGGACCTGCGCGAGAAGCAGAACAAGCCGATGTTTTCGGAAGGCAAAGAAATCAGCCGGGTGATCCTCGAAGCCGTGAAGCGCGGGGAATTGCAGGCGTACAAGAATGATTCGCTGACTTCGACTTTCAACCCTCAGGAAGTGACCGGCAACATGTCGTACGCCGACGAAGTCATCAAACTGAGTGATGATGAAAAAGCCGCCGGTTTCAGCGAGAAGGATCTCGGTGGGGGCAGCGACGATGGCTGGGGTGCACCGGCCGGCGCCAAGAAGAAAGTCAAAGGTGCCAAAGGCGCCGCCGTTGCAACCGTTCGTCGGCCAAAGCTGGGTAAGAACGGCAAGCCGATGAAGGATAAGAACGGCAAGGTGATCATGGAAACCGTGAAGACGGCTTCCGCGCCCGTTGCCAAGCCTGCCGCCCTGGCCAACGAATACCGTTTCAAAGACTTATATGAGCTGGAGTTGAAAGAAGATATGATTTTCGACAAGAAACGGTCGAGAATGTATCACGACATCAAATCTATTACCCTGTTGGTTCCCTCGACCCTTGCCTCAAATAAGTCTGGTATTGAGAAGCCAATCGGCACCTTCAAATACAGCGATTTGGTGAAGGTGTTCCGCAGTAATCCGCAGAATGCCATCTGGTTTAACTCGGAAAATGATGCTCAGCACAAGAACTTGGCAGATGCTTTTGAGCTGTGGCTGTTCTCCTCTTACATTACCAAAGTGTCTAATGCCAGCGATAGCCGGCTTGATGATATTTACGGTGGGGCCAAGCAGGGCATCTTAGCCTCGCAGCAGACCTCGGCCGATCTGGTGGAGTATGAGTACAACCTGTGGTCCTTCTAGAACACGGATTTGCTCGGATTTAAGCGGATTACACGGATTTTGTAGTTCAAAAAAAAGCCCTTCACATTGCTGTGAAGGGCTTTTTTTGACCATGAAATTGCTGGAATGTGAGCGAAGTGTACGGATTTTACAGTTTGTTGAGAGGCCCTTTGCAGTGATGCGAGGGGCTTTTGCTTTTAAGGCCCGGTTTTAAGCTTGGTTGGGGAGCTGTTTGGCGGGCATGGGGTGGGTGGGCGCTTCGTTTTGCGCGAAGTAGTTCTGGAGGACTTTGGCCTTGGCTTTGCCGACTTCGGCGATGAGCTCGGGCTCGGAAAGCTCGCGGATTTTCTTGACGGACTTGAATTTGTTGAGCAACTTGTCGGCGGTGACGGGGCCGAGACCTTTCACGTCGGTGAGCTCGGTTTTGAGCGTGCCGGCGTCGCGCAGGGAGCGGTGGAAAGTGATGCCGAAGCGGTGGACTTCGTCGCGCATGCGCTGGATAAGGCGCAAGGACTCGCTCTTTTTATCGATGTAGAGCGGCAGCGGGTCGTTGGGAACGTAGATTTCTTCGAGGCGCTTGGCGATGCCGATCACGGCCATTTGGCCCCAGAGATCCAGATCTTTCAGGGCCCTGACGGCCATGCTGAGCTGGCCCTTGCCCCCGTCCACGATGACGAGCTGGGGGAGGCTGGCGCCTTCGTCCACGAGGCGGCGGTACCGGCGCGAAACGACTTCGTACATGGAGTCGAAGTCGTTGGGGCCGATGACGGTCTTGATGTGGTAGTGGCGGTAATCCTTCTTGCTGGCGCGGGCATTGCGGAAGCAGACCATCGCCGCCACGGGGTTATCGCCCTGAAAGTTAGAGTTATCGAAACACTCAATGTGCTTGGGCAGCTCAGTCAGGCGCAGATCCTTTTTGAGGGTTTCCATGATGCGCACCTCGTTGAGGTCTTTGCTGCGGTCGCTCATGCTTTCCTTTTCCTTGCGGGCGTAAAGCACGTTTTTGAGCGCCAGCTCCAGCAGCTTGCGTTTGTCGCCGATCTGGGGAACGGCCACGCCCACGCCGGGCAGCGGCAGCTCCAAGGCCACGTTGGTCAGGATTTCGCGCGACTCGCTTTCAAATTCCTGGCGCATCTGCATGATGAGCGGGGCCAGAATCTCGGCGTCGTCCTCGTCCAGCTTCTTCTGCACTTCCAGGGATTGCGTGAGAATGATGGAGCCGTTCATCACCTTGAGGTAGGTGATAAACCCCGATTTCTCGTTGCTGGCGATGGCAAAGACGTCGATATTGGTCAGCGAATCCGACACGATGGTGCTCTTGGCCTGGAAGGCGTCGAGCTTGTCGAGCTTGATTTTGAACTGGTGCGCCAGCTCGTACTGCAAGTCCTGCGCGGCGGCGGCCATCTGCTCGCGGAAGTACTGCTTGGGAATGCGCAGGTCGCCGTTGAGGATGTTGCGGATCTGCTGAATGTAGCCGCCGTAGCGGGCTTCGTCTTCGTGGTCTTCGCAGGGACCCTTGCAGTTGCCGAGGTGGTATTCGAGACAGACCTTGAACTTGCCGGCCGCTACGTTTAGCGGGCTCAGGTTATAGTTGCAGCTGCGCAGCGGGTACAGGGCCCGGACGAGCTCCAGCAGTACGTTCAGGGTCGTGCCGCTGGCGTAGGGGCCGTAGTAGCGGGCGCCGTCGCCGCTAATTTTCTGGCGGGTGGGAATAAGCCGGGGAAACCGCTCGTTGGTCAGGCAGAGATAAGGGTAGGTTTTGCCATCCTTCAGCAGAATGTTGTACTTAGGTTGGTGCTGCTTGATAAGGTTATTTTCGAGCAGGAACGCGTCGGATTCGGAATCCACGATGGTGAATTCGAGGCGCTTGATGTTGCGGACCAGCTGCTGGGTCTTCTTGTTGTGGTCGTTTTTGGTGAAATAGCTGCTCACCCGTTTGCGCAGGTCGATGGCCTTGCCCACGTAGATAATGCCCTCGTCGTCAAAGTACTTGTACACGCCGGGCTTGTGGGGCAGGGCGTTTATCTGGGCTTGCAGGTGCTCGTTGGCAGCCATAAATCACGGGTTTAATCGACTGGTACGGATGGGAGCGGGGAGCCGCACCGCGTTCTTCGGGCTGCTGATAACAAAAAGTGGCCGGCGAAGGGTCGCCGGCCAAGAAGTAAAAAAGAGTCTCCTGCTTAAATATCCTCTTTGTGCAGGTCGGCCGGATCGCGGGTATCCAGTTTCTGGTCGGCGGGAATGGTATCTCGCTGCCCGCCGTAGTACTTGGCGCAATCGAGTTCCATACTGAGTGGCGCGGTAGGCTTGGGGAACGGCGCGGTGCTGATGCCGATGCTCTTATCCTTGTACACTTTCTGCATAAACAAACCGTAGAGCGGCAGCGCCAGCCGCGCGCCCTGCCCGTAAGCGCCGGTGCGGAAGTGAATGCTGCGGTCTTCGCCGCCAATCCACATCCCGCACACCAGGTCGGGCGTAATGCCCATGAACCAGGCATCGGAGTAGTTGGAAGTGGTGCCGGTTTTGGCGCCGATCTCATAGGGGAAATTGAAGCCGGTGTGCAGGATGGTGCTGGTGCCGCCGGGCTCAGTGGTGCTGGCTTGCAGCATGTAAGTCATCAGGTAGGCAGTTTCTTCGCTCAGCACTTCCTTAGTCTGGGGCACGAACTCACGCAGGACATTGCCATTTTTGTCCTCTATGCGGGTAACCATGAGCGGGGCCGTCCACACCCCTTTGTTGACGAAAGTGGCGTAAGCGCCGCAGAGCTCGTAAATATTGCAGTCGGACGCCCCGAAACCGATGGCCGGCACCGGATCAATCTCCGACGTAATACCCAGCCGCTTGGCGTAGCTGACGATGGTTTCGGGCGTGAGCTTGAGCACCAGCCAGGCGGTAATCGAGTTCATGGATCGGGCCAGAGCCTGGCGCAGCGTGAAGACTTTACCCGAAAAACCGCCTTCAAAGTTTTTGGGCGTGTAGGGATCCCGGCCGGCTACGGCGGGGAAGGTCGTGGCCACGTCGGGCCGGGGGTAACACGGCGAATAGCCCTGGTCGATAGCCGCCGTGTACACAATGGGCTTGAACGCCGAGCCCGGCTGGCGCTTGCCCTGACGCACGTGGTCGAACTTAAAGAACTTATAATTGGCCCCGCCCACCCAGGCTTTGATCTGCCCATTGAGCGGATTCATGGCCATAAAACCGGCCTGCAGATAGCGCTTATAGTAGGCCAGCGAATCGAGCGGCGACATCATCATTTCCTTTTCGCCCTGCCAGGTGAAAACCGGCATCTTGTACTTCTTGCGCAGGTAGAAATTCACCGAGTCGCGGTTGCCTTCGTAGATGTTCATCAGCGACTTGTAGCGCTGGGTGCGGCGCATGGAGTTGTTGAGGAAGTTGGGGATGACCTTGCCGTTCTCGTCGCGCCACGGCAGCTGGCCTTTCCAGTGCGCGGTGAACCACTTCTGTTGCAGGGCGAGGTGCTCGACCACCGATTTTTCGGCGTAGAGCTGCATCCGGGAATCGATGGTGGTGTAAATCTTCAGGCCGTCGGAGTACAGATCGGTATCGGTTTCCTTGGCCCAGGCCAGGAGCGATTTTAGGACCTCAGCCCGGAAGTAGGGGGCCAGTCCCTTACTAGGGTTTTCTACGCTGTAGTGCAGCACGATGGGCCGGGCCGTATCGACGGCCAGATCCTTGGTGGGCAGGTAGTTATACTTAGCCATTTGCCGCAGCACCCAGTTGCGGCGCTTGCGGGAGCGATCGGGGTGGAGCTTGGGGTTGAAGGCCGTGGGCCGGTTCACGATGCCGACCAGCGTGGCCGCCTCGGGCGTGGTCAGGTCTTTGGGCTGCTTGTTGAAATAGGTTTTGGCCGCCACCGTGATGCCATAGGCGTTCGAGCCGTACTCCACCGTATTCAGGTACATGCGCAAGATTTCCCGCTTGGTATAGTTCCGCTCCAGGCGAATAGCCAGAATCCATTCTTTGATTTTGATGATGAGCAGACCGACTTTGCCGCTGCCGTTGAGCGTGCCGTCGTTGAGGTCGCCGCGGGTGCGGAACAGCACTTTGGCTACTTGTTGGGTGAGTGTCGAGCCGCCGCCGTTGTGGTTGAAAGTGGCTACGCCCGCCACGCCCCGGAAAATGCTTTTCATATCGATGCCCGAATGCTGCTCAAAGCGCACGTCCTCGGTTGCAATGAGGGCGTCGATGACATTCTGGGGCAAGTCTTTGTATTCGGCGGGCGTGCGGTTTTCGTGGAAGTACTTGCCCAGCAGCACGCCATCGGCCGAATAGATTTCCGAAGCCAGCTCGGAGCGCGGGTTTTCCAGGGTTTTCAGGTTGGGCATCCGCCCGAACAGGCTCAGAAAGTTGCCGCTCACCGCCAGCACCAGCAGCGCCGCGCCCACCATGCCCGCGCCAAAGAGCAGCCACATGGTGCGGATAAAAGCCGTGAACCGTCCATTACGCGCGGGTTTCGGGGGCGTAGGCTTGGAGCGGTGAGCGGGAGGAGAGGTTGGCATAAGCGGCAAAGACGAAATTATCCAGCAAAAATAAAGCCCCCGGCGTGGGCCGG
The DNA here is from genome assembly GCA_043780755.1 of Hymenobacter sp. GTDB lineage: Bacteria > Bacteroidota > Bacteroidia > Cytophagales > Hymenobacteraceae > Hymenobacter. Next base: position 5,874 of record JAYWCH010000311.1, read on the forward strand.
AGGCGCGCAGTCCCGACGGGACGGCCAAACTTATTTGTAAACGCGCTGATAGAAGCTCAAATACCCGGCCAGATCGCCCGAGGCTTGCAGCAGGGTCAGGTTTTCCAGACTGATAACCACGGCCTGATAACCGACGCCCCGCAGCCGGGCCAGCGGCGACTGCGGCCCCCGCAGCTTGGTGGCGTAGCTCTGGGCCACTTTAGCCCCAGGCAGCGCCCGGATTACCAGCAGATCCTGGGTCGGCCCAAGCTCCTGGGGCACGAGCTGGAGATTATTAGCCCGAAAAAAACGGTTGTTGTACGTGCCCAGCTGCGTGGGCAGGTCGGCGGCGGCCGGGGCAGTTTTCAAAAATACCAGTGCAATGGCGTGGGCGGCGCTGAGCTGCGTAGTGTAGGCCGTGGCGGGGGCCGCGTCAGGCGTCGGGGTTGACGCAGCCGGAGCAGCGGGCGCCGGGGAAGATGGGGCTGCCGGCGCGGGAGCCGGGGTTGTTGGGGCCACCGGCACGGGCGTGGTCGAACCAGGGTTCGGGGCCGGAGTGGCCGGTGGCACTGGCTTCTCTCCTTTCTGCGCGGGTGATGGGAGCAGCGCCGGCGGCCCGGCGGGCTTTTTCGCCGGCGCGCCGGGCGCCGGCGCCGGCCCGAGCGCTTTGGCCGGACTCTCACTCTCCCGGTAAAAAATCCGCATCCGGTTATCGACTTCGCCGGGGCGGAATGCCGACACGACCGGGGCCTCGCTGGATGCCAGGGCGCCCGCAATCAGCCCCGCCTCGCGTCGCTTGTAGGCTTCAGCCAGCGCCTGGGCCTTGGGTACGAGTGGGCTTTCGGGGTAATCGGCGTAAAACTTTTCCACCGCCGAGTGGGCCGTGAGCGGCGGCTGGGTGCGGATCACGAGCAGCGTTTTCAGGTAGGCGATCCGGTCGGCCAGATCGTTTTTGGGGTAGCGCCGCTGGGTGCGGACCAGCACGGCCGAAGCCTTGCGAAACTCCTGATCCTTGTAGTATACGAAGGCCGAATCCACGCCGCGGGCCACGGCCTTGTGCAGGGCCAGCTCGTGCTCGCGGTAGAGCGGGTCCGCGATGAGCCGAGCGTAGATGGAGGTGGGAAACTCGCGCTGCAGCGCGGCCGCGTACTGCGCCATTTTGGCGGCGTCGGGCTTGTCTTTATAGTAGAGATAAAGCAGGTAATCGGCGTCGGGCGCGTGTTCGCCGCGCTCGTAGCGGGCTACTTGCTTCTCGTAGGTTTCGATGCCTTTATCCCGCTCCTTCAGGCGCTCTTTGTAAATGCCGCCCAACTCGTAAAGCGCGGCTTCGATCTGGGCATCGGAGGTTTTGAGCAGGGCGGGCGTCAGAGGCAGCTGTTTGCGGTATTGCGCCAGCAGCGCGTTTTTCGCGGCGTCGGGATCGGCAGGCGCGGCCGGCGCGGCGGAGGTTTTACCCTCGGAATTCACCTGATTCTGGCCATTGCCGGTGAGAGCAACGGGCGCGCCGCCGTTGGCCGGGGTGTTGGGCGAGCTGCTGGCCTGCCGGCTGGTGCGCCAGTTGTCCTGCAGCTGCCGGTCACCCCATTTCCGCAGGAAGTCGGCGCGGGCTACGCCCAGGGCCGCCGGGTTGTCGAAATACCATTTGGCGCCGGAGCCGGCGGCGGTCGGGTCGAAGGCCAGCGGGTCGAAGTTGGGCGTGTTGCCGGCCAGCGAGCTCGGGACGCTGTTGCCAGTCCGGCCGGCAAATTCGGCGGCCGCGTCTTTGGTTTTTTGCAGGGCCGCCAGTCGGGCTGCTTCGCGTTTTTTGGCGCTGATTTCGGCCTCGGCGTAGCCGCCCAGCCGCTGGTCCAGCACGTCGGGGCTCAGGCGGGCGAGGGCCTGCAGGCTGTCTTGCGTTTCGATAATGGTGTACTGCTTGGCGAAGTCCTGGAGGATGTCGCTGCGTTCCTTGATGGCGGTATAGGTACGGGCGTCCTTCGGCAGGTTCTGCACCGTGCTGTCGTAGTAGGCCGCCGCGAGCCGGTATTTATGCAGGTTTTCGTAGTAGATGCGCCCGGCCAGCAGGTAGGTGTAGCTCTTTTGCAGGCGGTTGGTCGTGGTGGCTTTGATGGACTGGCGGAGCAGCGCGAGCGCATCCGAGTAGTTCTTTTTGCGGTAGCTCAGCCGCGCCATTTCGTAATAGATCTTGTCGCGGTATTCCTTATTTTTGGAGTCTTTGAGCAGCGCCGCGAAGTACTTGTCCAGTCGCGCCTGGTCCTGCTGGTTCAGGTCCGACACCTGCCCGAGCATCAGCTTGGCGAAGAAATCCAGCTCGTAGGGCGGGTTGCGCGCCAGAATCAGGTTGAGTTGCCCGAAAGCTTTTTTATCGTCGCCGGCATCCTGGTAGAGCTGGGCCAGAATGTAGCGGGTGCGCGAGCGCTCGTTCTTGAACTCAATCAGCGGAATGGCTTTTTCCAGCTGCGGGATCGCCCGGGCCGGCTCATCGGTTCGGATATAATAATCGGCGCGGGTCAGGAATAGCTGGCGGGCATCCTGGGGCCGCCCGGTTTCCTTGTCGAGCAGGTCCGACACGGCTTTGGCGTTGTCGAACTCCCTCTGCGCTACGAAGGTGCGCATCAGTCCAATTAATGCTTCGTGCCGGGCATCGGGGTCTTTGCTGGTCGAGTTGATGTACTTAAATGTCTGGGCGGCATCGTCGAACTGCATCTGGTAAAACCGCGCCCAGCCTACCAGCACGTAGGCATCATCGGTCCAGTCGGAGCCCGGCCGGTGCTGAATCGGCATCGAGGCCTTCTTAATAATGTCGTTCATGTCGGCCCGGTTGGCCCGTACCGTGGTGCTGTCCAGGGTGGGAAACAGGGGCAGCGTCTGGTTGTAGTCGTTGATGCGGCCGGTGTAGAGCTTGTCCTCGGTAGCCTGCAGCTTCTCGCGGGCCAGAAAATACGCATTGTCCCGCGCCGCCACGTTGTTGAAGGCGTGAGCCACCAGGTTTTTATCCGACGCGCAGCCCGCTGCCGCCAGTCCCAGCAGGATGGCGAGCAGCGTAGCCCAGCGATGTATCAGCAGGTACTTCATCAAAAATCGAAACGAAAGGCGAAACCGAGCCGCTGGAACGCCCGCGGCGCCCAAAAATGTTCGTCGGCTCCGCCAACCAAGGTCCGGCTAACGTTGCCGCCCGGGTAAAATTACGTTTTTCCCGGGGCCGATGCCGCAGGTGGGCGCCGTAACTTTGTCGGCCCGCCTGCCGCCGCCAATTTATGCCCGCCAACCCCAGCCGTTTCCACGCTTTTGCCCGGTATTCCGGCATTGCTTTTCAGATGCTGGCCATCATCGGCCTCAGTACGTGGCTGGGGGTTTGGCTTGATGCTCATTTTGTGGCTAAGACCCCGTGGTTCACGATTTCGCTCATGCTGCTCGGGTTGCTGGTGGCGCTTTACCAGGTCATTCGTTCCCTGACCAAAGAATCTTAAGTCCGGCGAGGCGACCTTTGCTCCTGGTTGGCGCTAGTTCTCAATTTCTTATCCGGCGGGCCATTTTTACCCGGCCGCTCGTTTCTTTATTCATGTCCCGTTTTCTGCTGCAATTTGCTGCGTTCGTGCTGGCCCTGGCGGCCATCCTGTTCGGCTTGCGGGCCGCTTTTGGTCCGGCGCTGATTCACCCGCTCACGCCCTACACGCTGGGATATCTGGCCCTACTCACGCTCATTACCTATTGGGTGACGGCCCGGCTCGTGGCCGTATCGCCCGATAATTTCATGGCGGCCTATTTTGGCGGCATGGTTATGCGGCTGTTACTCTCGCTGGGCTTGGTGCTGGTTTACCTTTTTCGGGGTGGGGCGCACGAGGGTCCGGGGACTTTTACCTTCCTCGGGGCCTTCTTCATCTTATACTTCTTGTGCGCCGGGTTTGAAATATGGGCTATATTGAGTAACTTGCGGCCGTTTTCGGGAAAGTAAGTGTCGAAAATACAGAATGTTAGCCGGAAACGGGCCCTTAATTAACTTTGAATGAAGCGTTTACTAGTCCTGATTTTTTGCATTCTAGCTTCCCCCGTTTTTGCCAGCGAACCCGCCGGAGCGTCCGAAAAGGAGGCTGCGTTCGAGCCCGGCGAAATGATTTTGCACCACATCGGTGATTCGCACGAGTGGCACTGGTTCTCGGCCGGCGACCAGCACTTTACCACTTACCTGCCTGTTATCGCTTATCGGCCGGGTCAGGGAATCTCGACTTTCTCCTCCCGTAACCTGGCCCCGGCCAGCGAAGGTGCCCAGGGCCCAACCTACGACGGCCTCAAACTTGACGGCGAGAAGCTGGTCGCCGCCAACGGCAGTAAAGTCTACGACTTCTCCATTACCAAGAACATCGCTTCCCTCCTCGTCAGCTGCGTGCTGATGCTGGTCGTATTCACGGCCGTTGCCCGGGGCTACTCCAAGAATCAGGGCCGCGCGCCGAAGGGTATTCAGTCGTTCTTCGAGCCCATCATCGTTTTCATTCGCGATGAGGTCGCCAAGAAGTCCATCGGCCCGCGCTACGAGCGCTACATGCCGTATCTGCTCACGATCTTCTTCTTTATCTGGTTCAACAACCTGCTGGGGCTGATGCCCGGCGCGGCCAACCTCACTGGTAACATTGCCGTGACGCTCACGCTTGCCGCCCTCACGCTCATCATCACCCTGGCCAGCTCCAACAAATTTTATTGGTCGCATATCTTCGCCACGCCCGGCGTGCCCAAGGCCCTGCTGCCCATCATGATCCCCGTCGAGCTGATTGGCGTCATCGTTAAGCCCTTCTCCCTGATGGTGCGTTTGTTCGCCAACATCACGGCCGGCCACATCGTGACGCTGAGCTTTATCAGCCTGATTTTCATCTTCAAATCGACGGCTCTGGCCCCGGTTTCGCTGGCTTTCGGCCTGTTCATCAATGTGCTTGAGCTGCTGGTTTCCATCCTGCAGGCTTACATCTTTACGCTGCTTACGGCCATGTACATCGGCGGCGCCGTGGAAGACCATCACGATGCCGACTACCAGATGGGCTACGACGATGGCTCGCCAACGACGCACGTCGTCTAAGCCATCCGTTTAGCGGCTGCGGTAGCCGTACTCTCCCGACTTTTTACGCCGGTCCGTCGCAATCCCCCCCCCCCCCAGCGGCGGTCCCGGCAGTTTTTTACCATTTTTTCTCTTTTTCCCTTTTTGTATGTTGCTCTCTTTGATGTTGCAGGCCGTGGCCGCTGTTTCTGATTCTGCTGGTCTGGCCGTGATGGGTGCCGGTATTGGTGCTGGTTTGGTCGCCCTGGGCGCTGGTTTGGGCATTGGCCGCATTGGCGGCAGCGCCATGGATGCCATTGGCCGTCAGCCAGAGGCTTCGGGCAAAATCCAAACCGCGATGCTGATTGTGGCCGCTCTGATTGAAGGTCTGGCCCTGTTTGCGGTGGTGGTTTGCTTGCTGATTTCCTTCAAGCTCCGCTAGAACGCCCGCGAAATACAGGCAGCTCGTCGCGCCTCGCTTCGGCACCGGCGCGGCGGGCTGCTTTTCGTTTCATTGCTTACTTGTTGATTGGCAACCTATTGATTGCCGGCGGCCCAGCCCGTCGGCGGATTGATTCGACAGCCAACAAGCTGCCAATCAATTACTTTACCCAATTACCTCCATGCAACTCGTAACCCCCGAATTCGGCCTGATTTTCTGGCAGCTGGTTATCTTCCTGCTGGTGTTGTTTCTGCTGGCAAAATTTGCCTGGAAGCCCATTTTGCTTTCGCTCAAAGAGCGGGAAGACACAATTGAAAGTGCCCTGCGCATGGCCGACCAAGCCAAAATTGACATGCAGCAGCTGAAAGCCGGCAACGAAAAGCTGCTCGCCGACGCCCGCCACGAGCGCGACCGCATGATGCAGGAAGCCATCGTAATGGCCAACTTGCACCGCGACACCGAAAAAACCCGCGCCACGGACGAAGCTAACCGCATCATCCAGCAGGCCCGCGAAGCCATCCAAACGGAGAAAAACGCTGCGCTCGCGGAAGTGAAAAACACCGCCGCGCAGCTTTCGCTTACCATTGCCGAGCGCATCCTGCGCCGCGAGCTGGCCGATCCGGCCGCGCAAACGCAGCTGGTGGACTCGTACCTGAAAGACGTTAAACTGAATTAGCGACTGGTTGTCGGTAGCGGGTAGATTCTCCTCCGGGATCGTCAGCCTGGCCGCCGGCAACGAATCCGCAACAACCAAAATACTATGGCTGACCAACGAGTAGCGGCCCGCTACGCTAAGTCGCTCCTCGACCTGGGCCAGGAGCAGGGCACGCTGGAAACGGTGAAGCACGACATGGACCTGCTGAGCAAGGCCGTGGCTGAAAGCAGGGAGCTGCGCCTGTTGCTTCGCAATCCGATTGTGAAGCACGATAAGAAGCTGGCTATCCTCACCGCGATTTTCAGCGGTAAGGTGTCCGACGTGACCATGCGTTTCTTCACCATCATCACCCAGAAAAACCGCGAGGCGACCCTGGAAAGCATGGGCACCGAATTCACCAAGCAGTACAATGTGCTGATGGGGATTCAGGTGGCAGAAGTGACCTCGGCTACAGCTCTCACGCCTGCTTCGCGGGCGGAGCTGCACAAGCTGGTGACCGAGCAAACCGGCCACGCGCTGGTTCAGCTCAACGAGAAGGTGGACCCGGAACTCATCGGCGGCTTTGTGCTGCGGGTGGGCGACCAGCAAATTGACGATTCAGTGCGCACCACCCTTCGGAAGATGCGCATTTCCCTGCAAGAAAATTCTTACCAAAAATAACTTGTGATGAGGGTTTAAAGTGCTGCGGTGCCGCGGTTGGGAGAGGGGACGCGGTGTTAGTCGCTGCCGGCCTTTTTCACCTCTCCCGAACCTCTTTACTTCATCACTCCATCGCCTCATTACATAGATTCCCGAATTATGGCAGAAGTACGTCCGGATGAAGTCTCCGCAATCCTGCGGCAGCAACTGTCCAATTTCAAGTCCGAAGCTGAGCTGGAAGAAGTCGGCACCGTGTTGCAAGTGGGCGACGGCGTGGCCCGCATCTACGGGCTTGGCAAAGCTCAGGCGGGCGAGCTGATTGAATTTGAGAACGGTCTGCAAGGTCTCGTGCTCAACCTGGAAGAGGATAACGTCGGCGCGGTGCTGCTCGGCGATTATTCCGCCATCCGTGAAGGAGCGACGGTGAAGCGCACCAACAAAATTGCTTCCATCAAAGTCGGCGAAGGCATTGTTGGCCGCGTGGTGAACACCCTCGGCCAGCCCATCGACGGGCGGGGTCCGATTACGGGTGAGCTGTACGAGATGCCGCTGGAGCGCAAGGCGCCCGGCGTGATCTTCCGTCAGCCCGTGACCGAGCCGATGCAAACCGGCATCAAGTCGATCGATGCGATGATTCCGATTGGTCGGGGTCAGCGCGAGCTTATCATTGGCGACCGCCAGACGGGCAAGTCGGCCGTGGCCATCGATACTATCCTGAACCAGCGCGAGTTCTTCGACCGGGGCGAGCCCGTGTTCTGCATTTACGTGGCCATCGGCCAGAAGGCTTCGACCATTGCCCAGGTGGTGCAGTCGCTGACCAAGGGCGGGGCAATGGACTACACCGTGGTGGTAGCTGCTCCGGCGGCCGATCCGGCCGCGCTGCAGTTCTACGCGCCGTTTACGGGCGCCGCCATCGGCGAGTACTTCCGCGACACGGGTCGTCCGGCCCTGGTGGTTTATGATGACTTGTCGAAGCAGGCCGTGGCTTACCGTGAGGTGTCGCTGCTGCTCCGTCGTCCGCCCGGCCGCGAGGCATATCCTGGCGACGTATTCTATCTACACAGCCGTTTGCTGGAGCGGGCCGCCAAGATCAACGCCTCGGACGAGATCGCGCGCAACATGAATGACCTGCCCGAAAGCATCCGGCATTTGGTGAAAGGCGGCGGGTCGCTGACGGCGCTGCCCATCATCGAGACGCAGGCGGGCGACGTGTCGGCTTACATCCCGACCAACGTGATCTCGATCACCGACGGCCAGATTTTCCTCGAAACCAACCTGTTCAACTCCGGCGTGCGGCCGGCGATCAACGTGGGTATCTCGGTGAGCCGCGTAGGTGGTAACGCCCAGATCAAGTCGATGAAGAAAGTAGCGGGCACGCTGAAGCTCGATCAGGCGCAGTTCCGCGAGTTGGAAGCGTTTGCCAAGTTCGGCTCCGACCTCGATGCCTCGACCAAGCTCACCATTGAGCGCGGCCGTCGCAACCTGGAGATTCTCAAGCAGCCCCAGTTCTCGCCCGTGAAGGTGGAAGATCAGGTGGCCATTGTGTACGCCTCGACCAACGGCCTGCTCGACTCCGTGCCTGTGAACCGGGTGCGCGAATTCGAAAAGGAGTTCGGCCAGATCATGAACTCACGCTACCCCGACGTGCTCAAGGCCCTGAAAGCCGGCAAGCTGGAGGACAGCGCGACCAAAGCTATCCGCGAGGTGGCGAAGGACGTGGCGGCGAATTATGCGGTGAAGTAAGAAAGCATCCAGAAAGGTCGTCATGCTGAACGTAGTCGAAGCATCTCTACCGCCTAAGTATTTAGTTACTGCTGCGGTAGAGATGCTTCGACTACGCTACGCTTCGCTCAGCATGACGGTTAATTAACCCGAATAAATGGCAAACCTAAAAGAAGTCCGCAGCCGCATTCAGTCGGTGAGCAGCACGCAGCAGATCACCAAGGCCATGAAAATGGTGGCGGCGGCCAAGCTGCGCCGGGCCCAGGACAATATCATCCGGATGCGGCCCTATGCCCAGCGGCTCAATACCATTCTGGCCAACCTGACGCGTACGGCCGACGACGATACCGTGAGCGAGTACGGCGTGGTGCGGGAAGTGCGCCGGGTGCTGGTCATTGCCATCACCTCGGATCGCGGACTGGCGGGCGCGTTCAACTCGAACGTGTTCAAGGGCGTGAATGCGCTGATTGCGGAGCGCTACGCTAATCTGCCGGCGGCGAGCATTGCGGTGCTGGCCATCGGCAAGAAAGCGCACGACTACTACAGCCGGCGCGGGCCGGTGGTGGGCAACTTCACCCACGTCTTCGCCAAGCTCTCCTTTGAGACGGTGCGCGAAGCGGCGGACGTGGCCATGGACGGTTTCCGCCACGGCAGCTACGACGAGGTGGTGATGGTCTACAACGAGTTCCGCAACGTGGCCACTCAGGTCATCCGCACCGAGCAATTGTTGCCCCTGGTGCCGGTGGAAGCCCCGGCCACGGCCCCGGCCACGCCCACGGCCAATGTGGACTACCTCTTCGAGCCCAACAAGGAAGAAATCGTGCTCACGCTTATTCCGCAGTCGCTCAAGATTCAGCTTTACAAGGCTGTGCTTGAAAGCAACGCCTCGGAGCACGGTGCCCGCATGACCGCCATGGATAAAGCCACCGACAACGCCGGGGAGTTGCTGAAAGCCCTCAAGCTGACCTACAACCGCACGCGGCAGGCGGCCATCACGACCGAGATTCTCGAGATCGTGGGCGGGGCCGAGGCCTTGGCGGCCGGCTAAGCCGTCGCAACCAATCGAAAGAGGCCC
>JAYWCH010000312.1:0-23304 GCA_043780755.1 Hymenobacter sp.
CGCCTTGAGCAGCACCTTCTGAAAGCCCTTAAGCTCCCGAACCGGGCGCGAAATGGAGCCCACCAGGTCGCGCAGATAGAGCTGCACCACTTCTTCGCCCTCGACGCGGCCGGTGTTCTGCACGGTTACGCGCACGTCCAGCGCGTCGGCGGGGCGCAGACTCGTCGCGCTTAGCTCCGGCTTGCCATAGCTAAAAGTGGTGTAGCTCAGGCCGAAGCCGAAGGGGTAAAGCGGGTCGTTGGCCACGTCGAGGTAACGCGATTTGTACTTGTCGAGCTGCGCGCCGGCGAAGGGGCGGCCGGTGTTTTTATAGTTGTAATAAAGGGGTTCCTGGCCCACCATACGCGGGAAGGTGGCGGTGATTTTACCGGCGGGGTTGTAGTCGCCAAATAGCACGTCGGCGATGGCATTGCCGGCCTGGGTGCCCGCAAACCAGGTTTCGAGGATGGCGTCGGCGTGCTCATTTTCCCAGGGGAGGGTGAGCGGCCGGCCGTTCATGAGCACCAGCACCAGCGGCTTGCCAGTTTTTTTCAGGGCTTTGAGCAGCTGCAGCTGCTGGCCGGGGAGGCCCAGCTCGGCGCGGCTGGCGGCCTCGCCGGTCATGCCCTGCGACTCGCCCACCACGGCCACGATCACGTCGGCCGCCTGCGCCACCTGCACGGCTTCCCGGATCAGCTCCTCCGGGGCGCGCGGGTCCGGATCCAGCTCGCCGCCGTACGCCTGCAGGCGCGCCAGCAGCTGCGGATCGTCGGTGATGTTGGCGCCCCGGGCGTAGGTGATTTTCAGGCCCGGCGCGGCGGCGCGCAGGCCTTGTTCCACCGATACGGCCTGTTTCCAGTCGCCGGCCCCGCTCCAGCTGCCGATCACGTCGCGCTGCCGGTTGGCCAGCGGACCGATCAGGGCCACGGCGCCGGTTTTTTTCAGGGGTAATACCTCCCGCTCGTTCTTGAGCAGCACCAGGCTGCGGCTGGCAATGGCGCGGGCGGCGGTCAGAAACTCGGGCTTCATCAGCGTGCGGGCGGCGCGCGCTTCGCTCACGTTGCGATACGGATCCCGGAACAGCCCCAGCTTGTACTTGGCTTCCAGAATGCGGCGGCAGGCGGCATCGAGCCGGGCGGGGGCCACGGCGCCGCTGCGCAGGTTCTGGGCCACATTCTTGAGGAAGATTTCGCCCACCATATCCTGGTCAATCCCGGCGTTCAGGGCCAGGGCCGAGACCTGGGCGGCGTTGCCCATGCCGTGCTCCATCATCTCATTAATGGCGGTGTAGTCCGTGACTACGAACCCGGGAAAACCCCACTGCCGGCGCAGCAGGTCGGTCATCAGCCATTTATTGCCGGTGGCGGGCACGCCGTTGATATCATTAAAGGACGACATAACCGAGCCCACGCCGGCGTCGATGGCCGCCTGGTAGGGCGGCAGGTATTCGTTGTACATGCGCGCTTTGCTCATGTCGGTGGTGTTGTAGTCGCGCCCGGCTTCGGCGGCGCCGTAGAGGGCGAAGTGCTTGAGGCAGGCCATCACCGAGCTGGGCTGGGTCAGGTCGTTGCCGGGGCCTTGGTAGCCGCGTATCATGGCGCGGGCAATGAGCGAACCGAGGTAGGGATCTTCGCCGGCGCCTTCGGCAATTCGGCCCCAGCGGGCGTCGCGGGCAATGTCGACCATGGGCGAGAACACCCAGTCGAGCCCGTCGGCACTTGCTTCCTCGGCCGCGATGCGGGCGCTCTGCTCAATGGCCGGCAGATCCCAGCTCGCCGCCAGCCCCAGTGGAATCGGGAAAATAGTGCGGTGCCCGTGCACCACATCGTAGCCAAACAGCAGCGGAATATGTAGCCGCGATTCCTGCAAAGCCAGGGCCTGCAGCTTGCGCACCGCCACCGGCGTAAACGTGTTCAGCACGGCTCCCACCAGCCCCTTGCGAATATTGGCCTCCACGTCCTTACTCACCACTGGTCCCGTCACATCAAACCCGACCGACACCAGATTCAGCTGCCCGATCTTCTCCGCCGTCGTCATCCGGCCCATGAGGCCATCCAGGAACGGCTTCATCTTCGGGTCAATCGGAATAATCGGTTTCGGCTGGGCCCGGGCGGCGGGGGCGAGCGCCAGCAGCAAGGCCAGGGAAAAGAAAAGTTGTTTCATGAACGGGAACGGCGGGTAACTATGGAGTGCAATTATGGGTCTATTTTAAGAATCCTTATTTTAGCGATTATCATCCTGAGCGGAGCGAAGGACCTCATCACGGCTGAGTCGCCTGGATTCAAAAGATACTGGGCGGCGTGATTAGGTCCTTCGCTCCGCTCAGGAAGACAGATAAGGATAACAGACGTTTCGAATTTATGAGCAGACTATTTGTCAGCCAACGCCTTACCGCCCGTTCAGCCGGTTGCGGCGCCAATTCGAAACTTCAGTCCCGGTGGTTTCTGCGGTTGTTGCCGGGGGCTTCTTCTCGCTGAGCAGCAGGGCACCCAGGGCGGCGGCAACTTTGGCCGTGGCTTCGGCCGGGCCGGCGGGGGCGAGGGCGCCGGCCGGGAAATGGTCGCGGATAAAGTTGGTGTCGAAGTGGCCGCTGACAAAGGCCGGATGCTGCAGCACGTAGCGCCCGAAGCCGAGCGTGGTTTCGATGCCGGTGATTTCGAACTCGTCGATGGCGCGCAGCATCCGGGCGATGGCCTCGGCCCGGTCGGCGCCGAAGGTTACCAGCTTGGCAATCATCGCATCGTAGTAAATCGGAATTTCCATGCCCTGCTCGAAGCCGTCGTCGACGCGCACGCCGGGGCCCTGGGGGCGCACGTAAGTCGTGAGCGTGCCGATGTCGGGCAGGAAGTTGTTCTGCGGATCTTCGGCGTACACGCGCAGCTCCAGGGCGTGGCCGGTGATGGTGAGCTCGGCCTGTGTGAAGGCCAGCGGCTCGCCCTGCGCCACCCGAATCTGCTCCTTCACCAGATCCAGCCCCGTGATCTGTTCCGTGACGGGGTGCTCGACCTGGAGGCGGGTGTTCATTTCCAGAAAGTAAAAATGCTGGTTTTCATCGAGCAGAAACTCCACCGTGCCGGCGCCGGTGTAGTCGCAGGCCCGGGCCACGTCCACGGCGCACTGGCCCATTTGGGCGCGCAGCTCCGGCGTGAGCACGGCCGAGGGCGCCTCCTCAATCACCTTCTGGTGGCGGCGCTGGATGCTGCACTCGCGCTCGAATAAGTGCACGATGTGCCCGTGCTCATCGCCCAGCACCTGAATCTCGATGTGCCGGGGCGAGCCAATGTACTTTTCAATAAAGACCGAGCCGTCGCCAAAAGCCGAAGTAGCCTCTGACACGGCCAGCTGCATCTGCTCCTCAAATTCGTCGGCGTTATTCACCACGCGCATGCCCTTGCCGCCCCCGCCGGCCGAGGCCTTGATAAGAATCGGAAAGCCGACTTCCCCGGCGATTATTTTGGCGGCTGGTACGTCCGTAATGGCCTCCTCGGTACCGGGGACCATGGGGATGCCGTATTTAGCCACGGCGGCCTTGGCGGCCAGCTTCGAGCCCATGAGCTCCATGGCTTCGGGCGAGGGGCCGACGAAGATGAGGCCGGCGGCGCGCACGGCGCGGGCAAAACCGGCATTCTCACTCAGAAAGCCGTAGCCCGGATGAATGGCGTCCACGCCCAGCTCGCGGCAGACTTCGAGGATTTTATCGCCCCGCAGATAGCTCTGGGCCGAGGCCGGCGGCCCCACGCACACGGCCTCGTCGGCGTAGCGCACGTGCAGAGCGTGGCGGTCGGCTTCGGAGTAGATGGCCACCGTGGCGATCCCCATTTCCTTGGCCGAGCGCAGCACGCGGAGCGCGATCTCGCCCCGGTTGGCCACCAGCAGCTTGGTAATTTTCTTCATGGGAGGAACGTCCTTTTAAAAAGACGCTGCGTTTGAGGATGAGCCCGGCGAACGGGGGAGAATCCGAAAAAAGGGATTTACGGGACAAAGAAAGTTCGAAATCCCAGCTCAGCGGTAAACCTGGCGGACATTGGCTGGTTGTTAGGCCCAAATTATGTACATAAGCTGAGCCGGGTTACCTTTGTCAACGGCCCATTTTAGGGTATTGGCCCACCGTAGCTGGTCGCTTTTTGCCTGATCTTTCTTTTTACCTCCATTTTATTTCTGTCTTTTCAGTGGATATTTTCGACCGGATTTCGGCCAATCGCGGCCCCTTGGGTTCTCATTCCCACTATGCCCACGGTTATTTCGCTTTCCCCAAGCTGGAAGGTGAGATTAATCCCCGCATGACCTTCCGGGGCAAGGAAGTATTGACCTGGAGCCTGAATAATTACCTGGGCCTGGCCAACCACCCCGAAGTTCGCCGCGTGGACGGCGAAGCCGCCGCCGAATGGGGCATGGGCTACCCCATGGGCGCCCGCATCATGAGCGGCAACACCAACTACCACGAGCAGCTCGAAAATGAGCTGGCTGATTTCATGCAGAAGCCCAGCGCCTTGCTCCTGAATTTTGGCTACCAGGGCGTGGTGAGCATCATCGACGCGCTGGTAAGCCGGCACGACGCCATTGTGTACGACGCCGAGTCGCACGCCTGCATCATCGACGGGGTGCGGCTGCACCAGGGCAAGCGCTTCGTGTACCCGCACAACGACATCAGCAACCTTGAAAAGCAGCTGCAGCGCGCCACCCGTCTCACCCAGGAAACCGGGGGTGGCATTCTCGTCATCACCGAGGGTGTTTTCGGCATGTCGGGCAATCTGGGTAAGCTGCGCGAAATTCTGGCCCTGAAGGAAAAATACCAGTTCCGCATGTTCGTCGACGACGCCCACGGTTTCGGCACCATGGGGGCCACCGGAGCCGGTACGGCCGAGGAATTGGGCGTTTCGGAGGGTGTGGACTTAATTTTTTCCACCTTCGCCAAGAGCATGGCCAGCATCGGCGCATTCGTAGCCGGGTCGGAAAGCGTGATTGAATATTTGCGCTACAACATGCGGAGCCAGATTTTCGCCAAATCTCTACCCATGCCCCTGGTCATCGGCGCCCTCAAGCGCCTAGAGCTGCTCCGGACCCAGCCCGTGCTGAAGCAAAACCTGTGGACGGTGGTGCGCGCCCTGCAAAGCGGCCTGCGCGAAAAAGGCTTCAACATCGGCACCACGCAATCGCCGGTGACGCCCGTGCTGCTGGCCGGTGAAATCTCCGACGCAACCGCCCTAACCTTCGATTTACGCGAGAATCACGGCATTTTCTGCTCCATCGTCGTGTATCCGGTGGTGCCCAAGGGCGTGATTATGCTCCGCCTCATCCCCACGGCCTCGCACTCGCTGGCCGACGTGCAGCAAACCATCACGGCCTTCGAAGCCGTATCGGCCAAGCTCGACAAGGGCCTCTACAGCAAAGTCGCAGTCACGGTCTAAACTGCCGCAAAAAGCCTCTCAGGCCATTTCGCGCCGGTCACCCGCCTGGGTGGCCGGCGCGTTTGTTTTTGGATTATAGTAAGAGCTGGCCGGGGAGTGAATATTGTGCAAAGGGCCTTTTTTGGAGTGAAATCACGCCCCCAAAGCCGGGGAAGGGGTTTTATAAAAAAAGTTGAAAACTTGCGTGTATTTGAAATCCCTGTATATTAGGGCCGGCTTAACACCATCATAATTCCTTTTTTCACCCCAAACCCACAGTACAATGAACAATTTCGGCAAACTGAAGGACCTCGTAATGTCGCTCGAAGACGACTTTGCAAAATTCTACGAGAAGCAGAACGCTGCCGCTGGTACCCGCGTGCGTAAAGGCATGCAGGAACTGAAGACGATGGCCCAGGCGTACCGCACCGAGGTGCAGAACACCAAAAATGCGGGTGCCGCTGCCGCCCCCGCCGCCGCCAAAAAAGCTCCGGCTGCCAAGAAAGCGGCTCCGGCTGCTGCTAAAAAAGCGGCTCCGGCTAAGAAGAAATAGTCCGGATTCCGAATCCCGGCGGCGGCAACGGCCGGCGCGGATTGGCCCAACGTAAAAAAAGACCCCGCCAGCCGGCGGGGTCTTTTTTTACGTTGGGCAGCAAGTGCAGTCCGGCTCAGATCAGCTCAATCAGAAAGTAGTTTTTCTTGCCTTTCTGCACCACCAGGTACTTGCCGGCGAGCAGCGGCAGGTCGGCCATCGGGGCGTCGGGGGCGGCTATCTTCTCGCGGTTGATGCTCACGCCACCGGCCTGAATCATCTTTTTGGCCTCGCCTTTGGATGGGAAGATGGCCTGCGCGGTGGCGTCGCTGAGCAGGCTGCCGGCGGTGAGCGTCGGGAGCTCGGCGCGGGGTACGGCCAGGCGCGGCACGCCGGCAAAGACGTCGAGCAGCGTGGCCTCGTCTAGGGCTTGTAGGTCGCCCCGGCCGAAGAGGACTTCGGAGGCGGCAATGGCGGCCTCGGTGGCGGCGGCCGAGTGTACGCGGGTGGTCACGTCGCGGGCCAGGGCTTTTTGCAGCGTGCGCAGGTGCGGGGCCAGGGCGTGCTCGGCTTCGAGGGCGAGAATTTCCGGTTCGCTGAGTAGTGTAAACACCCGGATGAGGCGGGGCGCATCGGCGTCGGCGGCGTTGTAGAAGAACTGGTAGAACTGGTAAGGCGAGGTCAGGGTGGGGTCGAGCCAGACGGTGCCGGTCTCGCTCTTGCCGTATTTTGTGCCGTCGGCTTTGGTGATGAGCTGGCCGGTGAGGGCGTAGGCTTTGGCTTCGCGGCCCTCGGCGTTGGCCAGGCGGCGGATGAGCTCGGTGCCGGTCGTGATGTTGCCCCACTGGTCGCTGGCGCCCATTTGCAGGGTGCAGTTCAGCGTTTTGTTAAGGTGCACGAAATCGTAGCCCTGCAGCAGTTGGTAGCTGAATTCGGTGTAGCTGATGCCCTCGGCGCGGGCTGCGCCGGAGTTTTCCGGGGCTTCGGCGCCTTCCGTTTCCGGCGTGCCGATGCGACGCTTGACCGAATCCTTGGCCATCATATAATTCACGGTCAGGTGCTTGCCCACCTCGCGCAGAAACTGCAGAAACCCGAATTCCTTGAGCCAGTCGTAGTTATTTACGACCAGTGCGCCGGTGGGGCCGGGAGAGAAATCCAGGAATTTCTCCAGCTGGGCGCGGATGCCGTCCTGGTTGAGGCGCAGGGTGGCTTCGTCGAGCAGGTTGCGCTCGGTCGATTTGCCGCTGGGGTCGCCGATCATGCCGGTGGCGCCGCCCACCAGCGCCACGGGTCGGTGCCCGGCGCGCTGCAAATGCACCAGCAGCATAATCGTGGCCAGGTTGCCGATGTGCAGCGAAGCCGCCGTGGGGTCAAACCCGATGTAGCCGGTAATGGGCGCCTGGGCGGCCAGGTGTTCGGCGGTGCCGGGCATGGCGTCGTGGTACATGCCGCGCCAGGTGAGTTCGGTGATCAGGTTCAAGGAAGAGGGGCTGGGGATTGAAGAATAAGTTAATCGGGCGGGGGCCGGGGTGGTTTTGGTGGGGTAAAGGTAGCCAGCCAGTAAATTTGAGCTTCCGTCGGCCGGCCGGCCCCCGCATTTTTTCATTCCCACTTTCCTTTCCGCATTGATAATCGAGGCCGATGCCCTTCTCAAGCAGCTGCACCAGCGGCAGTTTCAGCCCGTGTACTTTTTGCAGGGCGAGGAGCCGTACTACATCGACGCGGTGGCCGATCTGATCGAAAAAACCGTCCTGGCCGAGCACGAGCGCAGTTTTAACCAGGTCCTGCTCTACGGTAAAGACGTGGACGTAACCGCTATTCTGAGCCAGGCCAAGCGGTTTCCGATGATGGCCGAGCGGTCGGTGGTGATGGTCAAGGAAGCCCAGTCCGTGGCCGATCTGGAGCTGGAGCGCAGCTGGCCCTTCCTGGAAGCCTACCTGAAAAACCCGCTGACCAGCACCGTCCTGGTTTTTTGCTACAAGCACAAAAATCTCGACAGCCGCAAAAAGCTGGGCAAGCTGCTCAGCGGCAAAGATTCGGCGGCGCTGCTCATGACCAGCAAAAAGCTCTACGACAACCAGGTGCCGCAGTGGCTCACGGCCAACGTGCGCAGTCGGGGCCAGCAGATCACCGGCCAGGCCACCGCCCTGCTGGCCGAGTACATCGGCGCCGATCTGAGCCGCTTGGCCAACGAAGTCGATAAGCTGGTGCTAAACCTCAAACCCGGCCAGCCCATCGACGAGGAGCTGGTTCAGCGGTTGGTGGGCATCAGTAAGGACTACAACATTTTTGAGCTGCAAAAAGCCCTGGTGCAGCGCGATGTACTGAAGGCCAACCGCATTCTCGGCTACTTCGCCGCTAATCCCAAGGCCAATCCCCTCATCCCCAACCTAACCCTGCTGTTCGGTTTTTTTACCAAGCTGCTGGTTCTGCACCAGGCCGGCCCCAACCTGTCGGACGGCCTTTACAAAAGCCTGGGCATCACCAACAGCTTCGCCCAGAAAGAATATCAGCAGGCGCTGCGGGCCTATCCCCGGGAGCGGGTGATGGGTATCATCCACTCCATCCGCCGGGCCGACGCCCAGAGCAAGGGCATCGGGAGCGGTTCGATGGACGAGGGTGAAGTGCTGCGGGAGCTGGTCTGGCTCATTCTACACGCGGTGCCGGCCGGCGTGCTGGAGTAACATCAGTCTGTTTCTGGCCGTATCAATCGGGTATTTCACCTTAACCTGATTTCACTTATGAGCGATAATTCAAGTGGTACTCTGGGCGGACTGATTTCCGGTCTGTTCGGCGGCAGAACAAATGAAGAAGGCACCCGCACGACAGGTTCCCCGACCCGCAAAGTAGTAGGTGGCGCTTTGCTGGCTGCTGGTGCGGCCTACCTCTACAAGCGCTACAAAAACGGAAACCTGAATTTGCCCGGCATCACGTCCAAATTCAAGTAGGCGGGCGGCTTCGGCCGGCCGGAAAGGTTGGAATGGTCTCGTCGGCGATGGCTGACGGGACCATTTTTTGTCTGTATAAGTGAGCCTTTGCGAGCACCGTAGCGCGAACGACAAAGTTTGCACTGTGGCTATGGCCATTCCCTGTAGTTGCGCCAGCTGCCGCCGGTCAGGCCCGGCCCAGGGTGGCGCGTAAGGTGGCGGCGTCGTTGGTTTTGGCGAGGGCCAAGGCTTCGGAAGCGCCCAAGTCGGTTAGCACGCAATGAAAATAAGATGCGTTTGGCCTCCACATTAATTCTTTTCCTCTCATGCGGAAGGCCATCGCCGCAACTGTCAGTTTGTGCTGGATCAAGCAGCAACTACTGACGGTGAATGGCAGGTTGAAGCGGTAGATCAATACGGGTGTCCGGGAGGTGGGACCGAGTATCTTAAACAACTTCCCGACGAGGTATCGCGGCCGGGCACGGCCAGAAGTCACGGCCGGTTCCACGTAAATTTGGCGCTGTAGCAACAACAATGCTTGCTGCGAACAGGAATATCGTTCTGCTACTTCAGCTTCTCCGGGTCGATTTGCTTCACATACTCCCTGACGAAGTTTTCGACCGCCTGGGGTTTCGCAAGGCTTTTATCGAACACGGTGACCAGGATCTCAAAGTAGTAGTGGTCTTTAAATACGCACACGAATTTCCCGTCGGAATCAGTTTCGGTTAATACGCTGCCACTAACGGTCGGGATTTCACCGATCCCAAGCAGGCACTGGCTGCTTCACATGAAGCTTCTTCGGCCACCGGGGCACTGGCTTCGGCGGTGGACTGATCGGGGTGGCTTTCGGAAGTGCAGGCCGAAGCCAGTCCCACCCCGATAGCGAAGAGTAGCAGCCGGCCAACGCGCTGAGCAGGGTGGGAGAGCGAGGGACTGACAGGCCCGGCAATGCACCAGCCTGGCAGCAGGTCGGACGGTGATGGGCGGTGCCGGCGGGCAAAAGGCAGGTTGTTGAACATGAGGAAGTGGAAAAGTGACGCCCGCAGGCAGGCCGGCATAAAGCTAGAGCGGTAAGCCTGTAACGTGATGAGCGGCTGCCGCCTGGGAACCAATGAAGGTCCCATTCCACAATGTAAACCCCCTTTTCGCGTTACGTGGGCGACCTACGGGCATTTAGTGCTACTTTTGGCGACTTCCCGGGCCCCGTATGGTCCCCCCACGCAAGGTATTTCCATGAAGCTATTTCCCCGGCTGGCGCTGGCCGCCGCCCTGAGTGCCGTAGCCCCGCTGGCCGTTCAGGCGCAGCAAACCCAGGTTTTGGCCGCCGACGAGCGGTATTTTCAGGAGGGACTGGAGCTGTTTGACCGGGCCCAGTACGGCGCGGCGCAGCAGGCCTTCCGCCAGTACATCGCCCTCGAGCCGGTGCACATTGCCCAGGCCGGCCCCACCGCCCCCGACCGCACCGCTGACGCCGAATATTACTACGCCCTGAGCGGGCTCTACCTGCTCCATCCCGACGCCGAGGGCCTGATTCTCGACTTTGCCCAGTCGCATCCGGCCCACCCGCGCTCGGCGGTGGCGTATTTTGAGCTGGGGAAGTTTTACTTCGACCAGAAAAACTACGAGTCGGCCATTCGCTACTTCCAGCAGGTGGCGTCCAATAACCTGAGCAACGACCAGCGGGCGGAATCCGATTTTAA
This sequence comes from Hymenobacter sp., assembly GCA_043780755.1. Taxonomy (GTDB): domain Bacteria; phylum Bacteroidota; class Bacteroidia; order Cytophagales; family Hymenobacteraceae; genus Hymenobacter. Next base: position 10,526 of record JAYWCH010000312.1, read on the forward strand.
GCTGGCCTACAGCTATTTCGAGCAGAAGGAATACGACAAAGCCCGCCTGCTCTTCGACCGCAATAAACAAGCCACCAGCCAGTACAAATACGCCAGCGCCTACTACGCCGGCTACCTGGGCTACCGGGCCGGTGACTACGCCGCCGCCCGCGCCGATCTGGCCGTGGCCGAGCAGAACGATGCCTACAAAACGGTGGTCCCGGCCGTGGTTTCGCAGATTTACTACAAGGAAGGCAACTACGACGGGCTGATCGGCTATGCGTCGAAAGCCTTGAAAAATACCCCGCCGCCTCAGAATGCCGACGAGATCCAGCTTCTGCTCGGCGACGCTTACTACCAGAAACAGCAGTACAAAGAGGCCGCCGAAAACTTCGATAAGTACGTCGCGCTGCACAAGAACAAGATCGAGCCGGCGTTGCAGTACAAGATTGGCTTTGCCAACTATAAGATGGGCGACTACAAGGGCGCCATCGCCAACCTGAAAAACGTGGCCGTCCGCCGCGATTCGCTGGGTCAGAATGCCGCCTATCACCTGGGCCTGAGCTACGTGCAGACCAACCAGAAACCCCAGGCCGTAACGGCCTTCGACGCCGCCCGGCAGGCGACTTTCGATCGGGGAATTGCCGAGAACGCCACGCTCCGGCTCGGGCAGGTGCAGTACGAGCTGGGGAATCTGCCCGAAGTGATTGCCGTGCTGCGCGACTTCCGGAAGAAATTTCCCCGCTCCCGCAATCAGCCTGTGGTGGATGATCTGCTGAGCACCAGCTTTTTGTCCTCAACTGATTACTCGCAGGCCCTCACCTACCTCGAAGGCATCGACGACCGCAGTGACAAGCTGAACGCCACCTACCAGCGCGTGGCCTACGCCCAGGCAGCCACACTCTACAATAACGGCAACTACGCGGCGGCCCTGCCGCTGCTCGACAAGTCCCTGAAGTTCCCGGCTGACGACGGCCTGCGGGCGGCGGCGCAGGTATTGCGCGGCGAGATTTACAGCGTGGGCCAGCAATATCCCGAAGCTATTACGGCCTACGCGGCGGCGGCCCGCTCGGTCCGGCGCGGCGGCGTGAGCCCCGAGGAAGTAGATTTTGAGCAGAAAGCGCGCTACGGCCTGGGCTACGCCTATTACAACACCAAGCAGTACGACCGCGCCCGACCGCAATTCCAGGCTTTTATCGGCGACAACAACGCCAAACCCGCGGACCCCAACTACTACGATGCCACCCTGCGCCTGGCCGACACTTACTACGTGGTGAAGAGCTACCCGCAGGCCCTGGATCTGTACGATAAGGTAATCAAGGCGAACGCGGCCGACAAAGACTACGCCTATTACCAGAAAGGCCGCACCCTGGGCCAGATGGGCCGCCGCGAAGAAGCCAACAACACGCTCGCGGCCTTGCTCAAGGTCAGCCCCAATTCCCGCTACGCGGAGGATGCCGTGTTTCAGCAGGCCCAGCTTTCGTTTGAGGCCGGCGAATACCAGCCGGCCGTCACCGGCTTTTCGCGGCTCATCGACAACCGCCCGACCAGCCCCATGATCCCGCAGGCCCTGCAAAAGCGCGGCGTAGCCTACGCCAACCTGCAACAGCCGGACAAGGCCGTGGCCGATTTTCAGCGCGTGCTCACGGAGTTTCCGCGCTCCGAGGCGGCCGGACAGGCCATCTACAGCTTGCAGGAAAGTCTGACGGCGCTGGGCCGTACGGAGGAGTTTGATGCCGCCCTGGCTGCCTTCAAAACCCAGAATCCGGACAGCAAAGCCACGGAGAGCGTGGAGTTTGAAGCGGCCAAGTCGCTGTACCTGGCCGAGAAATACCAACCGGCCATTCTGCGCCTGGAAACCTACCTCAAGCAGTACCCGACGGCCGCGCTCGGCGCGGATGCGCGGTTTTTCCTGGCCGATTCTTACCTGAAAACGGGGGATAAGCAGCAGGCCCTGACCCGCCTGCGCGACGTGGTGACCGAAGGTAAGAGCGAGTTCGTGAACCGCGCCGTGGGCCGCCTCGCTGACCTCGAATTTGAAAATAAAAACTACGCCGAGGCCGCCAAATACTACGAGCGCCTGCGCGGCGCCGGCACCAACCGCCGCGAAGTAGCCAATGCCACGCTGGGCCAGATGCGCAGCCTCTACGAAAGCGGCGACTTCGCCGGCACCCGCCGCGTGGCCGAGGAGCTGCGCACCCAGGCCGGCGCCACCGCCAATACCACCAACTCCGCGCTGCTCTACCTGGGCAAAGCCAGTTTCCGGATCGAGAGCTTCGAGCAGGCCATCACCGAGCTGACCGCTGCCGCTGCCGCCGCGCCCAACGACGTGAACGGGGCCGAAGCCCAGTATTACCTGGCGGAAACGCTGTTTAAGCTCAAGAAAAACGAGGAAGCGATTGCGGCAGCGCTCAAAGTGAATGCCGATTTCAGCAGCTATCCGCTCTGGCAGGGCCGGGCTTTTCTCCTGGTGGCCGAAGTGTACGCTGCTGAGGGCGATAATTTCCAGGCCCGGGGCACGCTCAATTCCATCATCGATAATAAATTTCCGGTGGTGGAGATTGTGGAAGCGGCCCGGCTGCGCCTGAAAACCCTGGGGGCCGACCAGCCCGAGCTGGCCGAACCGGCTTCGGCCAAACCAGCGGCGCCCCGGCCGGCTCCGGCCAAACCCGCCGCTTCAAAAGCCCCGGTAAAAGCCCCGGTTAAAGCGCCCCTGAAAGCGCCGGCCAAAGCGCCCGGCCAGGCCCCGACGCCGGTCCGGCCGGCGGCGCCCGTCGCGCCCGGCAACGGCCAGCGCGCGCCGGCGTCCGCTCGTCCGGAGCCGCGCGGCAACCTCACCGTGCCCGCCGATACGACGAGCCGGCCCTAAGGACGCCTCATTTTTCCATTGAATAATATTTTGCTGATGAAGCGTTTATCGATTATTAATGCTAAGCGGGCGCGGCGGTCGGGTTCCGGGCTGGCGGCCGGACTGGTCCTGGCCGTCGTGCTGATCGGGGCGGCGGCGCCCGGGGTCCGGGCTCAGGCTACCAAGGGCAAATCCACGGGTAAGATTGAGGAAGCCGAAATTGAAATCGTGAAGGAGCGGGCCAACCAATTGCCCGAGGCCACGCGCAATTTCGACAAGATCAAGCTGCCCGCCCCGCCCAAATCCGAGCGGAAAGTGACCTATACTTTCCCCGATTTCCGCCTGCCGGCCGATCGTCTCAACCCGTCGGTGAAGGTGCTCACTATCCGGGCCGAGGAGCCCACGCCGCTCACCGGCAATCTGCTCAAGGTGGGCATTGGCAACTACGGCACGTTCTACGGCCGGGCTTACCTGCACAGCACGCGCAACACGGAAAACGCGTACGGGCTTGATATTAAGCACGTAAACTCCTTCAGCGGACCCGTGGACGGCAAGAATTCGAGCGTGGCCCAAACCAGCGCTCACCTTATGGGGGAGCTCTACCGGGGCACGGGGGCCTTCGGCGCCACGCTGGACCTGGGCCGGGAGCGGTATAATTTCTACGGCTACGATAAAGCGGCCAACCAGCCCACCCCGCCGCCCACGCCCGAAGCCAGCGACATTAAACAGGTGTTCAATCGCTTCGGAATCAAAGCTTACGCCCACAACCGCGCCCCCGATCAGGTGTTGCAGTACGACGCCGGGATCGGCTACCAGTACTGGGGCGATCGCTTTTCCGCCACCGAAAATAACGTCACCCTGAATGCCAAAGTCGGCTACGCGCTGAGCGACGCCAGCCGCGTGACCGTGGCCGCCGACGCCTCCTTCATCTCGGATAAGGATCTGGTGACCCGCTCACGCACCTTCGTGCAGGCCACGCCGGCCTATGAGTTTACCAACAAGCGCGTGGCCTTCTCGCTGGGCGCCACGCTGGGCTACTCGTCCGACACGGCCACGAGCGTGAGTAAAACCGTGATTTACCCGGCTCTGCGCCTGGGCTACACCGTGGAGCCCGAGAAATTTATGGTTTACGCCGGCCTGGGCGGGCAGCTCCAGCGCGTGAACCGCTACGAGCTGAGCACCGAAAACCCCTGGCTCAATCGCGGCCTGAACGTGGCCGACACCCACCAGGGCCCCACGATCTACGCTGGTTTCACCGCCACACCGGCTCGGGGCCTGGAGCTGAATGCCCGCGCCACCTACGCCCGCGACCGCAACCTGTACTTCTACCTCAACAATGCCATCGACCCGACGAAGTTCGACCTGGTCTATGACCAGAATGCCACGGGCGTCCTCAATATTCACGGCGAGTTGTTGTACAACGCGGCCGAGAAATTCCGGCTTGGCACCCGATTCGACTATAATAAGTACGCCCTCAAAAATCTGCCCGTGCCCTTTCACCGTCCCGAGTTTCAGGGGTCGGTATTCGGCACCTACAACCTGATGGACAAGCTGACTCTGGGCGTGGAAGGCTACTTCTATGCCGCCAGCTACGGCGTCAGCTACCGGCCCGCCACCGCCGTGGGCGCGGCCCGGGTCCCGGATTTTTACCGCGCCACCGACCCGATCATCGACCTGAATCTGCGCGCCGATTACCGGATTACGGCAAAAACGTCCATCTTTGTGATGGGTAATAACCTTGCCAACCGTCAGTATCAGCGTTTTTACGGTTATCCCGTGAAGGGTATCAACGTGCTGGGCGGAGCAACCTACACCTTTTAGTTTTGCCGGATGCGCACCGCGGGTTTGAGTTTTTGGAGGTGAATAATTGAGTATTAATTATTTAAAAAGAACCGCAATAATTGATTCCCCGTCCGGGCCCGCGGCTTTTGTCGCCCGCCGCTGGCCGCTCATCCTGCAATCGTCACCATTTCGATTTTCCATGTTCGTTCTAGCCGACCACATTCGCCCCTTGCTCCGTGACCACGACTGCGTGATTATTCCGGATTTTGGGGGCCTGGTGGCTGACGTATCCCCGTCCCGCGCCCAACCCGGCCGTCAGGCGCTGAGTCCGCCCACCAAGCTGGTGGCTTTTAACCAGTCCCTGACCCGCAACGACGGCCTGCTGGTCGATGCGCTGAGCCAACACCTGGGCCTCCCCATCGCCCAGGCCCGCGAGGCCGTCCGCGCCGCAGTAGCTGGCCTGCAACGGGAGCTGGACGAAACCAACCGGACGGAGCTGCCGGGCATCGGTATTTTTCGCCGGGCGGCGGGACGCGGCCTGGCGTTTGAGTACACCGGGACCGATAATCTGCTGGCGGCGTCCTTCGGCTTGCCCGAGCTTGCGGCTCGCCCGGTGCGGGTGGCCGACCCGCGGGCCCGGCGTCCGCAGCCCGTTTTGCGCGGAGCGGCGGTTCGCGGCTCGCGCTGGCGCCGGCTACTGCCCGGCGGCGTGTTGGCCCTGGTGGCCGGCCTGTTGCTGCTCGCCAATTATCAGGTGGCCCTCAATGCCGGGTACCTACCCACGGGTTGGGCCGCCGAGTTGCCAAAACTGGCGTGGCTCCCGCGCCCCGAGGCGCTGACCCCGCTGGTTTCGGAGCCGCAGCAGGCCACGCTGGGGCAACACGATTTTAATAACCCGGCCGTACCGAAAGGGAGTCCGGCCCTCGCCGCCGCTTCGACTCCGGCTCCGGTAGTTATTCCGGCGGCGCCAATTAAAGTAGCAGGTACTAAAGCAGTGTCCCGCTCAGCAAGTAAAATCATCAGCCGGCAATTGAAAGCGGCCGTCGCAACGCCGGTCAACCCGGCCTTGATCACGCCGGCGGCCGTCGAGCCCGTTGCTGAAGCGGCGCCGGTCGTGGCTGCGCCGATCCGGAAGTCCGCTGTGGCGGCCGTGAAATCCACTACAATTAAATTCCGGACCGGGCGTTATTTCGTCATTGCGGGGGCTTACAGCAGCCTGGCGCGGGCTGAGCAGGGGCGGAAAGTGCTGGCCCGCACCGGGCACGCCGCCCGGATTATCATGCCACCCCACGGCAGCCGCCTCTACCGGCTGGCCGCCGCCGACTATCCTGATCTGGTTTCGGCCCAACGCGAAGCCCAGCGGCTGCGCGTCAGCACGCGTTGTGATTACAATACCCTGAAATTTTAACCGTCCGCATGTCCGTATTCTTCCTGCAAGTGGTTGCTACCACGGCCGATACTGTTAATGTTGCCGCCAAGGCTACGCCAATTGCCACCACGAGTGTCCCGGTCATCGATTTGCTTCTGCGCGGGGGCTGGATCATGATTCCGCTGGTGGCCTTATCCATTGTCTCGGTCTACATCATGATTGAGCGCTACATTACCATTCGTCGGGCCGCGGGCAACCCTGAGGCGTTTATGGCGGGAATTCGTTCGCTCATGGTGAAGGGCGATCTGGCCGGCGCCAAGCTGCTCTGCGCCCAGACGCCGTCGCCGCTGGCGCGCATGGTCGAAAAAGGGCTGCGGCGCATTGGCCTGCCGCTGAAGGAAATCGAAGCCAGCGTGGAAAATGTGGGTAAGATCGAAATTGCCCGGCTCGAAAAAAATATCAGTATCCTGGGCATTATTGCTGGTATTGCGCCCATGATCGGCTTCGTGGGTACCATCATCGGGGTGATTAAAATCTTCTATTCCATCGCCGCCACCAAGGAATTTGGGATTCCGCAGGTCGCCGACGGCCTGTATGTGAAGCTGGTGACTTCAGCCACCGGCCTCATCGTCGGCATCATTGCCCACGTGGGCTACCATTGGCTGAGTATCCTGGTCGAGCGCATGGTCTTTCGCATGGAAAATTCGGCCATCGAGTTCATGGATATTCTGCAGGATAACTAATCGTAATGAGGAATATAGCGGGCGGCCGACCGTCGGTGCCGATTGGCGCCGGCTCGTGCTCCCGCTTCGTTCTTCATTTTTCAGTCTAAAAGGATGAATCTTTCCCGCCGCCATCGCCTGACGTCCCACGTCGAAACCGGGGCTATGAACGACATCATGTTCTTCCTGATGTTGTTCTTCCTGATTGCTTCCACGCTGGTTAACCCCAACGTTATCAAGCTGTTATTGCCGAATGCTAAATCGAGCAAGCAGGTGATGAAGCAGCCGATCACCATATCGGTTGATGCGGCAGGGCAGTATTTTATCAATAAAAAACTCATTACGGCGGCGGCGGTAGAGCCGGAGCTCGTGGCGCTGATCGGCCCGGCGCCGAGCAAGGAGCAGCCCACCGTGGTACTGCGCGTCGACGCCTCGTTGAACGTTCAGAAGCTGGTGGACATTCTGGAAGTCGGTAACCGGCTCAAGCTGAAAATGGTGATGGCCACCCAGGCTCAGCAAGCTGCGGCTAAGTAAGACGATCTGCCCGGCCTAGCTCCTTATCTCCATGGCAATTGATTATCCCGAACCGCACCGGCGCGAGGCGCTGATCGGCACCCTGGCCGTCCACGGCTTGCTGCTGCTGCTCTTTATTTTTATGGTGTTCAAAGGTCCGAACCCGCCGCTGGCGGCGCTCGGCGGCGATGGTGTCGAGTTGAATTACGGCCTCGACGAAGCCGGCTCGGGCGAGGTGCAGACCAAAGCCACGGCCAACAGATCGGCCAACCGGGTCGATAGCCGCCCGCCCATCGCTAGCCCCAACCCGGCGCCCCGGCCCACCGCTGCCCCGGTCAATCCGACGCCGCCCGCGCAGGAAAGAGTCATTACCAGCGACGCCGAGGAGAGTCCGGTTTCGGCTGCCCGCGTTGAAACGCCGGCGCCGCCCCGCGAGGAAGTGAAAGCCCCGGTCAGACCCGCCCGCAAAGTAGCCGTCGCTTTTGCTCCCAAAGGGAGCGCCACCGGGGGCGGCAACGGCGAGAGCGGCACCAGCAATACGCCCACCGGCAACAGCAACGGTGATCATCCGGGTGCCGTGGGCGACCAGGGCGATCGCAACGGCTCGCTCGATGCTAAGGCCCTGTACGGGGCGGCCGGTCGCGGCGGCACTGGCAGCAGTCCCGGCAGCGGCGGCTTGGAAATGAGCGGCTGGCGCTTCGAAAGCACACCGAAAGTGGAAGCCGTCGATGACAACTCGGGCATGATCCGTTTCAAGATTAAAATTTCGGCCGATGGTGAAGTGGAGGGCGTTACAAAAGTATCGGGCAACGTGTCGGCCGCGCAGGAAAAGCTCTGCCGGGACAAGCTGCAGGATGCTAACTTCGTGAAAACCAACGGCGCCGCCGGCGGTGCCACGGGCTTCTACACGTTCAGATTTTCGGTTCGCTGATTTTACACTGGGGGTTGAAGAGCAGGGTTGCCCAATAGCCTGATGGTCGTAGGGTTAATCGTTGCTTTTTGCCCCTTATTCTTTTTTCTCTGACAATGACCTATTCCGAAACCCTGACTTATCTCTACGAACAGCTGCCCATGTTTCAGCGGGTGGGGGCGGCGGGTTATAAAAAAGGGTTGGGTAATACGCTGGTGCTGGCCGAGGCACTGGGGCATCCGGAGCGCAGGTTTCGCAGCGTGCACGTGACGGGTACCAATGGCAAGGGCAGTAGTTCACATTTGTTAGCGGCCGTGTTGCAGGCGGCGGGCTACAAGGTGGGGCTGTATACCTCGCCGCATTTGCGCGAATTCACCGAGCGAATCCGTGTTAATGGTCAGGAGCTGGTGCCGGCGTACCTCGTGGCGTGGGTGGCGCGCTGGCAGTCGCTGTTTGTCGAGATCAAACCATCATTTTTTGAGATGTGCGTGGCGCTGGCCTTCGACTATTTCGCCGAGCAGCGCGTGGACATCGCCATTGTGGAAGTGGGCCTGGGCGGCCGGTTCGACTCCACTAATATCATTACGCCGCTGGTTTCGCTCATCACCAACATCAGCCTCGATCACCAGGCACTGCTGGGCGACACCCTGCCGGAGATTGCGGGTGAGAAAGCCGGAATCATCAAGCCCGGCGTGCCGGTGGTCATCAGCCAGACCCAGCCCGAAGTAGCGGCCGTATTCGAGCGCGAAGCCGCTGCGCAGCTCTCGCACCTGGTCTTTGCCGATCAGGTTTATCAGGCGTCTTTCGCCGCCGAATACGCGCCGGAAATGGCGGGCCGGCCGGTGACGGTGACGCAGCAGGGCCGGCCATACCTGCCTGATCTGGAGTTGGGTTTGCACGGCGATTATCAGCAGGACAACCTGCCCGGCGTGCTGGCGACGCTGGACGAGCTGCGGGGGCAGGGCTTCCGCATCCCCGAAGCAGCCGTGCGCACGGGTCTGCGGCAGGTTACGGTGCTCACCGGGCTGCGCGGGCGGTGGAGCATTATCGGCAATCGCCCGCTGGTGGTGTGCGATACGGGCCACAATGCCGCCGGTCTGCGGCTGGTGATGGCGCAATTGCAGCGCTTGCCCCACCGGCAGTTGCACCTGGTCATCGGCACCGTCAACGACAAGGACGTGGGTGGAATGCTCATTCTGCTGCCGCCCGCTGGGATTTATTACTTTTGTGCGGCCAACATTCCACGGGCTTTGCCGGCGCCTGAGCTGGCCCGGCTTGCGGCCACCGTGGGCCTGACGGGGCAATCCTACGGCTCGGTAGCGGCGGCCGTAGCGGCGGCCCGGACGGCGGCTCACGCCGATGACGTGATATTCGTGGGCGGCAGCACCTTCGTCGTTGCCGAAGTAGACGACCTTTTTCGCACCGAATAAGGTCGGCCGGCGGCGCCTGTTACCTATTTGATTTCCATTTACATCTTTCTGATTTGCCTCGCGTCAAACTGCACCGTTTTACGGACAACGCCACCCGTCCCGATATTATTGAACCCGGCAAGGCCGGTTATAGAGAGCTTGGGGGCCGCTGGCGCACCGATTTTTTCGAAGATCCCCACCCGCTGACCCTGGAGGTTGGCTGCGGCAAGGGCGAATACACCGTCGGGCTGGCCCAGCGGTATCCCGGCCGTAACTTTCTGGGGCTCGATATCAAAGGGGAGCGGATCTGGCGGGGTAGTACCGCCGCCGCCGCGCTGGGCCTGCGCAACGTCGGTTTCGTGCGGATGCGGGCCGAGGACCTTCGGGATCAGTTCGGCCCCGGCGAGCTGCAGGAAATCTGGATTACGTTTCCCGACCCGCGCCCCCGCGACCGTGACATCAAGCGTCGGCTGACTTCGCCGCGTTTCCTGGCCCTGTACGAACAATTGTTAACTGTCGGCGGGCTATTGCACCTCAAGACCGACAACGCCGGCTTTTTCGAATACACCCTGGAAAAGCTGGCTATCCGGCCGGGCGCTACTGTAGAGCGGTTTACCCGCGACCTGTACGCCGAAACTGCGCCCGAATTCGCGGAAGCCCAGGCCATTCAGACCAACTTTGAAGGCAAGTACCGCGCCCTGGGCGTATCCATAAAGTATGCGCAGTTTCGGCTGACGTAAGGTTTGGGCCAGTGGCTTGGAAGGGGCGGCAGAAATGGAAATACATTTCTGCCGCCTTTTTTTAGTCGGTTTCCAGGGCTTCAAACACGGCTTCCAGTTGGTCAAAATCCCGCAGGCCGGGCTTGACTTCATCGCCCGAGGGCAATGATAAGCCCGCCAGAGAGTACTCGCTGGTGAGGGCGTGGGCGCGGGCGGGGCGCAGGCCCGGGCCGAGCCAGAGGAGTTGGTGGCGGGCGATTTCCACCAGGGCCGCCCGGAGCGATTCGGGCATTGTTTCGGGCAGTTCTACCAACAGTCCGACGGCCGTAGCGGGTAGCGGTTGGGGCCAGTCGGCCGGATCGGGGGCGAGCTCGACGTAGACGGGCGGGGCAATCTCGGCCAACTCGGCCGCCGGGCGGGGGCGGCGGAGCAGCACGGCATCGAGGTTACACTCGGCCGCTATGGCATTTATTTCAAAGGAGTTAAGCTGGTCGAACTCACCAATCAGTTCAACTCCGGCAATCCAGCCGGTCAGCTCCTTGACGGTTTTGGTATCGAGGTGGCCGGGCAGGGCCGGGTCGAGGATGAAGGTGAGCTTATCGGCCCCCATGCCGGCGCAGTAGCGGGCATCGGAGAGGTTGTTGATACCGCGGATGAGGAGAGGAACGAGGTGGGGCACGGGGACGGAAATGTGAAACGAACGGAGCCCGGACTACCGCGGGGCGGTGGGCCGGGGGCGTAAAAGTAGCGCCGCCGGATCAGCCGGTCGGGTTTAGGGAGCGCGGACCGGCCGTATCTTTGGGGTCATGAATAATCCCCGTCGTCCTACTTTACTGGCTCCCTCGTTTCTGGCGGCTGATCTGGCCAACCTGCAGGCCGAAACCGAACGTCTGGCCGGCAGTGCCGCCGACTGGCTGCACTTCGACGTGATGGACGGCCGCTTTGCGCCCAATATCTCCTTCGGCCTGCCCGTGTTGCAGGCCGTGGCCCGCTACGCCAAGCAGCCGCTCGACGTGCACCTGATGATCGAAGAGCCCCAGCACTACCTGGCGGCGTTCCGCGACGCGGGCGCGGCCATTATTACCGTGCACTACGAGGCCTGCACCCATTTGCACCGCGTGGTGCAGCAGATCAAGCAGCTGGGCTGCCGGGCCGGGGTGGCCTTGAATCCGCACACGCCGGTTTCGGTGCTCGAAGATATTGCCGCCGATCTCGATGTGGTGCTGGTGATGTCGGTGAATCCGGGCTTTGGCGGGCAGGCTTTCATTCCCAACACCCTGAAAAAAGTAGCCATGCTGAAAGAGCTGCTGCTCGAAAACGGCTCGGCGGCGCTGATTGAAATCGACGGGGGCGTGAGCCTGGCCAACGCCGGCCCGCTGGTGGAAGCCGGCGCTGATGTGCTGGTGGCGGGTAATTTCGTGTTTAGCGCCCCCGCCGGGCCGGTGGCGACGCTGGCTACCCTACGCGACCATCTGGCCCTGAGCCCGGTTGCCGGCCGGTAGGACTAATCGGCAGGCTAACCCGTTCTTCGCATCGTGAAAAAAACCGTTACGCCTACCCCGGCCCCTGGGCCGCAGTGGAGGGAAACTACAAATTGTCGCGGGCTGATAGTACTATTCTACGGCCTGATGCTGCTGCTGACCGCCCCCGGGGTGCGTGGTCAGACGCCTGCAGTCGCGCCGGCACTACCGGCGATCAGCGTGGTGACAGTGACGGGCACTCTGCGCGACGCCAGCGGCCAGCCGCTGGAGCTGGCGGTAGTCGGGATCGAAGGCCAGCCGGGCGGTGCTACGACGACGGCTGAGGGAAATTTCTCCCTGTCCGTGCGGGTGGCCCCGACCGGACCAACGCTGGTGCTGGTAGTGCGCCGGCTCGGTTATCTGTCGCTGCGGGTGCCGCTGACGCTGCCCGCGTCAGCCAGCCAGCCCCTGCGCCTGACCATGCGGCTCGACGCCCGGGCCCTGGGCGGAGTGCGGGTGCTGGGCCGGGCCGACCAGGCCGATACCCGCGAGCAGGTCAGCATCACGCGCCTGGATCCGCGCTCGGCCAAGGAAATCCCTTCGCCGTTCGGGGATTTCAACGCCATTCTCAAAACCCTCCCCGGTGTGGCTTCCACCAACGAGCTGAGTAGTACGTACAACGTGCGCGGCGGGAATTACGATGAGAATCTGGTGTACGTCAACGGGTTTGAGATCTACCGGCCGTTTCTGGTGACTTCGGCGCAGCAGGAGGGGCTGAGCTTTATCAATCCCGACATGGTGAAGCAGGTGGAGTTCAGCAGCGGGGGCTGGCAGCCGAAGTACGGCGACAAGCTGGCCTCGGTGCTGAGCGTGGAGTACAAGACGCCCGAGAAGTTCGCGGCCTCGCTCACGGGTAGTCTGGTGGGGGGCGCGGCGCACGCCGAAGCCCGCTCGGCCGATGGTCGGGTGAGCTACCTGGCCGGGGTTCGCTACAAAAATGCCCAGTACGTGCTCAACTCCCTCAAGCAGGCGCAGGGCGGTTACAACCCCACTTTTTACGATGCGCAG
>JAYWCH010000313.1:0-4868 GCA_043780755.1 Hymenobacter sp.
CCACTTTGGCGCTCAGCTCCCGCACGGCGGCGGCGATGGCGGCGGCATCGAAACCGCACTCCTTGTACAGCTCATCCTGCGAGCCGTGCTCCACCACCCGGTCGGGGATACCGAGGCGGCGCACGGGCAGGCTCAGGCCCTGATCGGTGAGAAACTCCAGCACCGCCGAGCCGAAGCCGCCGGGCAGGCAGCCGTCTTCCACGGTTACAATGGCGCGGTAGCGGCGGGCGATATCGCGCAGCATTTCCTCATCCAGGGGCTTGCAGAAGCGCATGTCGTAGTGGCCCGCGTCGAAGCCTTCGGCGCTGAGCGCGTCGGTCGCTTTCACGGCGTAGTTGCCGATGTGGCCGATGCTGAGGATGGCCACGCCGCCCGCCTCCCCCACCCGCACCACCCGGCCGGTGCCAATGGCGATGCGTTGCAGGGGCGTGCGCCACTGCGGCATCACGCCCTCGCCGCGCGGGTAGCGGATGCTGAACGGCCCGGCATTTTCGGGCAGCTGCGCGGTGTACATCAGGTTGCGCATTTCCTGCTCGTTCATCGGGGCCGAAACCACCATGTTCGGGATGCAGCGCATGTAGGCCAGGTCGTAGCAGCCGTGGTGGGTGGGGCCGTCGGCGCCCACAAAACCCGCCCGGTCGAGGCAGAACACGACGTGCAGGTTTTGCAGCGCCACGTCGTGAATCACCTGGTCGTAGCCGCGCTGCATGAACGTGGAATAGATGTTACAGAACGGCACCAACCCCTGCGTGGCAAGGCCGGCAGAGAACGTAACGGCGTGCTGCTCGGCAATGGCCACGTCGAACGCGCGGTCGGGCATGGCGGCCATCATAATGTTCAGCGACGAGCCCGAGGGCATGGCCGGCGTCACGCCCATGATCTTGGCGTTGGCCTCGGCCAGCTCCACCAGGGTGTGGCCGAAAACGTCCTGGTAGCGCGGCGGCTGGGGTTTGGCGGGGACTTTTTTGTAGATCTCGCCGGTGATTTTATCGAACAGGCCCGGCGCGTGCCAGAGCGTCTGATCTTTTTCGGCCAGTGCGTAGCCCTTGCCTTTCACCGTCACGCAGTGCAGCAGCTTGGGGCCGGGAATGGATTTGAGGTCGTTGAGGATGGTGACCAGGTGCTGCACGTCGTGCCCATCGACAGGACCGAAATACCGGAATTTCAGCGCCTCGAATAAATTACTCTGCTTGAGCAGCGTAGCCTTCATGGCCGCCTCTACTTTGCGGGCAATCTGCTGCGGATTGGGACCAAACTTGCTGAGCTTACCGAGCACGTTCCAGAGCTCATCCCGCACCTTGTTGTAAGTGCGCGAGGTGGTAATGTCGGTGAGGTATTCCTTGAGCGCGCCCACGTTGGGGTCAATGCTCATGCAGTTGTCGTTGAGAATAACCAGCAGGTTGGAGTTGGCCACCCCGGCGTGGTTGAGCGCCTCGAAGCTCATGCCGGCCGTCATGGCGCCGTCGCCGATCACGGCGATGTGCTGCCGGTCCTTTTCGCCCTTGTAGTCCGACGCCACGGCCATGCCCAGCGCCGCCCCGATGCTGGTGCTGCTGTGCCCCACACCAAAGGCATCGTACTCGCTCTCGCTGCGCTTGGGAAAGCCCGACATACCGTGGTAGAGCCGGTTGGTGGCAAACTGATCGCGGCGGCCAGTCAGGATTTTGTGGCCGTACGCCTGGTGGCCGACGTCCCAGACCAGCTGATCGTAGGGCGTATTAAAGACATAGTGCAGCGCCACCGAGAGCTCAACCACGCCCAGCGAGGCCCCGAAGTGCCCGCCGTAAATGCTCACCGAATCAATAATAAAATCGCGCAGCTCAGTGCTCAGCTGGATTAATTGCTCGGGAGCAAGCTTTTTGAGGTCATCGGGCGAGTCAATCGCCGCCAGAAGCGGGCCGGGTTCAACTATCATCAGAGCAGCGTCGAGAAAATGGGGGACGGGGTGTAACCGTCTGACCCGCTAAAAGATTATTGGGTCGGGGCAAAGGTACGGAGCCCGGCCAAGTGCAGTTGTTGGGACCGAAGGAATTACGGCCTTCGTCGGGGTTTCGGGGGTGATAATCTAGTTTCAGATCCTAAAAACCGCCCACCGGGGGTCCTTTGCGTAAAGGCCGGCTAATTGGAGTACTTATAGGTTACAATAATTAAAAACCGTAGAATTTAATAAAACGCCCCGCCGACTGCCGGCCCCCGGGCCCCCGCCTCCCCCACTCATCCCGAAAAAGGCCTGCCCCCGCCGGCCGCCCCGATTGCTGCCCCTGGCAGCCCCGCCTGCCATGAAACACTCCTTACCAACTACTGCCGTACTGCTCTCGGCCCTGCTGGGTCTCGCCCAGCTGGCGACCGGCCAACCCAACCAACCCGGCGCGCCGGCGGGCAACCGGCCGCGCAGCGCCAGCGCCACCGGCCGCATCACCGGCACGGTGACCGATGCCGGCACGGGCAAGCCCGTTTCCTACGCCACCGTGGCCGTTCTGGACGCAGGCACCGGCAAACCCGTGAACGGGGGCGTGTGCGGCGACGACGGCAAGTTTGTGCTGCCCGGTATTCCGGCCGGCTCCTACACGGTGGAAGTGAGCTTTCTGGGCTACAAAACCCTCCCGCGCCCGGCCGTCGTCGTTCCCGCCAACGGCAGCGTGGACCTGGGCACCGTGCGGCTGGCCGCCTCGGCGCAGCAGCTCAAAGAAGTAGTGGTGACCGCCCAGCGCCCGCTAATTGAAGAAAAAGTGGACCGCACCGTCTACAACGCCGAAAACGACCAGACCACCCGGGGCGGCGACGCCACCGACGTCCTCAAGCGCGTACCCATGCTGAGCGTGGACCTCGACGGCAACGTGAGCCTGCGCGGCAGCTCCAACATTAAGGTGCTGATCAACAACAAGCCTTCGGCCATTGCGGCCAATAGCATTGCCGACGCGCTGAAGCAGATTCCGGCCGATCAGATTAAGTCGGTGGAAGTCATTACTTCGCCCTCGGCCAAGTACGATGCGGAGGGCAGCGGCGGCATTATCAACATCATCACCAAGCAGAATAATTTGCAGGGCGGCACGCTCGGCGTTGATACCAGCGTGGGCACCCGCAGCAGCAACCTGAGCGTACAGGGCAGCTACCGGACCGGCAAAATGGGCTTCTCACTCGGCGGCTTCGGGCGGGCGGGCTACAATATTCCGGGCAACTTCATCAATGATCAGACGATTAAGGATGCCAGCGGCAACATCCGCTCGACCAGCGAGCAGACGGCCAGCACGCGCCAGAGCCAGGCGTTCGGGCGCTCGGTGCTGGGCTGGGATTATGATATCGACAAGCACAATTCGCTGACGGCCTCGCTCTCGTACGGCGCCCGCAATTCGCACACCAACCAGGATCTGCTGACCACCATCACTTCGTCGGCGCTGGGCAACTCGATGCGCGACGTGCGCGTGAACGACCTCTCGGGCACCGTCGATGCCAGTCTGAACTACACCCACACGTTCCAAAAGCCGCAGCAGGAATTCAGCCTCCTGACCCTGTACAGCCGCAATGACCGCACCAATAGCTTCACCAACAATATCCTGGACGCGGACCTGAACACCAGCAGCCGCCTGCGCAACGACAACCCCAGCGCCAACGAGGAATACACGGTGCAGGCCGATTATCAGTCGCCCATCAGCAAAGGGCAATTGCTGGAATTCGGAACCAAGGACATTCTGCGGCGCGTGAGCAGCAACTACAGCTACTTCACCGCGCCGGGCGCCAACGGCGATTTCGTGCCCCTGACCGGCGTGGGGCTGAGCAATAACTTCACTTACCGTCAGAACGTCGCCTCCTCCTACGTGTCGTACACGGTGAGCCTGCCCAAAAATTTCACCCTCAAGCCCGGCCTGCGCTACGAGTACACCACCATCCAGGCCAATTTCAGCAACGGCGAAACCACGGCGACCATTCCCAACTACGGCATTCTGGTGCCCAGCGTGAACCTCTCGCGCAAGCTCGGCAACGGCAACGTAATAAAGCTGGCCTACAACCGCCGCATTCAGCGCCCCTCGCTCCAGTTCCTAAATCCGAACATCCAGGCGTCCAACCCCCTCATTATCACCCAGGGAAATCCCTACCTGCACCCCGAGTACACCAATAACTACGAGCTGGGCTACAGCACCATCGTAAAACGCGCCAACCTGAACTTCTCCACCTTCGTGCGCAACACCACGGGTTCGATTCAGGCCATCCGCACGCCACTGGATAATGGCGTGCAGCGCATTACGTACGACAATATCGGCCAGGAAAATGCCTACGGCGGCAGCGTGTTCGCCAGCATCAACGGCAGCAAGTTCAGCCTCAACGGCGGCACCGACCTCTACTACGCCGTGCTGCGCAACAACGTCGCCAACCCGCTGGCCAACGCCAGCAATCAGGGTTTCGTGGCCAGCGCCCGCCTGTTTGGCAACTACAAACTAACCGAGCTCTGGGGCCTGCAGGCGTTCGTCTACTACCGCGCCCGGCAGGTGCAGCTGCAAGGCTACCAGAGCGGATTCGGGGTGTACAGCCTGAGCATGAAGCGTGATTTTGCCAATAAAAAGGGCAGCATCGGCTTCGGGGCGGAAAACTTTTTCACGCCCGCCGTCAACATCCGCACCCAGATCGCCAGCCCGCTACTGGACCAGACCGGCACCAACGTGCTGCACAACCGCAGCTTCAAAATTAACCTCAGCTACCGCATCGGCAAGCTCACCGTCGACCAGCGCCCCCGCAACACCAAAAGCATCAACAACGATGACCTGAAAGGGGAAGGCGGCGGGGGCGGGGGCGACCTTGGCGGTGCGACGCCCGCTGGCAGCGGCAGCGGCGGTGGCGGTGGCCGTCCCGCCGGCGCGGGTGGCACCCGGCCC
>JAYWCH010000314.1:0-4094 GCA_043780755.1 Hymenobacter sp.
TAAGAAAGCCGGCGGCGTGCTCGAATTCGGCACCGAGATGGTGACCGCCGCCGATGGCTCCATTGCCGCCCTGCTCGGGGCCTCGCCGGGCGCCAGCACGGCCGTGGCCATCATGCTGGAGCTGGTGCAGAAGTGCTTCCCCACCCAAACTGCCACGCCCGAATGGCAGGCCCGGCTCCGCTCACTGGTCCCTTCCTTCGGCCAGTCGCTGGCCGACAACCCGGCCCTGACCGCCGCTGTGCGCGCCCGCAGCCGGCAAACCCTGGGGCTGCAAGCCTGAAAAATCGGAATAATAAAGAATCTTAAAAAATAAGGTTCGCTCTAAATCAGCGGATTAGGTGTTTTATTGTAATAGATTGTGCACAATTAAATTTTGTACAACTATCTTTGTTTTCCCCTCCCGAAACCGATGAAGCAACTGCCCGACGCCGCCTTTAACCCTATCCTTAAGCTGGATACCCAGTTTTGCTTTTCCGTTTACGCCCTCTCGCGGCTCATCACCAAAGCCTATCAGCCTCTGCTCGAAAGTCTGGAAGTGACCTACCCGCAGTACCTGGTGCTGCTGCTGCTCTGGGAAAATGACGGGCTCACCGTAAAACAATTGAGCGAGAAATTGCTCCTTGACTCGGGCACGCTCACGCCGCTGCTCAAGCGCATGGAGGGCCACCAGTGGCTCAGCCGCCGGCGCGCCCCGCACGACGAACGGTCGGTGCTGGTGGAGCTGCAACCGGCCGGGCGGGCGCTGCAATGGAAAGCCCAGGAAATCCCCGTGCGGGTGGCCGAGCGTCTGCAAATGGCCCCGCCCGAGCTCGACGCCCTGCGCGCCCAATTGCGCCACCTCATTACCCTGCTTACCTAACGCCATTCCGGCACTTTTTTCTTTTTCCCAATCACCCCCCTTTTTTAAATACAATGAGCATCGAACGCTTGTACACCGCCAAAGCTGTAGCTACCGGTGGCCGTGATGGCCGCGCCACTTCTTCCGATAACGTCATCGACCTGCCCCTGAGCACGCCCCGCGAGATGGGCGGCCCCGGCAAAGCCAACTCCACCAACCCCGAGCAGTTGTTCGCTGCCGGCTACTCGGCCTGCTTCGATGGCGCCCTGAACCTGGTGGCCCGCATGAGCAAAACCCCGATCACGGGCAGCACCGTGGAAGCCAGCGTAAGCTTCGGCAAAGACGGCGAAAACTACGGCCTGGCCGTGGACATGGTCGTGAACATCCCCAACATGGACCAGGCGCAGGCCGAGGAGCTGGTGGCCAAAGCCCACCAGGTGTGCCCTTACTCCCGCGCCACCCGCGGCAACATCGAGGTGAACCTGACGACCACGACCCACGCGTAGTGGACCGAAGTCGGGCGGCTTTAAAAACCGCCGGGCTGATACCTGAAAAGAGCCGGTCGCTACGCAGCGACCGGCTCTTTTTTTGGGTTGAACGGCGGTTTACCGGTTGTTCATGGCGCGAAAGCGTTCGTCGAGCTCAGCGCGGGAAGCCTGCCGGATTTCCTCCGAAGTCCCGTAGCCGACCTCCTGCTCGCCGGCCGCCAGGCGCGCCAGCACGGAATCGGCAAACGCATCGACCGGCACGCCGAACGTGTGCAGGCCCGGCCCGCCCAGGTCGGTGTTAACGGCCGGGGGCACGATTTCGAGCACCGCGATGCCCGTGGGCGCGAGCTGATGGCGCAGCGAAAGCGTGAACGAGTGCAGCGCCGCCTTGGTGGCGCTGTAAATGGGCGCGAACGCCGCCGGCGCAAACGACAACCCCGAAGTGACATTGATAATGGTAGCCCCGGCCTGCTGCCGCAGGTGCGGGATGAGCAGCATCGCCAGGTGAATGGGGGCTTCGACGTTGATAATCAACTCCTGCCGGCGAGCTTCCCAGTCAGCCGTGTCATCGGCGAGCTGAATCCGGTTCTGGATGCCGGCGTTGTTGATCAGTACGTTGAGGCGGGGGAATTCGGTGGTAGCCCAGCGCACCAGCTCGCCGCGCCCGGCGGCATCGGCCACGTCGCATACGCGGGTGTGCAGGCCGGGATGCAGCTGCTGAACTTCGGCGAGCTTATCGGCCCGCCGGCCGCAGATGATGACTTCACTGCCCGCGTTGAGCAGGCGGACGGCCAGGGCCAGGCCGATGCCGGTGGCCCCGCCCGTGAGCAAAATAGTGTTGTTGGCTAAGTTCATGGGTAAAAAGAGATATTGCGTGATAGCAAGGCTGCTAACATCCGGCGGCGCGGCGGGTTTCACCGGCGCTCAATAATAAGCCCGGTCTTGAGAACCAGCGCGCCCAAGCACCCATTATCTTGCACACTTATTCATTCCTATTCTTAAATAAAGGCCGAAGCATCAAATGATTAAGCTAGAACCCTTCACCGCCGCCGACTTCCCCCAACTAATGGCCTGGGTCGACGAGGAGCGCCTGATGAAAGAGTGGAGTGGCTCGATGTTCGCCTTCCCACTGAGTGAGGCCGGACTGGCGTGGTACATCAAGGACTCAAATAACCTACAGGACCCGAACGTCTTCATCTACAAAGCAGTAGACTCGAAGACTGGCGTCACGGTAGGCCATATTTCGCTGGGCGGCATTAGCCAGCGCGACCGGGCCGGGCGCATTACCCGGGTGCTGGTGGGCAACTCGACCGAGCGCCGCCGGGGGATTTGCCAGGGCATGGTGAAAGCTATCCTGCGCGTCGGCTTCGAGGAGCTGAACCTGCACCGCGTCAGCCTGGGCGTGTACGATTTCAACCACGCCGCCATCAACTGCTACCTGAAGGCGGGCTTTCAGCAGGAAGGCGTGCTGCGCGACGTGATGAAGCACGGCGACGAGTACTGGAACATCATCGAGATGGGTATCCTGGAGGATGAGTGGCGGGCCTTGCACCCCAAAGCTCCCGTCGAAGCACTCGGCTCCGCAACGGGCAGCCCGACTAACTAAACGGCGGCGCCGGGCAACCGGAGGCCAAAATACGTCGCCAAAGCCTGCTCGTAGGCGCTGGTTTCCGTCAGCTGCGCGGTGGTGATGGTGCCGTCGGCCCGCCGGATTTTCAGCTCCCGATCCACCAGACTGGCCCGGAAACCGGGGGCCGAGCGGGCGCACAAGCGCTGCTGACGGAAGGGCGAATCCGGCGATTGCGAGTAGAAGAAATTCATCATCTGGTAATCGCTGGGCTGAGTTTCGTCGAGGGTGAAGGTGTAGAGGCTCTGCCACTCGCCCAGCATCCGTAATTGCAAGTGAAAATTATGGTTCGGCGCCGCTCGCAGGCGGTAGGAGTCGAACCCCTGCTCGTATTCAGTATCGACCACTAGCGGAATCGGCTCGATGAGGCTGTTGCCGCCAAAGCCGAGATCGACCAGCCAGGGCTGCCCGGCCACGACCACCAGCAGCACCTGATGGGCGCGGGGCCGCAACGGATGGCCGGCCAGCAGATTACGCCCCACCAGATTCGTCACGGCAAATCCTAATTCCAGCAGCACCAGCCGGAACAAGCCGTTCAGCTCGTAGCAGTAGCCGCCCCGCTGCTCGTGGACCAGCTTCTGCACCAGCCGGGCTGGATCGAGGCTGATCGGGCGGTTGAGGTGAATATCGAGGTTCTCGAACGGAATGCTGAACGCCTGCGCCCGGTGCAGGGCGATGAGCGTTTCGCGGGTGGGCGTCAGCGGGCCGGTGTAGCCCACGCGGGCGGTGTAGGCGGTCAGGTCCAGCGCAGAATCAGGCATAAATAGCGGGCGGGTTTGGCGGATCAAAGCGCCAATTACGCCAGAAATGACGTACCCGTTAGCTGCTCGCTCATTTCCCAGAGCTGCCGGGCGTGGTCGAGGGTGTTGAAGGAGTGGCGCACGGGCGCGGCTTTCTTCTTGGCAAAATACCCCCCGCTGATGGCCGCCACCACGGGCGAGGAGGCCAGGAAAATACTGGTTTCCGCGCCCTGCGCCGCCGTGAGCATGAGCGGGCGGGCTAGTTGCGTGAGCCGGCCCAGCCAGCCGCCGGCACTATCGCCAAAATTGGTGGCCACCGCGCCGGGGTGCAGGGCGTTGGTCGTGACGTTGGTGATGCCGTGGGCGCGCAGGCGGCGGGCCAGCTCCTGCGTGAACATGAT
>JAYWCH010000315.1:0-2866 GCA_043780755.1 Hymenobacter sp.
GTTGGGGCCGAACTGCAGCACCGACTCCGAGTTGGTCATGATCGGCGTTTGCAGGCTCTTGTCCGTGCGCATGTAGTCGACAATGTTGCGGGGCTCGCCGCGCTGCGACGGGTAATTCCGCTCCCACTCCTGCTCGGTCAGGTACTGGCAGAAGGTATTGAGGCCCTCATCCATCCACGTCCACTGCCGCTCGTCGGAGTTGATGATCATGGGGAAGAAGTTGTGGCCCACTTCGTGGATAATCACGGAAATCATCCCGTATTTCCGCTGCGCGGAATAGGTCCCGTCCTTCTCGGGCCGGCCGCCGTTGAAGCAGAGCATGGGATATTCCATGCCGCCAATGGGACCGTGCACCGAGATAGCCACGGGATATTCGTAGGGAATAGTGAACTTGGAATAGGTCTTAATAGTGTGCGCCACGACCTCCGTCGAGTACTGTCCCCAGAGCGGGTTGCCCTCTTTTGGATAATAGGACATGCACATCACCGGCTTGCCGTTCTGCTTGATACTCATGGCATCCCAGATGAATTTGCGGGAGCTGGCCCAGGCAAAGTCCCGCACGTTTTTGGCGGCGTAAGTCCAGGTCTTGGTGCCCGTGGCGTGGCTGCTCTCGTTGCGAACCGCTTCTTCCTGGCTCACGATGAGCACCGGCTTCTTGGCGGTTTTGGCCTGCTCATAACGTTTCTGCTGCGCGGCGGTGAGGACCTGCGCGGCATTCTGAAGCGTGCCGGTGGCGCCCACGATGTGGTCGGCGGGGGCGGTGATGCTCACGCGGTAGTCGCCGAAGGGCAGGGTAAATTCGCCATTGCCCAGAAACTGCTTGTTCTGCCAGCCCTGGTTGTCGGAATAAACCGCCATGCGGGGGTAAAACTGCGCGATTTCGTAGAGGTAATTTTTATCCTCCGGGAAAAACTCGTAGCCGCTGCGCTCGTTGATTTTCAGCTGGTCGCTGATGTTGTAGTGCCACTTCACCTGGAAGGAAACGGACTGGTGGGGCCGCAGGGCCGTGGGCAGATCCACCCGCATCATGGTGTGGTTGGTCACCGTTTTCAGCGCCTGCCCGCTCAGGTTGGTGACGCTCTCGATTTTGAAGCCGCCATCGAAATCAAACAGAAGGGCTTCCAGGGCCTGAAAAGCCATTTTATCCTGCAGCTGACCAACCTGCGTGGCAGTGGTGATCGAGTTTTTGGCCAGGATGTTCTGGTCGAGCTGCAGCCACAGATAGGGCAGCGTGTCGGGCGAATTGTTGGTATAGGTGATGGTTTCGCGGCCGCTGATGGCCTGCTTGGCATCGTCGAGCGTGACTTTGATGTCGTAGTCGGCGCGCTGCTGCCAGTACTGCGGACCGGGAGCGCCGCTGGCGGTACGGTAAGCGTTGGGCGTGGGCAGCAGGGTTTCGAGCTGCGCAAATTTGTCGGTGCCCGAGTTGGTGGTCTGGCCCGCAGCCGGCCGCTGGGCCGCCAGGGCCAGCACGAGGCCAGCGAATAGAAAACGACGCATAGAGAAAAGGTAAATGAGAAAAAAGCCGCCGAACTGACCGCCCGGAATGTCGCGAAGATACGCCGGGGGTGGCGGCGGATCCGACAAATATATCGGGCGTTTTATGCTGCTGCTAATCCGACGAACGCCGTCGCTATCAGCCCGCATTTTTCCCCCGAAGCGTTGGGCAAAAAAGCGGGAATTTTACGGCCACAGCTGTTGAACGAGCAGCACCGTGGCAATGCCCAGGGCCGCGCCGCTGGTGGTCAGCAGCCAGTCGCGGCGGGCTACGCGCAGCCCGCGCAGCAGCCCCAGCCCCAGGAGCAGAATGAAGCTTACCACCAGCACCTGCCCCACTTCCACCCCTACATTGAAGGCAAACAGCTCGCGAATGGGCCGGCTCGTGGGCCCGAGCAAGGCCCGCAAGTAGCTGGAAAAGCCCAGGCCATGAATCAGACCGAAACCCAGGGCCAGGGCGTTGGGGGCGGCCGCCAGCACCGGCGAGTGCCGGGCAACAACCCGATCGGCCCCGCGCAGATTAACCAGCGCCGTAACCATGATGGTCACCGGAATCAGCGCCTCAATAATCGCCGGCCGGAATGCGACTACGCCCAGCGTCGCCAGAGCCAGCGTGAGCGAGTGCCCCACCGTGAAGCTGGTGACCAGCGTCAGCACCCGGCGCCAGTCGGCCAGCACATAGGGCGCGCACAGGGCCAGCAAAAACGTGAGGTGATCGGCCGCCCGGGGCGTGCAGATGTGCAAAAAGCCGAGCTGGAGATAGGTTTGAAAAACGGAATTCATGCGGCAAAGCTAGAGCCCGGAGATTACCGGACACCCGCTATCTTGCAATTGTTTTTACCCTAATCAATCTTTTTATGTCCAGGCGTTTACTATTTCTATTTGTTGTTCTTATGCTGGGCGGCGGATCGCTGCGGGCCCAGGAAACGGGCGCTTCTCAAACGTTCAAGCAGCGCCTGCGCGGCCTGTACCTGCAAAACGACACCGCCCAGGCCATCATCAACCTCTACAGCCGCCGCCAGGCCGGTGGGGCCAGCTGGATAGTAGCGTCCACACTCGCTGCCGTGCGCATCGCCACGGCCAACAGCTCGACCACCACCAACAACAGCTACGTGGGGCGCGACGATTCTTCTAGCCCGGGTCTGGTCTTCCTCATTGCCAGTCCGATTGCCGCCTACGGAGTGGGCAAAATAGTGCACTACAGCAATGGCCACCTCCAACGGATTCTGACCGATTATGCCGCTGGTAAGCCCCTGGCCCACTCATTGCAGCGCAAGCTGAAGCCACGCTTTTTCAACCAGTCCATCATCCCTTACAAACCCGTGCCGGCACCAGCGGCGAAATAACCGAAGCCATTAGCTATCATGCG
>JAYWCH010000316.1:0-4588 GCA_043780755.1 Hymenobacter sp.
TCCCGCCTGAGCGAGGTGAACACGGCGCCCATCGAGCCGATTCAGCAAAAAGCCGCGCCCACGCGGGTACAGACGCCCCTGCTGCTCAAGTCGGACGACGGCTTGTACATCAACATTCACGAAGCCGCGCTGGTCAATTACCCGGCGATGATGCTCAACGTGGATACCAAATCTTTCGGCCTGCGCAGCCAGCTCGTGCCCGATGCGTCCGGTACGGGGGCCAAAGCCTACCTGCAGACGCCCGAGCACACGCCCTGGCGCACGATTGTGGTCAGTGACCGGGCCCCTGAGCTGTTGGCTTCTAAGCTCATTCTCAACCTCAACGAGCCCAATAAGCTGCCGGAAACCGGCTGGATCAAGCCGCAGAAATTCGTGGGCGTGTGGTGGGAAATGCACGTCAACCGCGCCAGCTGGAACTACGCCGATACCAGCAACCTCAAGCTTGTCGGCACCGACTGGGCCCACCTCCGGCCCAACGGCCACCACGGCGCCAACACGGCCAACGTGAAGCGCTACATCGATTTTGCCGCCCGGCACCACCTCGGCGGCGTGCTGGTCGAGGGCTGGAACGTGGGCTGGGAGGACTGGGCCGGCAACTGGAAAGAGGACGTGTTCGACTTCGTCACGCCCTACCCCGACTTCGACGTGAGCGAATTGCAGCGCTACGCCGCCGCCGTCCACGTGCAGCTCATCATGCACCACGAAACCAGCGCCTCGGTGGCCAACTACGAGCGCCGGCAGGAGGCTGCCTACCGCTTCATGGGGGACCATAATTATACGATGCTGAAAACCGGCTACGTGGGCCGCATCATCCCACGCGGCGAGCACCACGACGGGCAGGCCATGGTCAACCACTTCGTGCGCACGGCCCAGCTCACGGCCGAGCACCACATCATGGTGGATATGCACGAGTCCGTGCGCCCCACCGGCCTGCAGCGCACCTACCCCAACTGGATGGCCAACGAGGCCGCCCGGGGCAACGAGTTCAACGCCTGGAGCAGCGGCAACCCGCCCGAGCACGAAACTATCCTGCCCTTCACCCGCCTCATGGGCGGCCCGATGGACTACACGCCCGGCATCTTTCAGATCAAGCTCGAATCCTGGAATGCCGCCCGCAACCAGGGCCGGCAGGTGCACACCACCCTGGCCAAGCAGCTGGCCCTGTACGTGACGCTGTATTCGCCCCTGCAAATGGCGGCCGACCTGCCCGAAGCCTACGACCAGCACCTCGACGCCTTTCAGTTTATCGAAGATGTGGCCGTGGACTGGGATGATACCCGCATTCTGGCCGCCGAGCCCGGCGACTACCTCACCATCGCGCGCAAGGCCAAGGGCCGGGACGAGTGGTACCTGGGCAGCATCACCGACGAGCATGCCCGCCAGCAGCCCGTGAAACTAACGTTCCTGACGCCCGGCCAGCGGTACCAGGCTATTATTTACGCCGACGGGCCGGACGCCGACTGGCAGAAAAACCCCATGGCCTACCGCATTTCCCGGCGGGTGGTCACCAGCCGGTCGGCTCTCACCCTGCAGCTGGCGCCGGGCGGCGGCGCGGCCGTCAGCTTCAAACTCCTGGGTAAGTAACCCCGGGGCACCCCTTTTCCAGGCAAACTCCTTCTTCAAAATCAGCCCGCTCCCCTTTTCCCTGCCCTGATTTTTTAAAAACAGCTTCTTCCCGATCGTAGCGGTCGGGCTACTGCCGTCTGGGACATCAGACGCTGTCAAAGAAATTTCCGCGCTTTCAGGCCGGGGAGGTTGTCAAATCCCCAGGTTGTACACCGCTTTCAGGTACACGAATGCCCCGCTGAAACCCATCTGAACGGGGGCGTAGCGGTAGACGTCGTGGTTGGTTGGGAAGGGCGAAGCAAATCCATACCGGTTCTTAAAGTACTGTTCGAAGTCGGCGCGGTTTGCGAAACCACCGGGGGCCACGCCGTTGGATGCCGCCGCATCGATGGTGCTGGGCTTGACATTGAACAGGTTCTGCACGCCCAGCGTCAGGCCCAGCGCCCGGGTGGTCTGCAGGCTCACCAGCAAATCGGTGGTCAGGCGGGGATTGAAGGCCAGCAGGTAGCTACCAAAATCATACACCGTCGGATCGGGGGCATTGTCGTAATAGCGCACCGTGCCGAAGTAGGTATTACGCACGCCGAAACCCAGCCTGCCCCGGCTATAGTTCAGGCCGAGCAGGATCTTACTGGTCGGATTGCCGGTTTCGATCAGCGAAAGCTGGCGCGGATCGATGTACTTGGTCGCCGGGTTATCGGCTTGTTGCAGGCTGCGGAAGTTGTCGGGAATGTTCTGGCGCAGGGTGCGGGTGCGGGAGAAGTTGGCCGCCGCGTTCACGCTCAGCAACCCGCGCCCCAGGGTGAGGCGGTAGTTGCTCACCACATCGATTCCCTGGGTGCGGGTATCCAGATCATTGATGAAAAACTGAGCCTGCGTCACGCGATTAGTCGCCAGCACCTGGGCAAAAGCGGGGCTTATTCCGAAGCCCGAGCGCAGCAGGCCCGAAAGGGTAATGCGGTTGCTGATATCAATCAGGTAGGCATCGGCCGTGAGGGAAAGCGCCGGGGTGGGCGTCAGCACCAGGCCGGCGCTGTAGCTGTAAGAGGTTTCGGGCGTGAGCGTGGGCACCCGGGCCGCCCGCGTCAGCTCATCCTGGTTGTTGAAAATGCCGGCGTACACCACGCCGTTTACTCCCGGCCGCTGGGTAATCTGGCGGTAGAGCGTCTGCTGCAGCGACGGGGCCCGAAAGCCCGTATCGAACGCCCCGCGCAGGGCCAGAAAATCAGTCAGCCGCACGCGGCTCGTCGCTTTGTAAATGAAGGCCGCGCCGAAAGTGGAATAGTTCTCGAAGCGCAGGGCCCCGCTCACCGACCAACGCTTGGTCACGTCGGCTTCCACGTCGAGAAATGCCCCTACGTTGGTGCGGCTGCCCACCACGGCCGAGGCCTCGCCGAAGCCGCTGAAGCCCTGGGCCCCCGGTTGCGCGCCGGGTTTGCCCAGGTCATACTCGCCTTCGGCCCGTTCATCGCCACGCAGGATTTCATAGCGGTCAGCCCGGAACTCACCTCCAAAAGCCACGTTAGTTCCGGCCAGGAAATGATCAAAAAACCGGTTTACCGTCGCATTAGTCACATTTTGTAAGAATCGGAAGCCGCCCGCGTTGTCAAATACCGTGGGGGAGGTCGCGCCCAGCGTCGCGTTTACCGTGTTGGCCAGGTCGTAAACCATGCTGTTGTAGCCGGTGGTGTTGCTCAGATCCAGCGTCCAGTGCGTCTGGCCGCGCCCCAGGATCACGCCTGCCGTGCCCGCCGCGTCGTGAATGCGGGTGTTGATCTGGGGTTCGTAGCCAAACGGGAAGATCTCGCTCACAATATCGGCGGCCTGTCGCGAGGGCAGCACCCACGGCGAATAAGCCGTGCCCCGGCGGTAGTTGTAACCCCCAAAGCCGTAGAAGGCCAGCCAGTCCGTCGCTTCCACCCGGGCATTGGCCAGACCGCGCAGGTTACGCACGCGGGCATCGCCGTTGCGCTGGACAAAGTCGGCCGAAGATCGGTTGGCAGCGCTCAGGGCCGCCTGCTCGGCGGCGGGGTTGTTGACTACAAACACCGGACTCACCAGCGGATCGCGGGCGTAGCCCCGGGTCGTCCGCTCGCGGGTATCGGCATCGGCGGTCAGGTTCAGAAACCCTTTCTGACCCAGGCGAAAGCCTTGGTTGATGCCCAGCAGCGTGGCCAGTCCGTCGCCCTCCGAGGTCAGGCCCGAGTTCAGCAGGACGCTGCCGGCGTGGTTATCACTTTTCAGGGTGATGTTCATTACCCCGGCAATGGCGTCGGATCCGTACTGGGCGGCGGCGCCGTCGCGCAGCACTTCCACCCGTTCCACGCCCAGACTGGGCAGCGTGTTCAGATCAGTGCCCACGCTGCCTACGCCCCGGTTACCCAGCAGGTTGAGTAGTGCCGTCGTGTGGCGGCGTTTGCCGTTCACCAGAACCAGTAACTCATCCGTGCCCAGGCCCCGAAGGTTGGACGGATCTACGTGGTCGGAGCCACCGGCCGCCGTCTGGCGGGTGGAATTAAACGCCGGCACGCTATACTGTAGCAATTGGGTCAGATCGGTCTGGGGAACTGTGCGCAGCAGCTCACCCACGGCTATCACATCGACCGGCACGGCCGATTCCAGGGCCGTACGGTCGCCCCGGCGGGTACCCACGCCCAGGGTTTCGGGATTCATCCTTACCAGCAGCGTGGTAGCCTCGCCCGCTTTCAAAAACACATTGGTGATTGTCTGGGTGCGGAATCCGGCCTGCTGAATTTGGACAAAGTAGGGACCACCAGCGACCAGGCCGAGCAGGGAAAAAATGCCCTGATCATTGGCCACTGCGGTGCGGCGCAGGCCCGTAGCCAGGGAAATGATGGCTACAGTAGAACGGGGCTGCACGACTCCGGACGCGGCCGTGATCTGCCCGGTCAGGCTGGCCGGGGCATTGAAGCCCGCCGACCGCGCCGCCAACGTGTCCCTGGTCTGCGCGTGCGCCAGCGCCCCGCTCATTCCCAGGGTAAGTCCAAATAGTAAGCGCCCA
>JAYWCH010000317.1:0-1844 GCA_043780755.1 Hymenobacter sp.
CATTGCGACTGAAACAGAGCGGAATGCCTTTGTTGCGCAGTTCATTTTGGGCTTGCTGCACGGCTTCCTGACCGATGCGGCGGATTTCGTCGGGGCCGCGACGAGGGGAACGATGGGCCGGTTGCTTCATGGTAAAATAAAGGTAGGATCTAACGGCAGGACGAAACGCCAAAAGGTCTGGTCGTCGAACAGGGTCAACTGCGGGCCTTCGCTTTCAGGTTCTTCCAGAAAATCATCGCCAGTATTAGAAATCAGATTCCAGTGGTCGGCTAGTGGACGATAGGTAAACCAGAAGTTACGCTGGCTGCGACCAAAACGCCAGACGATATCGGCCGTTGGCACGTGGTGGCCACCGTCCAAAACTCTGGCCGTCACCCGGCCCACCGAAACCGAAGTGGACTCTAACAAAAGACTGGTGTGTTGCTCACGAAGACTAACCAGGCGGTTCAAAAACTCGCGGCCCCCGCGTCAAAGTGAGCAGCGTGCAAGTTGTCGGGGCGCAAAGCGCGGGCTATTTCATCGGCATTTAAGAAAACAAAGTCAGGATTGTCTTCCAGAAAAATGCGCGCAAAAGTAGATTTGCCCGCGCCGTTGGCACCACCCGCCATCACTAGCTGGGGTGGGTGGGCGGCGGCGGTAGCTGGGCTCATTGGGCAAAGCTATTACCCGGCCGAAATGGCCCGGCGACGACTCGTGCGGGGCAGGCGCTCCACGCCCTGATCCAGCAACTCGTCGTCGCGCTCGGTCTTTTTCACCCAGCTCACCGAATACAGATCCTTGCGGCGGTCGCGCAGATTGCGCACGGCGCCGCTTGAATTCAGGTCCTTCAACAAGTCCAGATCCAGGTCGGCAATCAGGGTCATTTCGGTGTTGGGCGTGGCTTCGGCCACGATGGCATCGTGCGGGAAGGCAAAGTCCGACGGGCTGAACACCGCGCTCTGCGAGTACTGAATGTCCATGTTTTCGACCCGGGGCAGGTTGCCCACCGAGCCGGTAATGGCCACGTAGCACTCATTTTCGATGGCGCGGGCCTGGGCGCAGAGGCGCACCCGCTGGTAAGAGTTCTTGGTGTCGGTCCAGAAGGGTACGAACAGAATCTTCATGCCCTCGTCGCTGAGCATGCGCGAGAGCTCGGGGAATTCCACGTCGTAACACACCAGAATGCCGATTTTGCCGAAGTCCGTTTCGAAGCACTTCAGCGTGTCGCCGCCGCGCATGCCCCAATAGCTGGCTTCGTCGGGGGTTACGTGCAGCTTGTACTGCTCGTCCACGGTGCCGTCGCGGCGGCAGAGGAAGGCCACGTTGTAGAGCTTGCCGTCCTGGTAGACCGGCATCGAGCCGGCCACGATGTTGATGTTGTAGCTCACGGCCAGCTCCATCATCTTGGTTTTGATGGGCTCGGTGAACGCCGCCATGGCCCGAATGGCCACCGAGGGCGAGTCTTCATTGGTCAGCGCCATGAGCGGGGCGTTGAAAAACTCGGGAAACATCACGCAGTCGGCCTTGTAGCCGCTCACGGTATCGACAAAAAACTCGATCTGCTGCAACAGATCCTCCAGGCTGCGGGTGGCCCGCATCTGCCACTGCACGATGCCGATTCGGACGTTGGATTTCTGGTTGCCGATGAGCTTTTCGGACTCCTCATAGTATACGTTAATCCACTCCAGCAGTGTGGCGTAGGCTTTTGATTCCGAGTCGTAGGGCAGGTAGCCGCGAATAATCTTGCGGACGTGAAACTCATTGCTGAGCTGAAAAGTCAGGATGGGATCGACCAGTTCCTTGTTGCGCACCATTTCCACGTACTTGGCCGGGGTCATCTCGTCGGCGAAGGGGGCGTAGCCGGG
>JAYWCH010000318.1:0-7023 GCA_043780755.1 Hymenobacter sp.
CCAGCGTACCCCGTAGCCGTGGATCAATTCCTGACAGTTAAAAAATCATGATTGAAGTATCGAATATCGAAAAATCATTCGACGGCACGCCCGTTCTCAAAGGCATTTCGTGCGTGTTCGAAACCGGTAAGTGCAACCTGCTGCTGGGCGGCTCGGGCACCGGCAAAAGCGTGCTCTTACAGTGCATTGTGGGTTTGATGAAGCCCGATATCGGCTCCATCACTTTCGACGGCACGGTGTATACCAACAGTAAGGTTGATATCCGTCAAGAGATTCGTCGCAAAATTGGGATGCTTTTCCAGGGCTCAGCCCTGTTCGATTCCATGACTGTGGCCAAGAACGTGGAATTCCCCCTGCAAATGCTGACGCCCGAAATGACCGCCGCCGAGCGGCGCGACCGGGTCGAATTTTGCCTCAAGCGTGTGGGGCTGGAAAACGCGGGCAACAAGATGCCGGCCGAGATTTCGGGCGGTATGAAGAAGCGCGTGGGTATTGCCCGCGCCATTGCCCCGCAGTGTACCTACCTGTTTTGCGACGAGCCCAACTCCGGCCTCGACCCCGCCACCAGCATCAAAATCGACGAGCTGATCCACGAAATCACCCACGAGTACGACATCACCACCGTCATCGTCACCCACGATATGAACTCGGTCATCGAAATCGGGGAGCACATCGTTTTCCTGCACGAGGGCCGCAAACTCTGGGACGGTACCAAGGAGGAAATTCTCAACGCCACCGTGCCCGAGCTGCGCCAGTTCATCTTCAGCAGCAGCCTGGTGCGGGCCGCTAAAAAAGTGGACGACGAAGGCGGCCTCGCCGCCATCACGGACCAGATGGGCGGCGGAATTTGAGCAGTAAATTATCATTCAGGCTCTTAGCGCACTGCGCAGATAACCCAAATCGGTCATGCAGGGCTTAGCGAAGCATCTCGTCTGTACTGGTAATCAAAATCGTTACAACGATTGAGTCAGTCGTCCACGCGACATGCTTCGCTACGCTATGCATGACCGATCGTCGATTTAATAATGGCCTTTTTTCCTAAAAGGCAGCCCCAAAAAATGCGTTAAGCCACCGGCAGGAGCATTTTTAGATGCGCCAGGTGGTGCTGGCCGTGCCAGCCGTAGAGGGCCAGGGCCTGATCGAGCGTGAACGTGCGGTGGGTGACGGGGTGAACGAACGTGCGCTGCCACTGCTCATCCGTGAGCTGCTGCATCAGGATAACCCAGCGGGTGTGCAGGGCCTCCAGCAGCGTCAGGGACACGGTGATGGGCGTGGCGGCCACGTCGGGCAGCTCGGCCCAGGCTTTCTCGTCGTAGGCGCGGATGGTGGGGTTGTCCTCCGTCAGGGCCAGGCGGTAGCGGAAGTAGCAGTTCATGTGGGAGTCGGCGAGGTGGTGGATGACCTGGCGCCCGGTCCAGCCGTCGGGGCGGTAGGGAAGTTGCAGGCGTTCGCCGCCTACGGCCTGCGCCAAGGCGGTCAGCTCCGCCGGCAGGTCGATGTGCTGCTGAATAAGCGCCGTGCGCTCAGCGTGAGTGAGGGGTGCCGTCGGCAGCTGGACGCGACCGATGGGATAGCTGAGGTGCTCAGTGGTTGGATTCATAGCGGCAAATAACGCAAAAACGCTGCCCCCGAATGGGAGGCAGCGTTGTGGTTATCGCGTCCGGGCCGGCTGAATGGTCGGGCTCGGGCTTAGCCGTTGCGCTTGTTCAGCTCGTCGCGGATTTTGGCGGCTTTCTCGTAATCTTCTTTTTCGAGGGCCTGAGCCAGCATTTTGGTTAGCTCATCGAGCGATACCTGACCGCTGGGATCGCGCGATTCGGGCTGTGCGCGGGTCGGGCGGGGCGTTTCCCGGTCGGCCTCCGTGTCGGTATCCTCGTCCTCGTCGTCGCTTTCCGTCTCGTCCAGCTCGGAGAGAATGATGCCGGCCTCGCCGAGGACGGTTTCAACGGTGTAGATGGGCACCCCGAAGCGCAGGCCAATGGCGATGGCATCGGAAGGTCGGGCGTCGATGTCGAACGTCGTGGCGCCGTCGGAACAGACGATGCGCGAATAAAACACGCCTTCTTTCAAATCGGAAATAACCACTTCCAGAATCACCACGTGGACGTGTTCAGCAAAAGACTTGAACAGGTCGTGGGTAAGCGGCCGATTGGGGCTGATCTTCTCAATTTGAATGGCAATACTCTGCGCTTCGAACATGCCGATGATGATGGGCAAGCGGCGGCTGCCGCCTTTTTCGCCTAAGATCAGCGCAAAGGAACCAGACTGCGACTGGCTGGACGAAAGGCCCAGGATTTCAAGCTGGATTTTTTTCAAGGGACTGGGGGCTTGGGGACTTCGGCGGAAGCGGGCGACTGGCCCGTCCGAAACCGAAGTAGAAAGGATGTATGTGCAATTAAAGAAAAGTCCGGGTAACTAGCGCCAAAGCCGCTGCGGAATTGGCCGGCAATACCCCCCAAAGAGCGGGGATTCAGACCCCGGCTTTCGGCTGAAAACCAATGATCTAAATCCCCGGATACTTGATTTAAACGTTAATTCAGGGCTTTTACGGCGGCTATTAATTTGGGCAGCACGTCGAAAACATCGCCCACAATGCCGTAGTCGGCGGCTTTGAAGAAAGGTGCTTCCGGGTCTTTGTTGATGACGACAATGACCTTGCTGCTGTTGACGCCGGCCAGGTGCTGAATGGCGCCCGAAATGCCGCAGGCAATGTAAAGATTGGGCGAAACGGTGATGCCGGTCTGACCCACGTGCTCGTGGTGAGGGCGCCAGTCCACGTCGGAAACCGGTTTGGAGCAGGCCGTGGCCGCGCCCAGAGCTTTGGCCAGATCCTCGATCAGGCCCCAGTTTTCGGGGCCTTTCATGCCCCGGCCACCCGAGACGACGAGCTCGGCTTCGGGCAGCAGCACGCCGCCGGTCTGCTCCTGCATCACCACTTGGGTGGGGGCATCGGCGAAGTCCGCATCCGTGAGCTGCGCGGCAAAAGCGGCGACTTCGGCCGTTTTGCCGGCCTCGTGTTTGGCTTCGGTCGAATTCTTTTTAACGGCGATAATCTTGCGCTCGCCGCTGAGCACCACGTCCGAAAACGCTTTGCCCGAGAACGCCCCGCGCTTGACGATAAACTGGCCGCCGTCGGTTTTGGGCAGCTCCACCACGTTGGTAGCCAGGCTGGCCTTGAGCCGCACCGACAGGCGCGAGCCCACGGCGGCGCCGATATTGGAATTGGCGAGGATGATGATTTTGGCCTGCTCCTGCTCGGCCGCCGTGGCGATGAGCTTGGTGTAGGCATTGTTTACGAACTCCTTCAGGCGGGGCTCTGCGTCGTGCAGCACTTTGCTGATGCCCTGCTCGCCGAGCTTGGCCAGGCTGGCTTCGGTGGCTTCGCCCACGGCAATGGCCGTGGCGGTGGTGCCGAGCTGGGCGGCCAGCTCGGCGCCGTACGAGGCGACTTCGAGCGAGGATTTTTTTACTTCGCCATCAGCGCACTCAACTACAACTAATACGGACATATTTTTCTACTGAAAGAATGAGGAATGAAGAAGGCGCCCCGGCCTGGGCTTGGGATAAAACCAATCCCGGTCGGGCGGCGGTGCCCTTCCCGATTTAGATAACCTTCGCTTCGTTGCGCAATAATTTGATCAGATCGCCAGCGGTTTCGGCGGGGATGAGCTTGACGCCCTGTTTTTTGGGCGGCAGCGCAAACTCGGCGACCGTGGTGCGGGCGGGCTCACCCACGGCGGGCACCACTTTCAGGGGCTTAGTGCGGGCAGTCATGATGCCGCGCATGTTGGGAATGCGGGGCTCGCACATCGGCTGCTGGCACGAGACCACGAAGGGCGTATTGACAGTAATGATTTCTTTTCCGCCTTCGATTTCGCGCTCGATGGTGCCGGTGTTGCCGCTCAGATCCAGCTTCATGGCCGGGGCCACGGTGGGGATGCCGAGCATTTCGCCCACCATGCCGTGGACCTGAAAGCCGTTGTAATCAATGCTTTCCTTGCCCATCAGAATAACGTCGTAGGCGCCTTCTTTGGCGATGGCGGCGATCTGCTCGGCTACGAAGTAGGCATCCTGGGGGGCGGCGTTGACGCGGATGGCGTCGTCGGCGCCAATAGCCAGGGCCTTACGGATGTTGGGCTCGGTGTCGGCTTCGCCCACGTTGAGCACCGTGACGGTGCCGCTGCCGGCGGCTTCTTTGAGCTCAATGGCGCGGGTGAGGGCGTATTCATCCCAGGGGTTAATCACGAACTGCACGCCAGCCTTGTTGAACTCCTTATTGTCGGGCGTGAAGGCGATTTTGGTGGTCGTGTCGGGGACGTTACTGATGCAAACGAGAAATTTCATGCAAGCGGGCTGAAACCAATGGAAACCTGGGAAAGGAGAAATCAAGCGGAAAAACCGCAATTTTGGGGCAAATATAACCAAAAACCGCCTCCGAATGAACACCTCGCCCACCCGTTTGCAGCAACTGCTGGCCTTTTACGAAGCCGACCCGGCGGATGCATTTACCATTTATGCCTTAGCTACGGAATACCGCACCCAAGAGCCGGATCGGGCCTGGGAATTTTACCAGAAACTGCTGACCGAACACCCTGACTACGTGGGCACGTACTACCACGCCGGTAAGTTGCTGGAGCAATTTCATAAGAAAGAGGAGGCGGAAAAAGTTTACCGCACCGGCCTGCTCGTGGCCCGGCGCGCCGGCCAGCAGCACGCCGCCAGCGAGCTGCTGCAAGCCCTGAACCAGTGCCTGGGCCTGGATTACGAGGACGATTAGGCCGGGCCGCGCTCCGGTCCTCCGGTTCGCGCTCCGGGTCCGTCCGGACGCGGGCCGGAGCTGCGGGTCAGTGCTGCCGTGTCAGGAAGCCAGATAGACTGGCCGTCTGGTAACGGGCGGGGTATTTATTAACCACCCGCCTAAAAGAACGCTAATAAAGGGCCACTGGGTGGTACTGGAGTACTTTATGCTGCTAATTAATAATTCACTATATCTTCATTATCGAGATAAATTCATCGAACCTTCATTAATAGCCGGTCAGTTTTGGGAATTAATTGATCACTTTTGGGAAGAATATAAAAATTACTATGCCCCGTTTATCCCTTCTGCTATTCCTGAGTTTAAGCAGCGTGGTTATCGGGCCGGGGCGGGCCCAGACCCGGCCGCAGCCGGCCCCGACGGATACCGTGCGCCTGCTGCTGCCCGAGGCCGAACAGCGGTTTTTCCAGCAGAACCTGGCCGTGTTGGCCCAGCAGTACAACGTGACGGTGGCCCAGGCCCAGGCCGTGCAGGCGCGCATCATCGACAACCCGACGGTGACGCTGGAGCAAAATGCGGTCAACAAAAACATCAACCGCGAACATTTCAGCGACCGGGCGCCGGGCGAGGTGGTGGTGCAGGTGCAGCAGCTGTTTTCGTTGGCCGGGCGTCGGCGGGCGGCCGGGCGCGTGGCCCAGCAAATGGCGCTAGTCGAGCAATTCAACCTGCAGGAGCTGCTGCGCACGCTGCGCTACCAGCTGCGGACCACGTACTACGACGTGTACTTCAAGCAGCAGACGCTCCGGGTGTACGAGACGGAGATCAACTCCCTGAGCCGCACCGTGAACCTGTACCAGACCCAACTCGAGAAGGGCAACGTGGCGCTGAAGGAAGTGATCCGGCTGCGGGCGTTTCTCTTCGCCCTGCAAAGCGAGCGGCAGGCGCTGCTCAACGAAGTGGCCGCCGACCAAACGGACCTCCACGTGCTGCTGCGCGATGCCACGGGCAGCCAGTTTGTGCCGGTGGTGGAACCGGCCCGCCTTCGGGCGCTGAACCTGGGCGGCTACGCCGAACAGCAGCTGGCTGATACCGCCCTGGTGCGGCGCACCGACCTGAACGCCCGCCGCGCCGTCGTGCAGCAGCAGAGTCTGAACCTGCGCCTGCAACAAAAGCTGGCCACGCCCGATGTGGCCGTGGGCTACACTTATGACAAGGCGGGATCCTACATCAACGACTACCATGCCCTGACGCTGGGAGTAGCCGTACCCGTGTTCAACCGTAACCAGGGCAATATTCAGGTGGCGCGGGCGCAGGTGGCGGGTAGCAAACTCCTGGTCGATCAGCAGCAGCTCATTGTGCAGAGTGAGGTGCATCAGGCTTACCAGCTGGCGGCCCGCAATGATGACTTGTTTCAGCGCACGGACCGCGATACGGCGCCTTTTGCCCGGCTCATGGTAGGCATCGAGCAGAGCTACGCCAAGCGGGTGCTGACGGTGGTGGAATACCTGGATTTTTTCGAGTCCTATAAGAATAACCTCGTGCAGCTCAATACGCTGCGTGCCAACCGGGTCCGGGCGTTCGAGCAGTTGAATTTTGTGGTTGGCAAGCCCGTGTTCAGGGCCGAGTAATTAATTGATTAGCTGGTATTTCTTATCCGCAACCTCGCTGGTTGTGCCCCCTTTCATGAATCGTACGTTCATTGCCCTGCTGAGCGCGGTAACGCTGGTCGGCTGCTCCAAGCCCGAAGTTAAGGAAGCGAAGAAGGAAGGCTTCCGGCTTTCCGACACCATGATGCAGCAGATTGTGCTGGACACCGTGCGCGAGCGCGCCATTGAAAATGAACTGATCCTGACCGGAGAAATTGCCTCCGACGGCGACAAAACCGTGAAAGTATACCCGTTGGTGGGCGGCGTGGTGGAGCGGCTCAACGTGCAGCTGGGCGATAAGGTGACCAAGGGTCAGGTTCTGGCCGTGATCAAATCGAGCGAGATTGCCGATGTGCAGAATCAGACCACGACCGCGGCTTCTGACCTCGATATCGCCCGGAAAAACCTGGCCGTAGCCGAGGATATGTTCAAAGCCGGGCTGAACTCGGACCGGGATCTGGTGCTGGCCCGGGCTGAGGTGGCTAAGGCCCGCGGCACAGTGGGCAAAAACGTGAAGCAGCTCAGCGTGTACGGCATCGGCAAGGATGGGATGTACGCGCTGCGGGCGCCCATTTCGGGCTTTATCACGGAGAAGAACGCTACCGAGCACGAGCAGTTCAG
>JAYWCH010000319.1:0-3036 GCA_043780755.1 Hymenobacter sp.
CAGCGTGGCGGATGCGGCCTGCGCCACGTCGATCTGCACGCGGAGCTGCTGTTGGAAAGGGTTGGGGTACGCCTGTAATTGCAGGGTGGCAGCCGCCGCGAAGCGCACCAGGCGCACGGGCGAATAAGTAGCCGTGCTGTCGTTATCGACCTGTCGCAGCCGGTAGTACGCGGTCGGGGTGGCGGCCGGGCGGGCGTCGGTCCAGGTGTAGGCGTGGGGCTGGGCGCTGGTGCCCTGCCCGGCCACATGGCCCTGGCGGACGAAGGTCCGGCCGTCGGCGCTGCTTTCGATGGCGAAGTAGGCGTTGTTTTTCTCCGAAGCCGTGGTCCAGCGCAGCAGGGCGCGCCCGGCCTGGGCTTCGGCGGTAAATTCGGTCAGCTCCACCGGCATGGGAGTGGCGCCGGGCGAAGTCACCCGGTTGTTATTGGTCGAAATTGCGCCGGTGGTGGACAGCGTCCGGCCCATGAGCAGCACTTCGTTGGCCAGGCCGATGGCGCCACTGGCAATGATGGTCCCGGCAAAAGTTGAGTTGGCCGCAAAATCAGCGGCGCCACTCACGCGCCAGTAGATGTTCTTGGCCGAAGCAGCATTGATGAGCACCACCTGGGTCGTGACATCGGTGGTCAGCGCGCCGTTGATCTTGAAGATAAACAGGGAGTTAGCATTGTTCTGCCCATCCAGGATCAGGGTTCCGACCACGGAGGTGGCGCCGCCGAGGCAGTAGGTGGCGGGCGGTAGCGTCTGGCCCCCGCCCAGCGTGGTGGCAGTGGCGGAGCCCGGCGTGCAGGGCTCATTCGTCAGAGAATTGTAGGCGGAAACAATGTCCAGTGCCGCCTGGCTCGAAACGGCGTCCGCCACGTGCGTCTGCCCCACAATGCTGGCCGCCGAAAAGCCGGTTGAAGCCCCGGAATTAGTGCCCACGTCGCCGACGATGTACGTGTTGGCCCCCGCATTATCAACGGCGCCATTAGCGGTAAAGAGGGCAAAAGTGGAGGCCGCGCCCAGGTTTGGCCCTTGCCCATAGCTGGCGCTGGCGGTGATCATCAGCATAATGAAGGACAAGAAGCTTGAAAATATTCCTTTCATTATGAGGGATCCGACGAGGCTATAAGTAGAATATATTCTTCAAATATACGGCTTTTGTGGCGAAAAATTATTTTTAACTATCACGTTTATAGCGATTATTGCGCTGCAATACTTGAGCTATATGATCATGCTCCGATCCTTAATCGGGTGGTGGTGGGGCCGCGGCGCGGGGCGGTAGAAACCGGGCAAAATATAATTTCGACCCGTCCGGTCCGGGATCTGCCCCGGATTTATTTAACCAAAAAGCCCCGTCGCAGGGCTGCGACGGGGCTTTTTGGTTCGGGGCCGGGAACTGCTCCCGGCCGGCTACTGGCCGGCCGCGGCCGTGGGTTTGGTCATCAGGTACTTGTTGTACCAGCTCAGGTAACGCACGTAGCGGTCCTTCACGTAGCTGGGCGTGCCGAAGCCGTGGAACTGGCCGGGGTAGATGACCAGCTGCGTGGGCACGTGCAGGCTTTGCAGGGCCTGGTACATCTGCTCGGTGTTTAGCAGGGGTACGTTGAAGTCCTTTTCGCCGCAGATGAACAGCGTGGGAGTTTTAATCTGGTCGGCGTGGAAGAAGGGGTACGACACGCGCAGGTACACGTCGGTATTTTTCCAGGGCGTGCCCAGCTCGGTTTCGTAGTCGCGCACGTACTGATCGGTGCCGTAGCCGGCCAGCACGTTGCCGATGCTGGCGCCGCTCTCGGCCGCTTTAAAGCGCTGGTCGCGGGCAATGACCTGATCGGTCATGATGCCGCCGTAGCTCCAGCCGCCCACGCCCAGGCGGTCGGGATCGGCCAGGCCCTGGGCCACGGCGTAGTCCACGACGGACAGCACGTCGTCGGTGTCCTTGTTGCCCCAGTCGGCATAAATGGCTTTGCAATAAGCCAGCCCCCGGCCCGAGCTGCCGCGCGGATTGGCCGCCACCACGGCGTACCCGTTGGCGGCAAAGTATTGCCATTCAAACGAAAAGCCGTAGCCAAACTGCGCCACCGGCCCGCCGTGAATGCGGAGCAGCGTTGGGTACTTGCGGCCCGTCTGGTAGCCCACCGGCTTGACGCTGAACCCGCTCACGAGCGTGCCATCCTTGCTTTTGGCCTGAATGGCCGTCACCGTGCCGAGCGTGATGCCGCGCAGCCACTCATCGTTTTGCCGCGAGAGGGCGCGCAGGGCGGCATGCTGGCCCAGTGCGAACACTTCGCCGGGCTGCTGGGGCTGGCTGACGAGGGCAACCACCTGTCCGTTGCGAGCCACGGCGAAGTCGGCTACTTCGCGGGCGCCGGCCAGCAGCTGCTCAATCTTGCCGCCTACGGCTGGTACGCGGGCCAGAATCTCGGCCCGGTCGTCTTCGAGCAGAAAGTACACGCTCTTGCCATCGGCCGACCACTGC
The DNA here is from genome assembly GCA_043780755.1 of Hymenobacter sp. Classification (GTDB taxonomy): domain Bacteria; phylum Bacteroidota; class Bacteroidia; order Cytophagales; family Hymenobacteraceae; genus Hymenobacter. The sequence goes on from JAYWCH010000319.1 coordinate 2,459, forward strand.
GGCTTGGTGGTGTTGCGGTCGAGGCCGGCGGTGAGGGCGCGCGGGGTGCCGCCGCTCGCGGGCACGACCATAAGCTGGTGCAGGGCGTAAACGAGCAGCTCTTTGGGGCCGCCCTGCACGAAGGCGATGCTGCGGCCGTCGGGGCTCCAGGCGGGGCGGCTGCCGTAGTTGGGCGCGCTGTCAGGCACGTCGTTGGTGGTCAGCGGTCGGGCCGTGGCGCCAGCGTGGGCGTCGATCAGAAACAGGTCGTAGTTTTCGTGGCGGTCGGGGTCGGGGCCGCGCTTGCTGGAAAAGACGAGCTGCTTGCCGTCGGGGCTCCAGGCGGGCAAGTGCTCGTCGTAGCCGCCGGGGGTGAGGTTCACGAGCTTGCGCGTGGCCACATCGAAGACGTATAGGTGCTGGCGCTGCTGGTTGAGGTAGCCATCCACGTCCTGCTTAAACTGGAAGCGATCGATGACCAGCGGTGGCGGCGTTTTCTTCTGGGCTTTCTGGCCGGCGGTGAGCGAGTCGGGGTCAGCGTCGCGGATAATCAGGGCGATGCGCTGGCCGTCGGGGGCCCACACGTAGTCGGCCACGCT
>JAYWCH010000320.1:0-10157 GCA_043780755.1 Hymenobacter sp.
TCAGATACTATTGCTACAGAAACAGGTGCTCCTGCCGGAGTCGCTAAGCCAGCCGCCAGCATCGGGCCTGTCCCGTTCAACAGCCAGGGCATCGACAGATCCGGCATCGCAGCCAGAATCCGCTGGACCACTTCCAGGCTGGGCTTATTACGACCCGAAAGAATGTGGCTCACGATGGGCCGCGCAATGCCAATGGCATCCGCAAATTGGGTGGGGGTAAGCTGCCGGACTTCCAGCAGCGTCCGAATGCGCTCAACCATTGTAATCTGTTTAATTACAAATGTAGACGCCATTCAATGAAACTGCAAATTATCAGAATATCACTTTTGTAAACTATAAATTGGGATGAGAGCCTTTATTTACAATTATACGCCTTAGAAAGTGAGGCACAGATTCGCACTTTATTCCAATTATACAGAATTGTAATTAATATTAGCTTCTCTCAAAGGCCGCTACGACAGCAAAAGGCCCGGCAACCGGAGGGTTGTCGGGCCTGCCTGGGGCTTGCTCGCTACGCTTTTTTCAGCCATCCCGGGAAACCGGAATTACCCGGCAGACCCGGGTTCGGGTCTAGTCGAAATACTCGCGGGCCAGGGCTTTGTCGAGGCCGTAGATATCGTCGCGGAAGTGGGGATGCCCGGCCGCATCCGCCCAGGCGGTGAAATACACCAGGTAGACGGGCAGCTTTTCCTTAAGCGTGATGTACTTCTCGCGGTGCGTGGCAATAGTATCGAGGATGGTTTGCTGATCCCAGCCGGGCTTGTTGCGCAGCAGGTAAGTGGCGAGCTTGATGGGGTCCTCCACCCGCACGCAGCCATGGCTGAAGCTGCGCGCAGACTGCGAAAATAGCTCGTCGTGGGGAGTATCGTGCAGGTAGATGTCGTTAGAATTGGGGAAGATAAATTTGACATTACCCAGGTCATTTTTCGGTCCCGGCCGGCGGCGCAGGGTATATTTGAAGTTTTCCTGGGTGACGCCGGCCCAGTCAATCGTGGCCGGATCGATCTGCTCGGCTTTGCGGCCGTAGCCTTTGATGACCTCCATATCGAGACGGTCGAGGTAGTGCGGATTGGCCGCAAGCTTGTCGCGCAGCTCATGATCGATGATACTGAAGGGCACATTCCAGTAGGGCGCCAGCACCACGTACTCCATTTTATCACTGAAGACCGGCGTTTCATGTAGGACTTTACCAACAATCACACGCATGGTAAACGCCTCCTTGTTATTCTCCACTACGTGCAGCATGTACTCGGGAATATTCACGAGCAGGTAGTTCGGCTCGAAGCGCTTGGGCAGCCAGCGCCAGCGCTCCATGTTCAGAATAAGCTGATCGATGCGCGCCCCAACCGACACGTTGAGCTGACGCAGGGTTTCGCCTTTCACCACCCCATCGGCTTTCAAACCGGCATCCTGCTGAAATATTTTGACAGCATTGACCAGCTCAGAGTCGTAAGCCAACGACGGGGATGGGGAATCCGACGGCGCCAGGGAAGCCAATTGCCCGCCGCCGGGCGCCACCGCTGCTGCGGGCAGCAGCCGCTTCCGCAGCGCGGCCACGGCGGGCGACGACTGCCCAGGCTTTAGTGCCAGACTGGCCGGCAGCCGGACCCAGCCACCCGCCCGCTCCTGTTGGCGGTAAGCGGCCAGCGCCTTTTTCAGCTGCTCGTATTCGGGATGCAGCGGGGCAAACTCGTAGTAGTTGTAGCGGCTTTTGCGCTCACCCAGGAAGGTGATCAGCGCTTTGTGCAGCTTGATTTTATTGGGCTTCACCTGCCAGGTGCTGTTCTTGGAATCGCGCGGATTGGCGACCCCGCGATAATAGTCGGACGCCCACTTCAGGTAGGTGCCGGTGAGGGCCACATCAAGTTGCCGCTCCAGGACGTTGCGCCGAACGGAGTCGGACGCGCTTTTTTTGAGCTCCGCCAACAGTACGTTAATCTCTTTAACCTGATAGGAGTTAGGGTCCAATCCCTCATCCCGGGCTTTAGCAATAACCTGCTGCAAAGTCTGCACCTGCGGCACCGGCTCATTATTCTTAAACCAGCCCAGCCGGAAGTTGCGCTCGCGGTAAAAACGCCGGGCGGCCAGCAGCTGCGGCTTGAAACGCGGGTCGGCCCGCAGGGTCAGAATGAGGTAGGTGCTATCGAGCCGGGGCTGCCGACCAGCCGAAACTGCCGCCGATCGGCCGTCAGTGGCGGACTTTGTTTTGTCAGAACCGCACGATTGCAGCGTGGCGCTGCCAAGACCCAGGCCCAGTATTAACCACAGCAAAGAAGAAAATCGGAACAGGAAAGGCATCGGGAAAATCAGCTGGATCGGGAGCGGCTAACGTAGCCGGACCGGACGACCGCCGGACCGGGCCTTGTACTGCCGGGCAGCGGGCGGGGTTGTCCCGACGACTGGCCGGGTGCCCACAAAGTACGCGATCAGGAGCCAAACCCGACGGGAGCGCCGGTCAATTTTCGCCACCTTCGCCCGGCCGGCCGCCAGCGAGCGCCGAGCGTTGCGTTGCGCCGCTAATTGCCCGCCCCCATTTCGCCCGCTCATTTTATTTCAATTATGAAGTCTGCTCCTGCATCCCTCCCGACCCAAACCCCAGACCCGCACAGCCCCGCCAGCGCCGGCAGCGGGCGGGTGTGCCACCTGGCCCTCGATCTCATAGTTGACTTTGAAAATTGCACGCTGGCGGGTAGCGCCACCTGGGAACTGCTAAACCCGGCAGTGGCGCAGGAAATGATCTTCGATACTCAGGGCCTGCTCATCGAAGCCGTACAGAGCCTTGATAACGCCGGGAACGCGGGCCGGATGGATTTTACCTTGGACCCGCCGGATTTGATGCTGGGCCAGGCCCTACGCGTCGTGCTGACCGCCGGAATCACCGCCCTGCGCATTGAGTACCGGACGGGGCCGGGCGCGGCGGCCCTGCAATGGCTGACCCCGGCACAGACCGCTGGCACGCAGCCGTTCCTGTTCACGCAATCGCAGGCCATCCTGGCGCGGACCTGGCTGCCGTGCCAGGACTCGCCCGGCATCCGCTTCACCTACGAGGCCCGCGTGCGCGTACCCGCCGGGTTACTGGCGCTGATGAGCGCCGAAAACCCGCAGCAGCGCAACGCCCGGGGCGACTATCACTTTCGCATGAGCCAGCCTATTCCAGCCTACCTCATGGCGCTGGCCGTGGGCGAGCTAGACTTCGCCCCGCTCAGCGACCGGACCGGGATTTACGCCGAGCCGGCCACGCTGGCCCGGGCCCGCCACGAGTTTGCCGACCTGGAAAAGATGGTGGCTGCCGCCGAGCATCTCTACGGCCCCTACCGCTGGGAACGCTACGATTTGCTGGTGCTGCCGCCGAGCTTTCCCTTCGGGGGAATGGAAAATCCGAGATTAACATTTGTAACACCAACGATTCTGGCTGGGGACCGCAGCCTGACGAGCCTGGTGGCGCACGAGCTCGCGCATTCCTGGTCGGGAAACTTGGTTACAAATGGAACGTGGAATGATTTCTGGCTTAATGAAGGTTTCACGGTCTATTTCGAGCGGCGCATCATGGAACATTTGTATGGGCGTGATTATGCCGACATGCTCCAGGTCTTAGGCCGGAAGGAACTGCTCCACACAATTGCGGAAATCGGAGCGGGCAGTCCCGATACTCACCTCCGCCTGAACTTGGCCGGCCGCGACCCCGACGAGGGACTAACTGACATTGCCTACGAAAAAGGCTGCGGCCTGCTCCTGACGCTGGAAGCGCTGGTGGGCCGGCCCCGCCTCGACATCTTCATTAAGGAGTATTTCGCCCACTTCAGTTTTCAGGCGATGGATACGGATAACTTTCTGGCCTACCTCCGCGCCACGCTGCTAGACCGGGAGCCCGGCCTGGAAGCCCGGCTGCGGCTAACGGAATGGATCGATGGTCCCGGCCTGCCCGCCAATCTGCCGGCCGTGAGCTCGCGGCGCTTCGCCGCCGTAGATGAGGCGCTGGCCGGACTGCAGGCCGGCCGGACCCCGGTCGCCCTCCGCCCCGCAACCGCCGGCTGGAGCAGTCACGAATGGGTGCATCTTCTGCACGGCCTCCCCCCGACCCTCACCGCCGAATCGCTCGCGGTGCTCGACGCGGCGTTTGAGTTTACTACTTCCGGCAATGCCGAAATATTAGCCGCTTGGTTGCTGCCCGCGCTGCGGGCCGGGTACGCCGCGGCCGATCCGGCGCTGGAGAATTTTCTACAGCACGTGGGCCGCCGCAAATTTCTGGTGCCGCTCTACCGGGCCCTGCTGGCTACGCCCGGCGGCGCAGACCGCGCCCGCCGGATTTACGCACAGGCCCGGCCCAATTATCACTCCGTGGCTACCGGCACGCTCGATGCGCTACTGGTAAAAAAGGCATAGCATATATAAGGCTGTCCGGGCCGAACTTTGTGCAGGCGCTCCGCCCCCATCCGGCCGGTTGGCCCGGGCCGGCAGCGGCGCCATTTCTCATTTGTATTTCTCAGTTACACCCGCTATTCGTTGAAAACCATCATCCCTCTGGGCAAGCTCATCGCCGTGGGCGGCAATGAAGACAAGGGCACCTACCCCAATCCCCGGACCCGCCGCAAGTATTACCTCAACTTTTTCGAGCTGGGCATTCTCAAACGCATCGTTCTGGAATCGGGTAAAGCCGACCCGCGCATCGAAGTCATCACCACGGCCTCCATGATTCCGGAGGAAGTCGGGCCGATCTACACGGCGTCTTTTGCCATGCTCAACTGCCTGAACGTGGGCATCATGGATATTCGTACGCCCGAAGACGCCCGCCAGCCCGAGTACCTGGCGCGCCTGCTCGCGGCCGACGTCGTCATGTTTTCGGGGGGAAATCAGTCGCGGCTGCGCGAAATGTTCGGGGAAACAGAATTCCTGACCAGCATGATCCATCGTTACTACGCCGAGCCTAATTTCGTCATTGCCGGCACCAGCGCCGGAGCCGTGGCCATGTCGCAGTACATGATTCGGGGCGGTTCCGTGCCCGATGCCCTGCTGAAAGGTGCCGTGAAGATGGGCGCGGGCCTGGGCCTGCTGCCCGCCGCCATTATCGATTCGCACTTCGTGAAGCGCGGCCGGTTTGGTCGGCTGATCGAATCAGTAGCGCTGCACCCCAAACTGATCGGCATCGGCCTGGGTGAAGATACCGGCGTGCTCATCACCGAAGGCAACTGGGTCGAGACGGTAGGCTCCAACCTGGTCATTATCCTCGATGGCCACAATATCCAGCACAACAACGCCGCTGCTGCGAAAAAGGGCACGGCGCTCTCCGTCGAGAATGTAACCGTGCACGTGCTGGCTAAAGGCAACGTGTACGACATGCGTGAGCGGAAATTCTACGCCAGCAAGGACGCCCTGGCTACCTGCGTCATTCCGCCCGTATCGCCCATCCCGCCCGTAACCACTCCGGCGACGGCGCCGGCTTTATAATTCAACTCTTACCCGCGCCCGATGAATTACCGCAAACTTGGCAAAACCGGATTTTCCGTTTCTGAAATAAGCCTGGGCACCTGGCAGGTGGGTGGCAAGTGGGGCGACCCCTTCGACCCCGCCAACGCCGACCAGATTCTCAACGCTGCCGCCGATGCGGGCATCAACTTCATCGATACCGCTGATGTCTACAGCGATGGCGAAAGCGAGAAGTCCGTCGGGCGACTGGTGCGCACGCGTTCGGAACGCATTTTCGTGGCCACCAAATGCGGCCGGCAGCTGCAGCCCCACGTGGCCGACGCCTACCAGCCCGCCGCCCTCCGCCGGTTCGTGGAAGATAGCCTGCGCCGGATGCAGCTCGAAACCCTCGACCTGGTGCAGCTCCACTGCCCGCCGACGGAGGTGTACTACCGGCCTGAAATTTTTGAGCTGTTCGACCGGTTACGGGAAGAAGGCAAAATCCAGCACCTGGGCGTGAGCGTCGAAAAAGTGGAGGAAGGACTCAAGGCCCTGGAATTCGCCAATGTGACGACGCTGCAGTTAATCTTTAACATGTTCCGGCAGCGTCCGCAGGAGCTGCTGTTTCAGGAAGCCGCCCGCCGCGAGGTAGGCCTGATCGTACGGGTGCCCCTGGCCAGCGGCTTGCTGACCGGAAAGTTTTCCGCCCAAACCACCTTCTCGCCCGACGACCACCGCAATTTCAATCGGGACGGTGCCGCGTTTGACAAAGGCGAAACCTTCGCCGGCGTCGATTACGCCACCGGCCTGGAAGCCGTGGCGGAATTGAAAAAAGTATTTCCCGACCACGCCGAGCTGGCCGCCCAGGCGCTGCGCTGGATTCTGATGTTCGACGCAGTGAGTTGCGTAATTCCGGGGGCTTCTAAACCCGCTCAGATTCTGGCTAATCTGCGGGCGGCGGCGCTGCCGGCTCTATCGCCCGAACAGCTGCGGGGCGTGCGCGCGGTGTACGAACAGAAAATCAAGCCACTGGTCCACCATCGCTGGTAGACCTCAGACTCTGGCTAAAAAGCAGCGCGACTTTTCTTCGGAGGGTAACGCTGCTTTTTATTAGACTTATTCTTAAGAAGTCATTTAGAAAGTCGATTTTTTGAGCATTTGTCATGCTCATCTGGCGTCTGCTTGTCGAAGCATCTCTACCGCTTCGTATGAGCGGTTCAACGAATCGGTAGAGATGCTCCGACAAGCGGACGCCAGATGAGAATGACAGAATTTTCGACTTTTGAAACAGCTTATAAATAAGGATAACAACGAGTCATGCAAAAATAACAACAAGTCATGCAGAGCGAAGCATCTCGGTTTTTAATTTAGAAACAAGTCGATTGGGTAACCGGCGGGACTCCTATTTATATATAGCTACCGTCGCCGCTTCGCTTTCGCGGCGGCTAGCGCGGTACATGCCTTCGGAATTGAAGGGCAGCGTGACGTTCCCGACCGCGTCCACGGCGATGAGGCCGCCCTCACCGCCGACGGGCGCGAGCTTGTCCTGCACCACCACGCGGCAGGCTTCGACGACGGATAACCCCTTGTACTCCATCAGACAGGCAATATCGTAAGCGGCCACGGCCCGGATAAAATACTCCCCATTGCCGGTACAGCTGATGGCGCAGCGCGCATCGGCCCAGGTGCCGGCTCCGATCAGGGGCGTATCGCCAATGCGGGAGTAGCGTTTGTTGGTCATGCCGCCGGTGCTGGTGGCGGCGGCCAGGTGGCCGTGTACATCGCGGGCCACGGCCCCGACGGTCCCTTTTTTGCGGTGTGGATCGGCGGCGTGGTCGAGCTGGCTTTTACCCGTGGCCAGGGCGTCCTGCAGCTGGTCGTAGCGCTTTTGAGTGAAAAAGTATTCCACCGGTTGCAGCGGCAGGCCGTACTCGCGGGCCAGGTCGTCGGCGCCGGGGTAGCCCAGCAGGACGTGGTCCGTCTTTTCCATCACGAGGCGGGCGGCGCGGATGGGATTCTGCACCTGCCGGGCCCCGGCCACGGCCCCGGCCAACCGGTGGTGGCCATCCATAATGGCGGCGTCGAGCTCGTGGTGGCCATCGTGGGTGAAAACGGCGCCGCGCCCGGCATTAAAAAGCGGGCAGTCTTCGAGGCTGCGGACGGCGGATTCGACGGCGTCGAGGGCGGCGCCACCGGCGCGGAGCAGCTCGTAGCCGGCCGTCAGGGCCGCTTCCAGGGCGGCGCGGTACTGCAGTTCGTCGGCGGGGGAGAGCGAGGCGCGGGCAATGGTGCCGGCCCCGCCGTGGATGGCGAGCGCAAACATAGAAATCGGGAGCAAGGGGCGCAGAAAGGCGCCCGTAAAGGTAGGCGGAGGGAACGGCCGGCCGGTGGCTGGTGTTTTTTTTCGTAGGTTTGACCCAAAAATTTTCCAATCCCCAAACACCTCATTTTTATGGCATACGACGTAACCGGCCGGCTGCACGAAATATTTGACGAACAGCAGGTAAGCGAGAAATTCCGCAAGCGCGAGTTCGTACTGGAAGTTCAGGACGGCCAGTATCCGCAGCATATCAAGTTTCAGCTGACCCAGGACAAGACGAGCGTCATCGATCCCTTTAAAATGGGGGATGAAGTGAAAGTGACCTTTGACCTGCGTGGTCGCGGCTTCAATAAGAACGGCCAGATGCTGTATTTCACCAACCTCGAAGCCTGGAAAATTGAGGCGGGTTCGGGTGGTAACGGCGGGGGCAACTTCGGCGGTGGCCAGCAGCAGCAGGCGGCTCCCCGCCCGGCGGCCCAGAACCAGAATCCCACGCTGCGCGCGCAGCCTTCGGCCGCGCCAATCGCCAGCGACGACGACAACGACCTGCCCTTCTAAGCAAGTCTGCCGGTCCGGCCCGGGCCGGACGGTGAGTTAAAAAAAGGCCGCTTCTGATCCTCAGAAGCGGCCTTTTTGTGGTCCAATCCGCGTATACTGCGCCATGAATTTACACGAGCTGATTGCGCAGGGCGAAGGAGAAACGCTGGAATTCAAGCAGAAAACCACGCATCCACACCGCATCTCGCGCACGCTGGCCTCGTTGGCCAACACCCGGGGGGGCCATATTCTGGTGGGCGTAGACGATGCCGGCCGCGTGCTGGGTGTGCGCGACGCGGAGGAGGAGCTGTTCGTGCTGCGCGAAGCGGCCCGGCACTACGTCGACCCGCCGCTGAACGCGCTGCAATTCCTTGAGCTGGAGGAAGATAACCGGACCGTGCTCGTCGTGACCGTGCCCGAGAGCCCGACCAAGCCCCACCGCGCCCAGGTGGCGCCCGACGATTGGCGCGGCTACGTGCGCGTGCGCGACGCCAGCGTGCAGACCAGTGGCCTCACCGAAAAAGTTCTCAAACACCAGCAGCCCGAATCCCGCTTCGAGCAGCTACCGCTCAATAAAGCGGAGCTGGCCGTGCTCGATTACCTGCGCACGCACCCGCGCATCGGCCTGGTGCAATTCATGAAGCTGGTCAATTTCGGCAAGCGCCGGGCGTATCAAACGCTGATTAAACTGGTGCTGCACGGTTATCTGCGCCACCACGACAAGGAAAAAGAGCCGTATTATACGTTGTAGCGAGGATCGGATTTAGCCGTCTGCCAGCCGGATTCCCCCGAAAATCCGGCCCCAAAAAAACCGCTGTCCTCACAGGTCAGCGGTTTTTTTAGTTGTTTCGCGGTAAGTTATTCGCTGCGGCTTTCTTTCTGACGCTTCTTGTCGTCCTTCTCCACCTTCTTCTCCTTCATGGTTTTGGCGGGTTCTTTCTTTTTCTCTTTGCGGGCATCCTGGGCTTTGGCCATCGTTGAAAAGTAGTTTAGTGAGCGATGAGAAGGATTACGAAGATTTCAACGCACGGGCCAGCCGGCATGTTGTCTTTGGGCGAAGGTAGAAACTTTACCGAAAACCTACAAAATGGGCTGGTAACGCTCGCGGATAATGATGAGGTGGTGACGCTCGTGGCCGGGCAGGATGTAGAGCAGCGCCCGCACCGTGGCCGGGCCGCCGTTGGCGGCGCCGCGCCGGTTCAGCTGCTCCTCGGTGAAACTCTCGAACAGGGCGATGGTGGCGGCGCGGGTGGCATCGTATTCGGCCAGCAGGCTGGCGACCGACCGGGCGTGGGCATTGCTGTGGGCCACGTAGTCGTCCTGCTCGAAGCCGAGCAAATTCTGACCATCGCCCCGGGCGAAGCGCAGGGCGCGGTAGGCAAAAATCCGCTCCGTATCGATCTGGTGCAGCAGCATTTCCTTGAGCGACCACTTGCCGGGCGCGTAGGATTTTTCGGCCTGCGCTTCCGTCAGGCCAGCAAAAACCGCATGGATTTCGGCGGGCTGGCTGTGCAGGAGCGCGTACGGGTCGGTGCCGACCGGCACCAGATTGACGTAATCGGCGGCGTAGGGCAGAAAATCACCATCGGCGGGGCGGGTAGTGGGCATGGGGTGAAGGGGGAAAAATTGATTGATAAGGGGATTGGTGAGCGCCGGTGCGGGAAAATTAGCCGCCGGCAATACGAATGGCACCCGGGCCGGACCGCGCGTTGCCGGCATATCGGCCGGAAGGAGGACGGGCACCAGAGCCGGATCATCCTGGAGGCGAACCACCGGCAGCGGCGGGGGCAGCCGGGCAGCCAGCGCCGCCGGCCCGAACGCCCACACCAGAAAATCGGGCATGACCCGACCCCAGGTTTCGGGATGGTGATGACCGCCTTCCACCTGCACGTAGCGC
>JAYWCH010000321.1:0-4692 GCA_043780755.1 Hymenobacter sp.
GTGCAACGGATGTAAAAAATCCCGGCGCTGCTGCGGGATTTTAACGGCCGAAGCAGTTTGGTGATTCGGGTTTGACGATTGGTCATACAGCGCGTAACCAAGCCCTAAGAATCGGTCATGCAGAGCGCAGCGGAGCATCTCGCGTAGACGAGTAATCAAAGCGATTTCGACGATTGGTTTACTCGTCCACGCGAGATGCCTCGCCGCGCTCTGCATCACGGACGCGATAAGTTAAAGCCGACTGATCGCTGCGCTCTGCATGGCCGACGCGATAAGTTGTGCCCGACCACTACTACCAAAATCGAATTACCAAATAACTTCACTAGAAGTTAGCGTTACTTTTGTCCCATTGCCCCCTCAATTTTAACCCTCTCCCATGAAAGTTACCGTAGTCGGAGCCGGCAACGTAGGCGCAACCTGCGCTGATGTGCTCGCCACCCGTGAAATTGCCAACGAAATTGTTCTGATTGACATTAAGGAAGGTATTGCCGAAGGCAAAGCCCTCGATATCTGGCAGAAATCCCCCATTATCGGGTACGACTCGCGCACCATCGGCGTGACCAACGACTACGCCCGCACGGCCAATTCCGACGTGGTGGTGATCACCTCGGGCCTGCCCCGCAAGCCCGGCATGAGCCGCGATGACCTGATTTCGGTCAACGCCGGCATCGTGAAATCGGTGACCGAGCAGGTGGTCGCCTACTCGCCCAAGGCCATCATCATCATCGTCAGCAACCCGCTCGACGTGATGACCTACCAGGCTCACCTCACGGCCAAGCTGCCCCGCGAAAAAGTGTTCGGCATGGCCGGCATTCTCGACACGGCCCGCTACCGCGCCTTCCTGGCCGAAGCGCTGAACGTAAGTCCCAAAGACATTCAGGCGGTATTGATGGGGGGCCACGGCGACACCATGGTGCCCCTGCCCCGCTACACCACCGTGGGCGGCATTCCCGTCACCGAGCTCATCGGCAAAGCCGAGCTGGACGCCATCGTGCAGCGCACCGCCGTGGGCGGCGGCGAGCTGGTGAAGCTCATGGGCACTTCGGCCTGGTACGCGCCCGGCGCGGCGGCGGCCCAGATGGTAGAAGCCATCGTGCGCGACCAGCGCCGGGTATTCCCCGTGTGCCTGGAGCTGCAGGGCGAGTACGGCATCAACGGCGTTTACCTCGGCACACCGGTTATCCTCGGCAAAAACGGCGTGGAGCGCGTAATTGAGCTCCAGCTCAACGACGAAGAAAAGGCCCTGCTCGAAACCTCGCGCGGCTCGGTAAAAGAAGTAATGGAAGCGCTCGACAAGCTGTCAGCCGTGGCCTAAAGTTGATTGACCAAAAGAAAAGCCGGCCCGACTTCCAGGAAGTCGGGCCGGCTTTTCTTTTTTTTTACGCAGTCGTGGCGGCAAGTCTAAAACCTTCATCGCACCCGACGCCGGGCGCTTACTGCTGGCTGGCGCGGAAAAGCTTCTGCTTTTCATCCTTGGACAGACTTTCGTAGCCCGAGCGCGAAATCTTATCCAGGATGGTATCAATCTCCGTTTGCGGGGCGGGGCCGGCCACGGCGGGCTTGCGACCACCGCCGTAGGAGCTCGCCGCCACGGGCTCGGGCTGGCGCGAGGAGCTGATGTGCATGGCCGCCGGCCGTCGGCTGAATAAGCGGCTCGCCCAGTTGCCCACGGCCTGCACCGGGCTGCCCATGTCGCGGCCCGCCTGCAACTGCTTCACGAACAGAAAACCCAGCAGCGCCCCGCCCAGGTGGGCAATTTCGCCGCCCGGATTACCGCCGTTCACGCCCGCCAGCGACACGAGCACGAGCACGGCCGCAATCCACTTAATCTTCACCGGACCGATCAGAATCAGCATGAATGTATAATCGGGCAGCAGCGTGGCGGCGGCCACGATAATGGCTGTGACGGCCGCCGAGGCGCCAATCATGGGCGAGCCCACGGCTGGCTGAAACGCAGGAATCAGGTTGTAGCTGAGCAGGAAGATGGTGGCGCCGGCCAGTGCGCCCAGCACGTACAGACTCACCAGCCGACGGTCGCCCAGGTATTCGCGCAAAATCTGCCCGAACCAGTACAGGTTCAGCATATTAAACAGAATGTGAAAGAAACCCTCGTGGGTGAATGCGTAGGTGAGCAGCGTCCACGGGTGGCGCAGCAGAATGGGCAGCGCGGACGAGAGCTCGAACTGCCGCAGCACGGGCGGATACAGCCCGCTGGCGCTGGTAATGGTGAAAATGGCGCGCAGCACAATCAGCCCGGCAAAGACCAGGATGTTTAGCAAGATGAGCTGCATGAGGGCATTATCCCGGCGACTAAACGCGGTGCGGATATCTTGAACGATGCTCATAACACAAATTAAACAGGAATATTAGATTTCCCGGAGCAGCTAAGTACCGCTGCTGCCGAAGCAATAATTAATAAAACCGCTCCCGGCCCTGCTCCCAGAACTTGAGCACCACAAACCCAATCAGCAGGCCGCCGAGGTGGGCAAAGTGAGCTACGTTGTCGCCAGGGGTGCGGTGAACGCCGGCGTACAATTCGTACGCCGCATATAGAAACACAAAATACTTGGCTTTGATAGGAAACGGGAAAAACAGTAACATCAGCTCGGTGTTCGGAAACAGGTAGGCGAAGGCGAACAGGATACCGAACAAGGCCCCCGAAGCGCCCAACATCCCGCCATTACGCGAGTCGCGGGTTTCGGTCACGGCGCCGTCCACGGCATTGGTAGCGGCGTTGATGTACTCCTGATTCTGCGGATTACGCTGCAAACCGCCTGCCAGCGACTCGTAGCCGGTGGCATCGGGAAAGTAGGCGCGGAAAAATTCGGCAAATTCCGGGCCGGTGGGCGAGCGGTGAAACTCCTGCCGGGCCACTTCCATCTTGTGCATCTCGTAGCCGCGCACGCCCTCGTACAGCCCGCCGGCCCCGATGCCGCAGATCAGCCAGAACGTGAGAAAACGCGTGGCGCCCCAGCGCTGCTCCAGCAACGGGCCGAAGGAAATCAGTCCGAACATATTGGCCAGCAAATGGCCCCAGCTCCCGTGCAGGAACATGTACGTAAAGAACTGCCACGGAAAAAAGTACGGCGAGCCAACGGGATACAGGCTGCCAACCTGCGTAATGAGCGGCAGCAGACTACTCTGCGCCAGAAAGAATACAATGTTAGCAATCAACAGATTACGAACGGTGGGAGTGAGATTAAACATGAAGCGAAGCAAGGACGCCAGCGCGGCGCGGAGATGATAAAGGGTGGAACAAAGCTAGCGGCGCGGGCGGGCTGCCAACGGCCCGCCCGCGTCAGCGACGGAAGAAATCGGCCAGCTGCTGCCCGTCGAGCAGCACGAGGGTTTTACGGCCATCGGGCGTATAGCCGGGCACCTGACAGGCGAAGAGGCGGTCGGCCAGGGCGTTGAGCTCGGCTTCGGGCAGGCGGGTGGTGGCCGTGCCGGCGGCTACCCGCCGGGCCAGCGCCCGGGCCAGGCTCTCGCTCTGGTCGAGCTTGAGCGGGCCGGCGGTGGTGCGAAACTGCTCAATGAGACTTTCCAGCAGCTCTTTTTCGTCCTGCGCGGGCATGCCGGCGGGGATGGCTTCCACGGCAATGGTGTTGGGGCCGAATTCGGCGAAAGTGAACCCCAGCGCATGCAGCGGCTCGGCCAGCTCGCGCAGCACGGCAAAATCGGCGGGCGTAAACGTGACGGTACGCGGAAATAGTAGCGTCTGCGAAGTGCCCACGGCCCGGCTCAGCTCCTGCCGGTACTGCTCGTAGAGAATCCGCTCACGAGCGGCCTCCTGATCAATCAGGAGCACGCCCGATTTCACGGGCACCAGCACGAAGCGCTGCTGCACCTGTACGGCCCGGCTGCCCGCGCCCCCTTCGCGCTGGGGCCCCGCCCGGCCGGCGGCTGTGGGCACCGTCAGACCCAGCGATAAGTCGTCCTTAACTCCGGCGGCTGGCGCGGCGGCGGCAGCCGTTTCGAAGCTGCGCGCCGTGGCGTTGTCGGTAGCACCGGCCTCGTCGCCATCGCGCACGGGCTGGCCCAGCTCGCGGTAAAAGGCTTCGAGCTCGCGCCGGGCCTGCTCGGTGGGGCGCGGGGTAGCGGGTCGCTCGTAGCCGTCGCGGCGGGTCTCGGCGTTGAAGTTGGCAAAGCCGGCCGGGCCAGCGGGCGGGCGGGCCGCGGCCGAAGCGGCGGCCGCCAGCGCATCGGGCCGGTAGCCGTCACTGCTGGCGGCGCGCGCGGCCGACGTGGCGGCGGGCAGGTGGTCGTCGGCCTCGGTGGGGATCAGGCCGGTGCCTTTGCCGGCCCGCAGCGGCCGGATAGGCGCGAAGTTTACATCGCCCTCAAAATCAAGCGATGGCGCAATATTGTGCAGGCCCAGACTCTGCTTCACGGCGGCGCGCACCACGGCGTACACGGTTTTTTCGTCTTCGAACTTGATCTCCGTTTTGGTGGGATGCACGTTGATGTCGATGGACTTGGGGTCGATCTCCAGAAACAGCACGTAGAACGGATGGGTGTCGCGCGCCAGCAGTCCTTCGTAGGCCGCCAGCACGGCGTGATTAAGGTAAGCCGAGCGAATGAAGCGGTTGTTGACGAAGAAAAACTGATCGCCCCGGCTCTTCTTCGACGATTCGGGCTTGCCCACGAAGCCGCGCACGGACACCGAGTGGGTCACTTCCTCGCAGGCCGCCA
>JAYWCH010000322.1:0-2165 GCA_043780755.1 Hymenobacter sp.
AAGCCTGGGGTGAAGTCTTCAACGCCTGCGCCGACGAGCACCCGCTGCGGCGGGACTTCTACGCCGCCGCCGCCCGCGCCCAGGGTTTTGAGCTGCCGGAAATGCCGGCGGGGCCGGCACTGCGCTACAAGATCGTGAGCTCGGAAAAGCTGAAAGCCCGACTGAATTATAAATTCCTGTATTCCGATCCTTTAACTGTTTTTCAGCCGCTCGCCCGTGATGCCAACTAACGATCTTCCGCCGCTGGTCAGCATTGTCGGGGCCGGGCCGGGCGCCGTGGACCTGCTCACGGTGCGGGCCCTGCACCGGCTGGAGCGGGCCGAAGTGGTGCTGTACGACAACCTGGTTTCGGAAGAAATCATGGGCCTGTGCGCCCCCGACGCCCTGCTCATCTACGCCGGCAAGAAGTACGGCGACGACGTGGACCCCCGCCAGCGGCAGCAGGAAATTA
Source organism: Hymenobacter sp. (assembly GCA_043780755.1). Lineage (GTDB taxonomy): Bacteria > Bacteroidota > Bacteroidia > Cytophagales > Hymenobacteraceae > Hymenobacter. Next base: position 452 of record JAYWCH010000322.1, read on the forward strand.
ACGCGGCCATGGTGGCGCACGCCCGGCAAGGGCGGCGCGTGGTCCGGCTCAAGTCCGGCGACCCGTTCATCTTCGGGCGGGCGGCGGAGGAAATTCGCTATTTAATTGAGCAGCAAGTACCCTACGAAGTGGTACCCGGCCTGACGGCGGGCATCGCGGCGGCCAGCCTGGCGCGCATTCCCCTCACCGAGCGCAATTTCAGCAACGCGGTGCTGCTCTGCACGGCCCACACGGCCAACTACGACTTTGAGCAGCTCGACGCCCTGGCTAATATGCTGCGCACCGGCACCACGCTGGTCATGTACATGGGCCTGAGCAACATCGACCGCGTACTGGAGAAAATCCAGGCCGCCGTCGGGCCGGCCGAGGTTTACGTCTCGGCCATCTCGCAGGTGTCGAGTCCGCGCCAGCGGATGGTCACGGCCCGGCTCCCGGACATTGAAGCGGCGCTGGCCACGGCGGCCCTGCCCATGCCGGTGGTGTTCATCATCGGTAAGTATGCCTGCTCGCTCGATGAAGCCACTGCTTATCTCACCCACTAACCGCACGAACTCATGGCAAGCAAGCGAGGAATTTTGATCTGTGGCCACGGCAGCCGCGACAAGGACGGCACCATTGGCTTTCAGCAGCTCGTGGCTGGCCTCGTGCCGCGCTACCCGGACCGGGTGATTGACTACGGCTTTCTGGAGTTTGCCCACCCCGTGTATGCCGCCGCCGTGGAGCGCATGTACCAGCAGGGCGTGCGGGAAATCACCGCCATTCCGGCCATTCTGTTTGCCGGGGGGCACGCCAAAAACGATATTCCCTTCGAGATGAACTCGCTGCAGCAGCAGTATCCGGACCTGAAAATCACCCTGGGCCGGCACCTGGGCATCACGGCGCCGCTGCTGCAGCTGGCGCAGCAGATGGTGCAGCAGGCCGAGGCCGGCCGCCCGCCCGTCCCCCGTGAGGAAAGCTGCCTGCTGGTGGTAGGCAGGGGCACCAACGACCCGGACGCCAACTCCGAAGTCGCCAAGCTGACCCGCCTGCTCTGGGAAGGGCTGGGCTTCGGCTTTGCCACTACTACCTACATCGGCGTTACCAAACCGCTGCTGCCGGACACGCTGCCCCTGCTCGAAAACCTGCCCTACCGGCGGGTGGTGGTGCTGCCGGTTTTCCTCTTCACGGGCATTCTCCTCAAGCGGATTTACACGCAGATCGAGGCGCACCAGGCCGCTTCCCAGCACGAATACCTGTACACCAGCTCTTTCGGCAGCGACGAACTGTTGCTGCGGGCGGTGGATGAGCGCATTGCGGAAGTCGAGTTCGGCAGCCCCAACATGAACTGCCAGCTCTGCAAATACCGCACGCAGATGATCGGCTTCGAATCGGAAGTGGGCAAGGAGCAAATGGGCCACCACCTCAACGTGAAGGGTATTCTATTTGAGGAAGAGCAGAAGATCGGGGCCAAAAAAGGGCTGATCCCGCAGCTGAAAAACCTGCTCGGTATTTAGCTTATGACTCCTGCTCCCGCCCCGCAAGGCAAAATCTACGGCGTCTCGCTGGGCCCCGGCGACCCGGAGCTGATCACGGTGAAGGGCCTGCGCGTTCTGCAACGGGCCGACCTGATCTACTACCCCGGCTCGCTCTGGCCCGACGGGCGGCAGACGAGCTACTCCCTGCCCATGCTCCGGGCGCTGGCCCTGGACGAAACCCGGTTCCGGGGCCTGTACCT
>JAYWCH010000323.1:0-4101 GCA_043780755.1 Hymenobacter sp.
CCGCGCATCAGGCGCGAGTCGCGCTCCATCACGCCGAGGTCGGCTTTTATCAGGTCTTTGAGGTCGATTTTGTTGATGATGAGCAGGTCGGATTGGGTAATACCGGGGCCGCCCTTGCGCGGGATTTTATCGCCCCCCGACACGTCGATGACGTAGACGGAATAGTCCACCAGCTCGCGACTGAAGTGGGCGGCCAGGTTGTCGCCGCCGCTCTCCACAAACAGGTAATCAAGCTGGTAATTAAAGCGCTGCATGAGGCCTTCGAGCGCGTCCATGTTCAGCGAAATATCCTCCCGAATGGCCGCGTGCGGGCAGCCACCGGTTTCGACGCCCACAATGCGGTCGGCGCTCAGGGCGCTGTGGCGGATGAGAAACTCGGCGTCTTCGCGGGTGAAAATATCATTCGTGACCACGCCCAGCTCAAACTCGTGCCGCAGCCGCTCGCACAGGGCTTTGAGCAGCGCCGTTTTGCCCGTGCCCACCGGCCCGCCGATACCCACAGTGAAGGCCCGCTTGCGAAAGTTGCGGTAGGAAGGCAGCCGCCGGGTTTCGCGCTCCTTGAAATCGCCCGGCGACTCAAAAGCTTCGTGGCTGTGACCGTGCAGCAGCAGGGCGAGTTTTTCGACAAAAGCCATGGGAAGGAAAGAGTATTTTTTGAGATAAAGAACCGCCCGGCGGGCTGGTTTTAATTCTGAAACAGCTTGGAATAAATATCCGCGTGCAGACCCTGCGCCACATCCAGCAGAAACGCAGAGCGCGTGGCGGCGCCGTATTCCTTCCCGGCCTGGCCCGCTAGAATGTGCTCGAATACGGCGTAAAAATCGTGTTGCAGCCGGTGCCCCTCCAGCGGCCCCAGAAACCCGAGGCGAATGGCGGCGCTGAGCTGGTCGCGCAGCAGCATGTGCAGGTACATGGCCGGCAATTCGGCCAGCGCGAAACCGGCCCGCTGCAAGGCCAGCGTAAAAACCAGCGTGAAATGCGGGGGGATATTATGCCCTGAAAACCAGTCGGTAATAGTCGCCAATCCCAGCTCCGGATAAAAGGAAGCCAGCAGCTTCAGCCAGTTGCGGCCCTGCACGGCGCTGGCTTTGTACAGAGCGGGCACCAGTAGTTGGGCGTCGTATTCCTCGGCCAGCAGTTGAAATTCCGCCGCTTTTTCCGTGAGCCGGAAAGCGGAATTGATGAACGGCAATTCCGCGCTGCCAGCTTGCTGCAAATACGAATATAGGTAATTGCGCAGCGCAAACGGCGTATCAATGAGCCCGAACGTGAGGCTGCTTTCCAGCCCGTAGGAATAGGCAAACGAGCCCGTCGGAATGGCCGAATCGACGAGATGAAGCAGACGGGCAAATTGCATATGAGTTAAGATTCGGCCCTTCGAAACCTTACGCCGCTCCAAAAAAGTGGCGGCACCGGTCCGGCGGGGGTTTTAGGCTCCCCTCTCTTTTGGAGAAGGGCCGGAGGAGGTGAGGCCCACGCCGGCGGGGCGGCTAAAACAGGTTATAAAGCTGCGCCAGCGGCAGTTTCGCCGCCGGCTCGCACGTCAGGTACACGCCGTCGACGGTGACGCGGTAGGTTTCGGGATCGACTTCGATCGTGGGCAGATAATCATTTAGCGCCATGTCTTTCTTGCCGATGTTGCGGCAGTTTCTCACCGCCACGACCTGCTTGCTCAGCCCGTAATTTTCCCGCACCCGCGCCACGGAAGCGGCACTGACAAAGACCAATGACGAGCGGCCGATGGCTCCGCCCAGCGCCCCGAACATGGGCCGCGAAAAAGACGGCTGCGGCGTCGGAATCGAGGCATTGGCGTCGCCCATCTGCGATTGCACAATGATGCCGCCCTTGATAATCATCTCCGGCCGCGAGCCGAAAAACGCGGGTTTCCAGAGCACCAGATCCGCCAGCTTGCCGATTTCGACCGAGCCGACTTCGTGCGAGATACCGTGGGCGCAGGCCGGGTTAATGGTATACTTGGCCACGTAGCGCCGCACCCGGAAATTGTCGGCCTGGATAGCAGCGTCTTCGGGCAGGGCGCCGCGCTGGGCCTTCATTTTGTGGGCAGTCTGCCAGGTGCGGGTGATGACCTCCCCCACCCGGCCCATGGCCTGCGAATCGGAGCTGATGATGCTCAGCGCGCCCATATCGTGCAGAATATCCTCAGCGGCAATGGTTTCGCCCCGGATGCGGCTCTCGGCAAAGGCCACGTCTTCGGGAATATTCTTATCGAGGTGGTGGCAGACCATGAGCATATCCAGGTGCTCGTCGATGGTGTTGACCGTGAAGGGCCGCGTGGGGTTGGTACTCGACGGAATAACGTTCGGCTCGCCGCAGATTTTGATGATGTCCGGTGCGTGCCCGCCGCCCGCGCCCTCCGTGTGGTAGGAGTGAATGGTACGCCCCTTAAACGCCGCCGTGCTCGTTTCCACGAAGCCGCTCTCGTTCAGCGTATCGGTGTGGATGCAGACCTGCACGTCGTATTCCTCGGCGATGGTCAGGCACATGTCGATGGCCGCCGGGGTGGTGCCCCAATCCTCGTGCAGCTTGAAGCCCAACGCGCCCGCTTCCACCTGCTCGCGCAGGCCCTCGGGCCGGGAGGAGTTGCCTTTGGCCAGAAAACCGAAATTGAGCGGGTACGCCTCGGTGGCTTTCAGCATCATTTCCAGGTAAAAAGCGCCCGGCGTGCAAGTGGTGGCGTTGGTGCCCGCCGCCGGGCCGGTGCCGCCCCCGATCATGGTCGTGACGCCGGAGGCCAGCGCCTCGGGAATCTGCTGGGGGCTGATGAAATGGATGTGGCAGTCGATCCCGCCGGCGGTCAGCAGTTGGCCTTCGCCGGCAATAACTTCGGTGGTCACGCCCACCACCATGCCGGGCGTCACGCCGGGCATGATGTGCGGATTGCCGGCCTTGCCGATGCCCACGATACGGCCGTTTTTTATCCCGATATCTGCTTTATAAATTCCGGTATAATCAACGACCAGCGCGTTGGTAATCACCAGATCCAACGCATCAGCCTGGCCGATTCCTGCTGCCTGACCCATGCCGTCGCGCAGCACCTTACCGCCGCCGAACTTGCATTCCTCGCCGTACACGCAGTAGTCTTTTTCCACTTCAATCAGCAGGCCGGTATCACCGAGGCGCACCCGGTCGCCGGTGGTGGGGCCATACATGTCGGCGTAGGCGCGGCGGGAGATGGGGAGGGACATATTAAATGACGGTTACAGATTAGAACGCAGTTTAAAACCGCGAATAGTTTAGTGCTTATAAAATAGGAGTTTCCAATAGTTTCTGATGTGAAATTAAATCTTCTTCATTGTGCAGATATGTATTGGGCGAGTCTTGGAAATCGATGCCTTGCAAGAAAACAAGCGCATCCCAAACCTTATTCTCATCATTGGCAGAATTATAAGTAGCTCTGCGATTTTCTAACTCTGCAATGGCTTTTGAAGCCCAATCCGCAGCTTTCTCTCTACCCAAATCGTGAGCTAGAACAGCAGACATAATGTCTGTAATTGATTTTATGCTCGGGATGTCCATTAGTTTTTAATGGCGGAATTTACACTAATTACTTATCCGAGTAAGACTGGCAGACCAATTGTTTCAGAAGCAGAATTACCGGTTTATGATCTATCCAGCGCCTGCTGCTTCCTCTCAGCCTCATCCAGCTTCCCATCAATCCACCCATTACCTCCGTACACAATCCGTTCCCCCGCCAGGGCTACCAGGCGCACGCGCTTGCGCTCGCCGGGCTCGAAGCGTACCGCAGTGCCGGCCGGGATGTTGAGGCGGAAACCGTAGGCTTTTTCCCGGTCGAATTTTAGCGCCGCGTTGGTTTCAAAGAACGGGTAGTGCGAGCCGACCTGCACCGGCCGATCGCCCATATTGACGACCTCTATTTCCACGGTTTCACGGCCATCGTTGAGGATGATTTCGGCGGCGACCAGCTCGTAGGCGCCGGGCGTGGCGCTGCTGCTGTTGTCGGGCACGGCGGCGGGGGCCAGAGCGCGGGTCAGGCCCGAGCCGTAGAGGGCCAGGGCGGGATCGCCGGTTTCGCGGCAGATGGGGTGGTGCACGGTCACGAGCTTGGTGCCATCGGGGAAA
>JAYWCH010000324.1:0-9600 GCA_043780755.1 Hymenobacter sp.
GTAGGCCCCCGAGCCAGGCCGCGCCCGCGATCAGGGCCAGCAGCGGGGCCAGCAGGGCGAGGCCCACGACGGCAGCCGTCAGGTCGAACAGGCGCTTGGTGGCCTCATACATTGCCCGTGAGCCGGAAGCCGCTTTTGAGCAGAAACCGGTCGTTGGTGGCTTCGGCGCGGAAGGCGCGGCGGCCGTGCAGCACCTGATCGTCCCACCAGGCTACGGCCTCGCCGGGCGCCAGCTGAATTGCCGTCTCGGCGGGCTGGTCGCTGATATAATCAAGCAGAAACTGACGGAATTCCCCGGCCAGCGCGTGTATTTCGGGCGTTTCGGCGGGGTCGATGCAGTGGTAGTTCCAGTTCAGGCGCAGGCCGGCGGGCGTGTGGGCAATGATGGGCCGGTGGCGAAAGTCGCCGGCTTTGGCGAAGCGCACGGGGCGGTCGAGCAGGCGGGCGGCCAGGGCGGGGCGATGGGTTTGCAGTGCTGCCCAGAGCACGTCAGCATCAACAAAAGTCGTTTCGCCGCCGCTCGGCGCCTGCACCAGACAGTGCATGAACATGACCTCGGCCGGGTCGCTCAGGTAGGATTCGTCGGTGTGCAGGGGCTGGGCGTTTTTGCTGAACCGGTAGGCCGCGTCGTCGGGAATAGCCGCGTCGTAGCGCACCTCAATCCATTTGTGACCGGTGCGGGCGCTGCCCTGGGCGTAATCTTCATCCAGGCGCAGGCACTGGCCGGTAGCTTCGGTCAGGGTTTCGTAGAAGGCGGGCCAATGGGCGGCCGGCAGCCAGTCGGCCAGGCCGCGCAGGTGGACTACTTTTGCCGAGCCCAAAGCCGCGCGCAGCTCCCCAGCCCAGTGGGCGGGCTCAGCGGTCGACGTCAGCAAAAGGGCAGTTAAAAAAGACATGGCAGGAATCAATACACGGCGGTGATGGTCGGGCGCAGAGGGCGGCTTCGGCTGCGCGCCCCCGTTCGACTATCGTCGTTTCAGCAACAGCTCAAAATTACGTCCGGATATGCTCACCTTTCCCAACGCCAAGCTCAACCTCGGCTTGTACGTCACCCAGCGCCGCGCCGATGGTTTTCACGATTTAGAATCTGTTTTTCTGCCGCTGCCCTGGACTGATGCTTTGGAAATGCTGCCCGCCCGGCCCGGCCTGGCCACCAGCATCACGCTTAGCGGCCGCGCTATTCCCGGCGCGCCGGCCACCAATCTGTGCGTGCGGGCCCACGAATTGTTGCAGGCCGACTTCCCGCAGCTGCCGCCGGTTCAGCTTTACCTGCATAAAATCGTGCCCATCGGGGCGGGCCTGGGCGGCGGCTCGGCCGATGCCGCGTTCGCGCTCCGGGCGGCCAACGAGCTTTTTAGCCTGAATCTGACGGTGGAGACCCTGGAAAATTACGCCCGCCGGCTGGGTTCCGACTGCGCTTTTTTTATTCAGAATAAGCCCGTACTGGCCGTGGGCCGGGGCGATGTTTTCGAGCCCATCGACCTGAATCTGAGCGGGACGGGCTGCGTGGTCGTCTATCCCAAGCTGCATATCAGCACGGCCGAGGCGTACGCCCGCATCGTGCCCCGGGCCCCGGCGCACGGGCTGCGCGCCGCTCTGGCCCGGCCCCCGGAAACCTGGCGCGAGACGGTCAGCAACGATTTTGAAACGGCGCTCACGCCCGCGCATCCGGTGCTGGCCGAGATCAAGGCGCAGCTTTACGCCGCCGGCGCGACGTATTCCAGCCTGTCGGGCTCGGGTTCCGCCGTGTACGGCTTATGGGCGGCCGGCGCCCCGGCCGCCCAGTCGTGGCCGGCCGGGTTCACCGTCTGGCAGGGCGTGCTCTAAACCGGAATTGATGCGGCGGGCGCTGGCTCCGGGGCCTTCATTAGTCGCGCCACCAGCGGGTGAATCAGCACGCTGAAGACGATGAGCAGCGTGCCCCAGTAGAAGCCGCTGGCCATGTGTTCTTTATTGCCAAAGACCAATACGGCCAGCACGATGCCGTAAACCGGTTCCAGGTTGACGGTCAGGTTGACGGCGAAAGGGGAGAGGCGCTTCATCAGTTCGACCGACACGGAAAACGCATACACCGTGCACACGCCCGCCAGCAGGGCCAGCCACAGCCAGTCGTAGCCGTGCCAGGCCAGCTGCAAGCCCCGGCCCTGCGTGAAGTAGCGGCTGTAAACCGGGAAGAACAGCGCGATGCTCAGGCAGGCGCCCAGCATCTCGTAAAACGTGAGCCGCAGCGGCGGGTGCGTCTTTATCAGCTTGGCATTGAGCACGCTAAAAAGGGCCGAGAGCCCCGCCGAAAAGACCGCCACGCCCAGACCCAGCAATTGGTCCAGCTCGGCCTGACTCACCAGGTATAGCCCGAGCATGGTGATGAGGCCCAGGCCAACTTCGTAGCCGCGTACCCGCCGCCAGAGCAGCAGCGGCTCGAGCAGCGAAGTCCATAGGGCGAGCGTGGCCAGGCCCGCCAGACACACGCTCACGGAGGAGAGCCGCGCCGCCAGAAAAAAGGTAATCCAGTGAATGGCCACCAGCGCGCCTACCGCCAGCAGCCGCAGCACCTGCCCCGCCGGAATGCGCCAAACCTGCCCCCGCGCCACCAGCAACACGGCGAGCCCGGCCGCTGCCAGCAGCGTCCGCCAGAAGACCAGCTCCACCGGCGACACCGTCAGCAGCTTGCCCAGAATGGCCGTGAAACCCCACAGGAGCACGATAAAATGAAGCTTGAGGTAGTCGCGGGTCATGGGCGGGGGCGGAAATGACGGCGGGGCAAATGGCCGCCGGGCGGCGAAGAAACAGTTGAATGATCCGCCGGCCGGGGGCGCGGTGCGGTCTGGTGCAACTACTTATTTCGGCACGAACCGGTACAGGGCCAGTCCGATGAGGGTGAATACGCCGCTCGGAATCCAGGCCGCGACCAGGGGTGCGAGGCTGCCCACCTGCGCGAGATTACGGCTGAGCATGACGAAAATAATGAATACAAAGGCCAGCACAAACCCGAGCGCGATTTGCCCGCCCACGCCGGCCCGCGACTTGCGGGCGCTGAGAATAACGCCGATCAGAGTCAGCACCACAATGGCAAAAGGGTAGGAATACCGCTCGTATTTTTCGCTCAGGTACAGCTGCGTATCGTCCGCGCCGCGCTCGGTTTTGGTGCGGATGAGGGCGTTGAGGTCGGGTAGCGTGAGGGTTTCGGCCAGGCGATACGTGCTGGCAAAGTCCTTGGGAAACAGGTTCAGGGTCGTATCGCGGGCGGCGACGGTGAGCAGGGTTTCATCCTGCGGGCCGCGAAAAGTGCGGATCAGCTGCGGCGATAAATGCCACACGTGCTTGGTCGAATCCCAGGTAATGGCGTCGGCCGTGAGGCGGCGGCGCAGCACGGTGCCATCAATGGTTTCGAGCGCAAAGTGAAAGCCGATATTATTGGTATTGTCGTAGCTCTCCATGTAGGCGTAGCTGCGCGGCCCAATCTTGATGTGGACGTTGCGCCCCTGAAACCGGTAGGGCAATTTGATGTAGGCCCGCTCAAATTCGACCCGCGATTTATTGCCCACCGGCAGCACCCAGCCAATGAGCCCGAAAATCAGCAGACCAATGACGCTACCGCCCATGGCGTAGGGTAGCATCAGCCGCCGAAAACTCATGCCACTGGCCAGCATAGCCACAATTTCGGTGCGCGCCGCCAGCTGCGCCGTGACGAAAACCACGGCAATAAAAATGGTAATCGGCGAAAGCAGATTGGCGAAATAGGGAAACAGGTAAACGTAATAGCCGAAAATAATCTTCGACAACGACAGATTATGCTGAATAAAATCGTCGTTTTTCTCGGTGAAGTCAATCACGCAAATAACCGACACGAGAATAACCACCGAGAAGAAAAACGCGGCGAGAAATTTCTTGATAATGTATTTGTCGAGAATATTCATTTTCAGGCAGTGAAGAATGAGGGATGGTCTTCAATGAGGAAAGGACTGCTGATCGTTCCTGAATTCAGCCGATCCTTCCATCCGGCTACAGCCGCGTCATTACCTGCTTCACCATGCGGTCTTTCCAGGGGCCAAAAGTACCGGCCATGATTTGCTGCCGCGCCTCGCCCATCAGCCAGAGGTAGAAGGCCAGGTTGTGGGCCGAGGCAATCTGCGGCCCCAGCATCTCCTGACTTTGGAACAAGTGCCGCAGGTAAGCCCGCGAGTAGAACGTGCTGGCGTGCCCGCCCAGCGCGGGGTCGATGGGCGTGAAATCGGTCGCCCACTTTTTATTGGTCACGTTCACGATGCCCTGGGTGGTGAACAGCATGCCGTTGCGGGCGTTGCGGGTCGGCATCACGCAATCGAACATATCGACGCCCAGGGCAATGTTTTCTAGCAGGTTGGCGGGCGTGCCTACGCCCATGAGGTAGCGGGGCTTGTCGACGGGCAGGATGTCGCAGACCAGTTCAGTCATCTCGTACATCAGCTCGGCGGGCTCGCCCACGCTCAGGCCGCCGATGGCGTTGCCCTCGCGGCCCTGCGCCGCGATGAACTCGGCCGACTTGATCCGCAGATCCTTAAACGTGCTACCCTGCACGATGGGAAAAAGCGTCTGCTGATAGCCGTAGAGCCCTTCGGTGCTGTCGAAGCGCTCGATGCAGCGTTGCAGCCAGCGGTGGGTCATGTCGAGCGAGCGGCTGGCGTAGTCGTACTCGCAGGGCCAGGGCGTGCACTCGTCGAACGCCATGATAATATCGGCCCCGATGACGCGCTGAATATCCATCACGCCCTCGGGCGAAAACAGATGCTGGCTGCCGTCGATGTGGGAGCGGAATTTCACCCCGTCCTCCTTGATCTTGCGGGTGTTGCTGAGCGAGTACACCTGGTAGCCGCCGCTGTCGGTCAGAATGGGGCCATCCCAGCCGTTGAATTTGTGCAGGCCGCCGGCGGCCTGCAACACATCGAGGCCCGGGCGCAGGTAAAGATGGTAGGTGTTGCCGAGGATAATCTGGGCTTTCACGTCCTCCTTCAGGGTTTTTTGCGATACCGCTTTCACGGTGCCGGCGGTGCCCACGGGCATGAAGATGGGCGTTTCGATAGACCCGTGGGCCGTGTGCAGGCGGCCGGCGCGGGCTTTAGTCGCGGGATCGCGGGCGAGAAGGTCGAAGGTCATAGTTACCAATAAAGCAGGCGCCGGACCGGGCGCCCGGGGCGGGCGGGTGGCCGGCGCGCGAACGCCCAAGGCCGCCGTCCGTGGCTTGCCCGCCGGCCGGCTAAGTTCGGGGGAAATGCCGGGTGCGGGGGCCCGATCTGGCCGCAAAGGTAGCCCGCTCGTTTGGTGCCCCGTACTTTTACCGGCTCATTTGTGCCGCTTCCCCGTTGTCAGTCTTTATTCCCCAATCCCCCATTTTCGGGCTGCTGCTTGCTTCTGTCCTGATCCAGCTGTTCTACGCACTGTATTTTTTCGGGCCCTTCGCCCGCCGCGCCTCCGAGGCGCCGGCTGACGCGCCGGGTCCCGATACCGAACCGGTTTCCATCCTCGTCTGCGCCCGCAATGAGCTCGACAACCTGCGCCAGCTCCTGCCCTTGCTGCTGAAACAGGACTATCCCGCCGGCTTCGAAATCGTGCTCATCGACGACCGCAGCCGCGACGACACCTACCTCTACGCTCAGCAGCTCACCCAGTACTATCCCAAAAAAGTGCGCCTGGTCACCATCACGGGCACGCCCGAGGGGTTTTCGCCCAAGAAGTACGCCCTCACCCTGGGCATCAAAGCCAGCCGCTACGCCCGGCTGCTGTTTACCGATGCCGACTGCATCCCGGCCACCAACCAATGGCTGCGGCTGATGCAGCGCGGCTTCGGGCCGGCCGGCGCCCAGCCGGCGGCCGATCTGGTGCTGGGCTTCTCGGCCTACACCGCCGCGCCCGGGTTCCTCAACCAGCTCATCCGCTACGAGACGCTGCTCACGGCCGCGCAGTACCTGAGCTTCGGCTGGCGCGGCTGGCCCTACATGGGCGTGGGCCGCAACCTGGCCTACACCCGCGCCTGCTTCACCGCGACCAAGGGCTTCGCCTCGCACATCCGGCAGCTCAGCGGCGACGACGACTTGCTGGTGCAGGATGCGGTGCGTCAGGGCCAGCGCGTGGCCGTCGTAGCCGATCCTTCGGCCCACACCCTGAGCGCCCCCGCCGATACCTGGGCCGGGTGGTGGCGGCAGAAACGCCGGCACCTGTCGGCCGGTCGGGCCTACCGGCTGGCCGACCGGCTGCGGGTGGGCCTCTTCATAATGGCTAACCTATTCTTTTATCTGTCTACGATTGTGTTGTTATTTTCTCACAACAATTGGGTATCTTTGGCAGTTTTATTTGCACTTCGTACTTTAGTTATGGGTGCCGTCTATATCCGTTTCAGTCATCGTCTCCATCAGCCCGTAAGCGTCGCACTGCTGCCCCTGCTCGACGCTGCCTATTTTATCCAGTATCTGGCGCTGGGAACTTCGCTCTTCCTTAACCGCACCCTTCGATGGAAGTAAATAATCAAGATATTCAGAAGCAGTTTTCGGCCAAGGCCAAGCACGACTTCAAGCTGATCCGCGCCGCTGTGGATCAGAATGATGAAAAGGCGTATGCTGAGTTGATGCACATCTACAAAAAGCCCGTCTACCACGTGGTCCTCAAGATGGTGCGCAACCAGGATGATGCCGAAGACCTCACCATCGAAGCCTTCGCCAAAGCTTTCCGTAACCTGCACAAGTTCAATCCCGAGTACGCCTTTAGTACCTGGCTCTTCCGCATCGCGACCAATAACTGCATCGATTTTATTCGCAAGAATAAAATAAAAACCATGTCTATTGATTCCGCAATTAAAGTAGACAACGGGGATGAAATCACCATCGATTTCCGCGACAATGACCTGAACCCGGCGGAGCACGCCATGCGCAACCAAAAGATCGAGATCATGCGCCACGTCGTGTCGCGGCTGCCCGATAAGTACCAGCGCCTGGTTTCCCTGCGCTACTTCGACGAGCTGAGCTACGAGGAAATCGCCACCGAGCTCAAAGCGCCCCTTGGGACCGTGAAAGCCCAGCTCCACCGCGCCCGCGAGCTGCTCTATGACATGGTGAAGCACACCAAGCAGATTATTTAAGCCACAAAAAAGCCCCGCTCGTCGGGGCTTTTTGTGGCTGATCAGTTCGCCGGACACTTCAGTCCTGGTTGCTGTTTTGGAGATCAGTCGGGGCGGTGTTCGAGCAGGTCGCCGGGCTGGCTTTCCAGGATCTGGCAAATGGCCGCCAGGTTGAAGGAAACTTATAAAAGCGGGCGAATCGGCAGTTGCATTTACCTGGAATCAACCCCCGGATTTACAATCGCTGACCGAGGCCGATGCGGTATGGAGCCGTTTGGACGTGCACCTTTGCACCTATGAACCTTCTCAAGCACTACTTTCCCGCGCTCACCGTCCCGCAGCTCCAGCTTTTTAAGCAGCTTGAGGTCGAGTTCCGGGCCACCAACGAAGCTATTAACCTGGTTTCGCGGCCCGACATGGAGAATTTTACCGAGCGCCATTTATTGCACTCGCTGGGGCTGGCCAAAGTCATTCAGTTTCCCAAAGGCAGCTCCGTGCTCGACGTGGGCACCGGCGGCGGCCTGCCCGGCCTGCCGCTGGCCATTCTTTTCCCCGACGTGCATTTTCACCTCGTAGATAGCATTGGCAAGAAAATCCGGGCCGTGCAGTTCATGGCTGCCGCCCTGGGCCTTCCCAACGTGACGGCCGAGCACATCCGGGCCGAAAACCTGCGCACCAAGTACGATTTCGTCGTGAGCCGGGCCGTGGCGCGGCTGGCCGCGTTCCATCCCTGGGTGGCGCATCGGTTTAAGGCGCAGGGCGCCGCCGGTTCCGGCCTCTACTGCCTGAAGGGCGGCGATCTGGCCGAAGAAATCGCCGAATCCGGCCTGAAAACCCGGGTGACGGATCTGAGCGAGTATTTCAGCGAGGAATTCTTCGAAACGAAGAAGGTGATCTTCGTGCCGGCGAAGTAATATCAGCCTGTCAAAGAAGACTTTAGCTGGTATGGTCCGCCGCTTTAAATCGGGCGTTCTCAGTCTGTGAGAAACTCCACGGCGCGCCGCTCCGAGTAGTAAAGGCCATCGGGGGCGCCTTCGGGGAAGCCCACGTGGCCGCCGTCCTCCGGGGTTTCCAGAAACAGCCAGGGCGATTGGGCCGCTACTTCGCAGGGGAAGCAGGAGGTTGGCAGAAAGGGGTCGTTCTGGGCATTCACCAGTAGCGTAGGGATTTGAATACCCATGAGATAGCGTCCGGAGCTGGCGTACTGATAGTAGGCCGCGGCCGAATCGAAGCCGTGCATGGGCGCGGTGTAGCGGCTGTCGAATTCCTGGAAATTGCGCAGCTCCTCAATACCCGTTAGGTCGACCTGGCCCGGCAGCAGCTCGGCTTTGGCCCGCACTTTGAGCCGGAGCGACTTCAAAAAACGCCGCAGGTACACCTGATTTTGCAACCGCCCAATGTGAATGGAGCTGGCTTCCAAATCAGTCGGTACCGAAAAAACGGCGGCCCGTTTTACCTCCGGCGGCACGCGCGCCGGATTTTCGCCCAGGTATTTCAGCGTCACGTTGCCGCCGGCGCTGAAGCCGACGAGGTAAACCCGCTCGTAGCGGCCGGTGGCCAGCGCGTGGCGCAGCACCAGATCCAGATCGTCGGTATCGCCGAGGTGGTAAGAGCGGAGCAGGCGGTTCATTTCCCCGCCGCAGCTGCGGTAGTTCCAGGCCAGTGCATCCAGACCGGCGCGGTTGAGGCTGCGCACCATGCCGCGCATGTAGGGCCGCGAAGCATCGCCTTCGAGGCCGTGGGAAACGATGGCCAGGGCCGTTACGGGCGGGCGGGCGGGGCAGCGGCTCCAGTCCAGGTTCAGAAAATCGCCATCGGCCAGCTCCAGGCGCTCGCGTTGGTAGGCTACTTCGGGTACCGTGCGCCACAGGCTGGGTACAATCGTTTGCAGGTGACCGTTGAACAGATAAAACGGCGGCTGATAGCGGGATTCGGTTACGAGCGGCATAAAAAACAATAGATAAAGTAATGGTTAATAATAGAATAAATAATTAGGGGGAATAAAATCGGATAGCGGGTTTGGTAAAGTTCGCTCTTAATTTCTGGTGGCGCTAACTTTGGTAAGTACAAAATTTATTTTCATCCCCAGAGAAGCATTACGGAATCTTTTTATCCGCGGGGTTTGATTATGCCGCTCGAGTGCGTACCTTTGCCCACCCAAACAGAGAATTCACAGCTTTAACGCTCCCCAATAATTCCAACTCATGGCAAACCATAAGTCGGCCCTCAAACGCATCCGCAGCAACGAAGCCAAGCGCGTGTTGAACCGTTACCAGCATAAATCTACCCGCACCGCCATCAAGCGTTTGC
The DNA here is from genome assembly GCA_043780755.1 of Hymenobacter sp. Taxonomy (GTDB): domain Bacteria; phylum Bacteroidota; class Bacteroidia; order Cytophagales; family Hymenobacteraceae; genus Hymenobacter. Next base: position 9,398 of record JAYWCH010000324.1, read on the forward strand.
GCGAAGCCACCGATAAATCGGCCGCCCAGGTGCTGCTGATCAAAGTAACGTCGATGTTGGACCGTTTGGCCAAGAAGAACATCATCCATAAAAATAAAGCTGCTAACAACAAAAGCAAGCTGACAAAACTCGTCAATGCGCTTTAGCGCGTAGCGAGTTTAGTAGGGCCAGACTGCGCCGCCCCAAGGTCTGGTTCTACGCTC
>JAYWCH010000325.1:0-3689 GCA_043780755.1 Hymenobacter sp.
ATGCCCGCGCTGCTGACCGCCTTCCCCACCGCCGCCCACCTCGGCGCGGCGACATCGGATGATATTTTCCCCTTCATCCGCAGCGTTTCGTACCCGAACAACAAGGCCAAACACCTCGCCGGCCTGGGCCGCATGATCACCGAAGAATTCGCGGGCGAAATCCCGAGCCAGATCGACGAGTTGCAGCGCCTGCCCGGCGTGGGCCGCAAAACGGCCAACGTGGTCGTTTCCGTCATCTACAACCAGCCGGCCATGGCCGTCGATACGCACGTATTCCGAGTATCGCACCGCCTGGGCCTCGTACCCAAAACCGCCACCACTCCCCTGGCCGTGGAAAAAGGACTGGTCCGCTACATCCCCAAGGAGCACATCGCCAAAGCCCACCACTGGCTGATTCTGCACGGCCGCTACGTCTGCGTGGCCCGCACGCCCAAGTGCGGCACCTGCCCGCTGGCCCCCAGCTGCGCCTATTTCGCCAAGAACTTTGACAAGGCGCTGGCCTACGTGCCCATCCCGACTGCTTAGCGGCTGTTTAGGAAATCGAAAATTTTGTCACCCTGAGCGGCGCGAAGGACCTGATCACGGCTGAAGGGTCATTAATCAGGCGTGATCAGGTCCTTCATCGCCGCTTGATTCGCGGAATGCTCAGGATGACAAACGTTCTAAAAAACGACTTACTGAAAAACCACTTAGGGCTTATCCAAATAGGCGTCATGCAGAGCGTAGCGAAGCATCCCGCGTGGACAAGTAATCAAAACAATGACAACGATTAGTTTAGTCATCCACCCAAGACGCTACGCCCCAAACTATCCGCCAGCCTGAAAACGACAGTTTCCAAAGCCGCTACAGCTTCCTGCCCCGCCGCCGGAGCAACGCCCGGCGTAATATGCGGGCCTTACTCCCTGCCCGCCGCTTCCAGCAGCAGCTGCATCTGCGCCGCTAACTGCTGCCGGTCAAATGATTCCAACGCCAGGCGCCGGCCGCGAGCGCCGGCAGCGGCCAACACTTCGGGCTGCGCCAACAGCCCCTGTAGCTGCTCGGCCAGCGCGCCCGCCGGCACGTACCAGCCGCAGCCGTATTGCTCAACCAGCTCCTTGGTCCAGCCCCGATTGGTGACAATGACCGGCGTGCCAACCACCAGCGAATCATAGAGCTTGGCCGGCGAATTAGAATCCAGCACCGTCAACTCCAGAAACGAAACCACCGAAATATCCGCCAGCGCAAACCAGCGAAATACCTCGTGCCGCGCCTGCCCGCCCACCAACCGGATGCAGCCAGGCCAGCGGGCCGCCGCCGCCGCAATCAGCGGCTCGTAAAAGCCGTGCCCGAGAAACAACCACGTCACCCCCGACTCCTGGGCGGCCAATGCCTCAGCGGCGGCTACTAAGGCCGGAATGTCATTGGCCCGGCCGAAGGTGCCGGCGTATAAAATCACCCGCTGACCAGCCAGGCCTTGTTCCTGCCGCAGCCGGGCCACCGCTGCGGGCGTTGCCCGGGCGGCCATCTCCAGGTCCGTCCCGTTGAGAATCGTCGTTACTTTTTCGGGGACAATGCCCAGGTCCGTCACGTAGCGCGTCATGTCGGGCGAGAGCGGCACGATGTGCCGGGCACTTTGGTAGAGCCGTTTTTCGAGCCGATAGAGCTGCTGCCGGGCCAGAAGCGTGGGCACTGCCCCCATCGCAATGGGAAACGCCGGCCACAAGTCCTGCACTTCGAATACCCACGGCACCCGCCGCCACCGCGCCACCCGGGCCGCCGCCCAAGCGGCCGTCAGCGGCGTGCTGATCCCCCAGATCACGTCCGGCCGGTCGATGCGCAGCCCTTCGCGCACCGCCCAGGCGGCGTAGTGCGCGAAAGCCAGCGCCCGACGCACCGGCCCCATCTTGTTATCATAAGCCACGCGGGCCTCGCGGATTTCCACGCCGGGCGGCACCCAGGGAAATTCCCGGGTCAGCCGCTGGGGTTGCCAGGCGGGCGTAGTCAGCAAAGTCACCCGGTGCGTTTTGGCGATGTGCGCCAGCAGCGTGTAATGCCGGCTGGTGGCCGGGCAGTCCGGATTGGTATGGTACTGACTGAAAACGGCGATGTGCATAAAGTCAAGAAAGCCCGCCGACCTTACTGCGGCCGCCTGGGACGGTAGTGCGACTCGTTGAGCAGGTGCTGCGCGTCTTTTTCGGCCATCAGCCGGGCCAGGCTCACTTCGGGATGTTCGGCCGCGTACTTGCGCACGATTTGCAGGCCCACCCACTGCCCCACCCGACCAGGGCAGGTTTTATCGATTTCGGGCACGTTGGGGCGCTCGCCCACGTATTTCTGGAGCAGGAACGGGGCCGTGGCGTAGAGCAGCTTCTGCTCCAGAAAGTGGCCCCATACTTTGGCTTCGTTGGCTTCCAGACCCACCATCTCGCGTTTGGTGTAGCCCAGCAGCAGCGAATCGGGCGCGCAAGGCAGCACCAGACTAGCGAAATAAAGGGCTTTGCCCTGGTGCACCATGGCGTCGAGCATGGAGTTGGCCGTCAGCTCGTGACGGTTATACTTGCTCGATACGTTCTGGGCCAGCATGGGCAGCAGGCCGGACGGCGTGTAGCGGCGCAGCATGTACTGCGGCAAGTCGGGTTGCTTACTGGCTTTAGGACCAATAAACCAGTCCAGACTGAGCACCAGCAGACTGTCATTCACATAGATATCCTTGCTCAAGAACCCGCTCACGTACGTTACCGCCGGCGGCACCCGAAAATCGGGAAAGTAATAATGCACCCGCCGGAACATCTCCCCCAGGTTGCGGGTGAGCGCGGCCGAATCCGGGAAAGCGGCGGCCGTTTCGCGGGCTACTTTTTGCAGGGCGGCATTGGTCGCCATCTGGGTCAGGCCATTGGCCAGCTCCTGCTCATTGGCGGGCTGGCGCTGCAGGTAATAGCGGGCAAAGGCCGGGTTCGCCGCCATAAACTGCCGGGCATCGGCCGGGGTTTTTAGCTTGAAAAAGGGCGTTTCCAGGTGCTGCATCCGCACGCGCACGGCCGGCGCATGGGCCGCAATATCAGGTCGGCAGCCAGCGGCCGGACCTTTTTTGCAAGCGCCCAATCCGAGGCTCAATCCTAAAAACAGGGGCAGCCAGCGCCGCCAGGCAAAATTATTGTTATCCACGCTCGTTACTTTCGGGTAAAATTAACCAAAACCCACCAGCGGACGGTATTCGCCGTACGTCACGGGGCCATTCTACATCCTATGAAAAAAATATTGCTCGCCATTCTGGTCCTCGCGGCCACCATTAGCACGGCTTCGGCCCAGTTCGAAATCGGTCTGAAAATATCGCCCTCCATCACCAGCCTGCGCGCCGAGTCGCCCAACGACCATTCCTTCAGCAGTGACGGCAGTCATTTTGGCTTCGGCGGCGGCCTGGTCGTCGATTATTTCTTCGGAGAAAACTACGCTTTTAGTACCGGTCTGCTGCTCACGGGCAAAGGCGGCACCATTTCCTACACCGACCTTTCGGGCGGCGTAACCGGCCAGCCTTTCACAGTCACGCAAAAGGTTAGCATGCAGTACCTTGAGGTTCCGCTCACGGTCAAACTTTTCACCAATGAAATTGCGCCCGCTACCCGCGTCTACTTCCAGGTCGGCGGCTCGCTGAACGTACCCATCGGCTCGCGAATCAACGACAGCAAGTTTTACACCGATCCGGCCATGCC
>JAYWCH010000326.1:0-3845 GCA_043780755.1 Hymenobacter sp.
GACGCCAAGGCCAACGCCCTGACGGCCAACATGCAAAAAAACCTGGCCCTCTCGCCGGCGCAAACCGAGAAAGTGCGTCTCATCAACCGGCGCGGGGTCGATAATGTCGAGTCGGCGCACGTGCGCTACCGCACTGATCCGCGCAAGCTGGCCGGTGCTATCGAAACCATCGGCCGCTCGCGCCTCGAAGCCCTCAAAGACGTGCTGGCTCCCGCGCAGTTCGACAAATACCAGCGCAAGCGGGAAGAAAAAATGGGCGTGCCCAACTCGCAGGGCGTCCAGGGCACACCGCCGCCCGGCCTGGGCAGTAACCAATAATCTGCCGCGTCCGATTCCGAGAGTCGGGCGCTTTTTTTGGCCGCTCCTCCTTGCGCCTGTACCTGGAATAAATGATGCTATTCGGGAAGTCGCCTTTTACTCCGTTTGTCATCTGGTACGTTTGTCATCTACTTGGTTGTTTTAGATAAATTGTGCGATCAAACGGCGTCATGCTCATCTCGGGTCATGCTGATAGTGTCATGCTCATCGGGCGTCCGCTTGTCGAAGCATCTCTACCGCTTTGTCAGGGCCGTTCAATGAAGCGGTAGGAATGCTTCGACAAGCGGACGCCCGATGAGCATGACATTAGATGAGCATGACGCCCGCACCTCGTTTACTTTTGTGCAAGCACTTACAGCCTATCCGAACAGGAAATCACGAACGGTCATGCAGAGCGCAGCGAAGCATCTCGCGTGGACGAGTAACTCTTTTGTTGAACGCAGATGATTACTCGTCCACGCGAGATGCTTCACTGCGCTCTACATGACGGATACCTATTCGGATAGGCACTTAGCACGTTTTTCATCCTTATCTGGCGTCCGCTTGCGAAGGACCTTATCACGTCGGAGCGGTCATTAATCAGCCGTGATAAGGTCCTTCGTCGCCGCTTGAATCACGGAATGCTCAGGTTGACAAACGTCTTGATTCCTTGAGCAGCTTGATTTCCTGAGTAGCTTGTAAGGTTTAGGATCAAACAGCTTCATTTAAGAGACACATTCATCTATTTTTTTACGATGCCCCTTCCCGTTCCCGTCCCCAATCGTCTGACCGTCCTCCTGGCGCGGGCCGGGCTCGACTGGTTTTTGCTGGCGTTGATTGCCGTGGTGGCGCTAGCGTACTGGCAGCCCGGCCTGGGCAGCAGCACCAGCCCCGTGCCGTGGAAGCTGATTACGACCGTCGGGGTGGCACTGGTGTTTTTCTTCTACGGCCTGAAGCTGAGCCTCGGTAAGCTGCGGGCCGGCATGCGCAACTGGCGGCTGCACAGCCTTGTGCAGCTGGCCACGTTCGGGCTGTTTCCCGCCCTGGCGCTGCTGATGCGGCCTTTTTTTGGCGCGGCCGGGGGGGAGATGCTCTGGGCCAGCATCTTTTTTCTCTGCGCGCTGCCGAGCACCGTTTCCACTTCGGTGGTCATGGTGAGTATTGCGGGGGGCAACCTGCCGGCGGCGATTTTCAACGCCAGCATTTCCAGCCTGCTTGGCATTGTGCTCACTCCGCTGCTCACCAGCGTATTTTTGCACACCAGCGCCGATAGCAGTCACCTCTGGGGCCTTGCGGTACAATTGCTCTGGCAGGTGGTGCTGCCGGTGGGAGCGGGGGTGCTGCTCAACTCCCGCTTTAGCGCCTTTGCCGAGCGCAACCTGGGCCGCCTGCGCGTCTTCGATCAGGTTATCATCCTACTCATTGTGTTCACGGCTTTTTGCGATTCATTTGCCGAAGGGATTTTCAGCCGGTACCGTCCGGTGGATATTTTCAAGCTCGGCGCCGGTATGGTGGCGCTGTATCTGTTGGTTTTTGGCATTATCTGGGGGCTGAGTCGGGTGCTAAATTTCTCGCGGGCCGATCAGATTGTGGCCGTATTCTGCGGCTCCAAGAAGTCGCTGGTGCACGGCAGCGTCATGGCCAGCCTGCTTTTTCCGGCCAGCGCCGCCACGGGGTTGATTCTACTCCCGCTCATGCTCTACCACGCCCTGCAGATTATTATTGCCAGCAGCATGGCGCAGTACCTGGGGCGCCAGTCGGCGGCGGTGCCCGTAGCCGCTGTAGCGGCGGGCTGATCGTCGGGCGGGAATGATAATAGCCGGTTGTGCGCCGCACAACGAGCTATTATTCATGCATAAAAAATTTATTCTGCGCCCAGCTTCTCCTGGAAGAAGGCCAGGGTGAGGGCCCAGGCTTCTTTGGCGGCCTCGGGGTGGTAGCTCGCCCGCTCGTCGCAGTGGAAACCGTGGTCGGCGTAGGAAATGACGGTATTGATGAAGGGTTTGCCGGCGGCCGATACGGCGTCCGTTACGGCGGTCACATCTTCTTTGCTGATGTGCTCATCCTGACCACCCCAAAAAAACAAGTGGGTAGCGTGCAGGTCGGCGGCCCGGTCTTTCAGCAGGTGGGTGCCGCCACCGTAATAGGACACGGCCGCTGCCAGCGGCAGCACGGCATTGGCCAGGAACGACACGCGCCCGCCCAGGCAGAAACCGATGCTGCCGATTTTATCCGCCTTGACCAGCGTTTGTGCCTGCAGCCAGGCGAAGGACGCCTGCAGATCGGCCGTCAGATCCGTCGGGTTGATGGCGCCGAAGTGCGGCATGGCCCCGACAAAATCCGAGTATGCGTATTCCTGGCCCGGCGCGGCCGTGCGGTGAAAAAGCTCCGGTGCAATCACGGCGTAGCCCGCCTGGGCCAGCCGGTCGGCCACGCTGCGGATGTGCGCATTCACCCCAAAAGCCTCCTGCAACAGAATAATGCCGGGCACCGGGCCGGTACTGGGGGGGAAAGCGGTGTAGGCCCGCATTGCGGTGCCATCGGCCACCGATAGGGTAACAAGTGGGGAGTTGCTCATGGCTGGTAAATAGATTAAAACAGAATGCTTATTGCTTGATGCCGGCGAATAGTTGCGTCCCTGACCCGTCCCGTAGCTCGCCTTACTGGTCCGTCGAACCGGATTGCCCCGTCAACGGTTTGGGCAAGCTACTCTCTTTCATGCAAAAAAATATGATTCCTTCCCCCGCCATTCGTCTCAACGTGCTCGACCAATCCCCCATCCGGCCGGGGACGACGGCGCGGCAGGCCATCCTCGAGACTGTGGAGCTGGCCCAGCTGGCCGAGCGCCTGGGTTACTCCCGGTTCTGGGTGTCGGAACATCACAATACCAGCACGTTGGCCGGTTCCTCGCCGGAGGTGCTCATTGCCCATCTGGGCAGTCAGACCCGGCACATTCGTCTCGGCTCGGGCGGGGTGATGCTGCCCCACTACAGCGCTCTGAAAGTGGCCGAAAATTTCCGGATGCTCGAAACGCTTTTCCCCGGTCGCATCGACCTGGGCATGGGCCGGGCGCCGGGCGGCGACCGCCTCACGGCCCACGCCCTCAACCCCGCCAATCAGTTCAACGAGCAGGATTTTGTGGAGCAGCTGCTGGATCTGCAAGCCTACCTGCGCGACGAAAAAGTGCCCGACACCATTCATGAGCGCGTGATGGCCGCCCCCCAGGCCCCCACCGCGCCGGAGCTCTGGCTGTTGAGCTCGAGCGGTCAGAGTGGCTTGTTTGCGGCGCACCTGGGCATGGCGTTTTCTTTTGCGCAGTTTATCAATGGGCGGGGTGGTCCGGCCGCCGTGCGCGCCTACCGCGAGCGGTTCCGGCCTTCGGCCGAGCTGGCCGCGCCGCTGGCTAATGTGGCCGTATTCGTCCTTTGCGCCGAAACGGAGGAGAAAGCCCGGGAGCTGCGCGCCGCGATGGACCTGCAGCTGCTGCGCTTCGGTAAGGGCGAGCGCAACCTGTTCCCGACCAGCGCAGAAGTGCGCAACTACCGCTT
>JAYWCH010000327.1:0-1721 GCA_043780755.1 Hymenobacter sp.
CTTTACTATGAGGAGCTTGACTGGGGCGAAATGATCAAGCGCCTCGGCTACCAGTGCTACTACGAAGCTGGCGCCACGGTCTACCACAAGGAGTCGGTATCGGTGGGGCAGGGCTCGGTGCTGCGCACTTACTACCTGCACCGCAACCGCCTGCTCTTCATCCGGCGCAACACCCGGGGCGGTCGGTTCTGGAGCGGCTGCCTGTTTTTTCTGGCCGTGGCCGTGCCCACCCACAGCCTGCGCTACGCCTGGCGGCGCGAGTGGCCCCACCTGCGCGCCCTCTGGCGCGGCCTGGCCTGGCACCTCCACGGCCGGGACGTGCACGCGAACCAGTTCCTGTCCCCCCAATCGTCCTGATTAACCAAATTAATAAACCCGCTTCACTCCTAAATCAACGCTGCTCATGCCCTGGGAAATCATTCTGCTACCGGCGTTGATCAGCTTGCTTATTGGCGTGCGCCGGGGCCTGCGGGCTCCGGCCCGCCGCTAGCGCTCCCTCTTATCCCCGGTCCCATGCAAAATCAGAATATTGTCATGCTTTGCCAGCAAAGCTGGGAGTCGGGGATTGATACCAATGCCCGCAACCTGGCCCGGGAGCTGAGCCAGCAAAACCGGGTCTTGTACCTGGACCTTCCGCTGGACCTTAATACGTTGTTGCGCACTTTCCGCACGCCCGCCACACGGGCGCGGCTGCGTCAGGTGCTGACCCCGCGTCCGCCCGAACCAGTGGCGCCCAACCTCTGGGTGAGCACGCCCGATATCGTGGGCTTGTCCATCAACTGGCTGGCGGCGGGTCGCGTGTTCAATGCCCTCAACCGGCTCAATAGCTGGCTGTTGGCCCGCAGCATTCGCCGGGCCACCCGGGCACTGGGGTTCGACTCCTACTCCTTATTGCTGGACGGCCTGATTTTTCAGGGCCTGGAGCTGCCCCGCCTGCTGCGGCCGCAGCGTTTCATCTACTACCTGCGCGACTACATGATTACCGTGCCCTACTTCCGGCGGCACGGCCCGGCGGCCGAAGCCGGCCTGCTCCGGCGGGCCGATGTGGTGGTCACCAACTCGGCCCACCTGCGTGACTACGCCCTGCGCCACACGCCCCGCAGCTACGACATCGGCCAGGGCTGCGTGCTGACCCGCTACCAGTCCGCCGCTGCGCACCCCGAACCCGCCGATCTGGCGGCCGTGCCCCGGCCGCGCCTGGGTTTCACCGGCTACCTCACCGCCCTGCGGCTCGATGAGGCCCTGCTGCTGGCCATCGCCCGTCAGCGCCCGCAGTGGAGCTTGGTGCTGGTGGGGCCGCAGGACGAAGCCTTCGCCGCCAGCGCCCTGCACGGGCTGCCCAACGTCTACTTCCCCGGCAACAAAGCCCCCGACGAGCTGCCGGCCTACCTGCACCACTTCGACGTGTGCCTCAACCCCCAGCTTATCAATGATATAACCACGGGAAACTACCCGCTTAAAGTGGACGAATACCTCGCCATGGGCCGGCCCGTGGTGGCCACCCGCACCCGGGCCATGGCCATGTTCGCTCCTTACACCTACCTCGGCCACGGTCCGGCCGAGTGGCTGCCCCTGCTGGAAAAAGCGCTGGCCGAAGCCGGCCCCGTTCCGGTCGCCGACCGCATTGCTTTCGCCCGCAGCCACACCTGGGCGGCCAGCACGCGGGCGCTGTACGCGGCCGTGGCCGATTGCGCCGCGCCGGTTCTAGCCGATCACTCGCT
>JAYWCH010000328.1:0-1710 GCA_043780755.1 Hymenobacter sp.
CGTTTAATAACAAACTAACAACCAGAGGGTAATATCCCGGGGGTGGGCCCAGGATAATTTTACAGGCGAAAAAGCTGACTTTCCCTGTCCCGACTTGCGCGCTGGGCGGCGGGAGTCGGTACTCCCCGGGGCTCCGGGGAAATCCCGCTTTCCTTGTAAGTCCTGCCGCCATGCCTGTCCCGCTCACGTGCCCTTCCCCATCCCTGAAGCGCTGGCAGCTGCGCACGGGCCTGAGTCTGTTTGTCGGCTACAGCGCATATTATGTGTGTCGCTCTAATCTGGCCATCGCCGCGCCGCTGCTCATCCGCGAGTTTGGCGGGCGGGGGCTGAATAAGGAAGTGCTGGGGCAGATTGCCTCGGTGGGCGTGCTGTGCTACGCGGCGGGCAAGGTTGTGAACGGGGTGCTGGGCGACTACCTCGGCGGGAAGAAGATTTTCCTGCTCGGCATGGTGGGCGCAGTTGCGTCCACGGTCGTATTTGGGCTCGGGCAGGGGCTGGGCGTGTTTTTTGGGGCCTGGGCCGTCAACCGGCTGGTGCAGTCCATGGGCTGGGCCGGGCTGGTGAAGACCACGGCCAACTGGTTTTCCTACCAATCCTACGGCAAAATCATGGGCTTGCTCAGCCTGAGCTATCTCTTTGGCGATATCGTGGCCAAGCTGCTGCTGGGGCAATTACTGACCCTGGGCCTGGGCTGGCGGGGGCTGTTTATGGCAGCGGCGGGCGTGCTGGCCGCCGTGGCGCTAATCAACTGGTTCAGCCTGAAAAGCACGCCGGAGAGCGTGGGGCTGCCCGCGCCGGCGGCGAGTCCGGCCAGCCTGTTTGCCGGGCCCGATGCGGGGGCCGGGCCGCCCGTTTCGCTGGGCACGCTGCTGCGGCCTTATTTCCGCAGCCCGGCTTTTCTGCTGATGCTGGTTTTGTCGTTCGGTCTCACGGCCCTGCGCGAAGCGTTTAGCTTTTGGATCCCCACTTACTTGGTGGAGGCGGCCCATCTTTCGGAAAGCACGGCCTCACAGTGCAGCGCGCTGTATCCGCTGTTTGGGATGGTGTCGATTCTCGGCGCGGGCTACCTCTCCGATACCTGGCTGCGCGGGCAGCGCGGGGTGCTCATTCTGGCGGCCTGCGTACTGCTGGTGCCCGTGCTCCTGCTCATGACCCAGCCGGCGGGCGGGGCTGGCCTGCCCCTGCTGCTCATCGCGCTCACGGGCCTGCTGCTGCTGGGGCCGTACTCGTTTCTGGCCGGCGCCATGGCGCTCGATGCCGGCGGACGGCAGGGAGCGGCCACCGCGGCCGGGCTGATCGATGCCGTGGGCTACGTGGGCGGCACGCTGGCGCTGTGGCTCACCGGGGCGCTGGCCGAGCACCTGGGCTGGGGCCGGGCCTTCCTGGCGCTGGCGCTGATTGCGGCGGCCACGGCGGGCGCCGCCTTCGTCTTTTTCCGCACCCAGGAACAACCGTCACGGGGCGAGGAAGAAGTAATTGATAATAGGACTGAAGCGGTTTCCGCCTGAATTGAAGTGACGCAATTCGGTAACAATTTGATGACTGATTGACGAACATCCGGCACGGTATGCGCCGGACCTTTGCTAAAATTATTACCCAGCAAAATAACTGATTCCTTCCCAAAGAGCCAGTTTCAGGCCAATGGAGAATCATTATTCTGCCCGAATTCTGGTCCTGCCCAACGTTGAAAACTCCGGTATTTCCCGGTTG
>JAYWCH010000329.1:0-5958 GCA_043780755.1 Hymenobacter sp.
GACGGTCCCGACGACCCGCAACCGCATAATATCTTCTACCTCGAAGGCGTCTTTGTCCGGGTCGATTCATAGCAGGCAGCGTAAATGACGGCTACGGAATAGGTTACGGATTCACTCTTAATAGCTGATTGTTAATTGTATCCAACTTTCCCCCACGCCGGCCGCGTCTACGCCTACGACCCCGCCGCGCCGATTGATGTGTCTTTGCCGCTGGCGCCCGGGGCGGATCAGGTAAACTGCTTTTGGGCTGAGCCCGTACAGTTTGATACCATTCGCGTGGGCAGCTTCGTCGGAAGTGTGGCGCTGGGTGGCAGCACCAACTACCAGCGCATTCACCTCACGCCCCACGGCAACGGCACGCACACCGAGTGCTACGGCCATATCTCGCCCGAGCCCGGCGTGACGCTCAATCGGTGCCTGCGGCGCTTCCTGTTCGTGGCCCGGTTGGTGAGCGTGGCCCCGCGCCCGCAGCCCAACGGCGACCTGGTCGTGCGGCTGGCGGACGTGCAGGCCGCCCTGGCTGCCACCCGGCCGCCGGAATCCGCGCCCGGGGAGCCCCTGCCGCCCGCCCTCGTCCTGCGCACGCTGCCCAATGCGCCGGCCAAGCGCACCCGGCAGTATTCAGGTACTAATCCCACCTACATCGAGCCGGCGCTGGCGCAATTTCTGGTTGACCAAAACGTCGAGCATTTTCTGCTCGACCTACCCAGCGTGGACCGCGAGGAAGATGCCGGGCAGCTGTTGGCGCACCATGCGTTCTGGCGTTATCCCGCCCAGCCCCGGGCCGATGCTACCATCACAGAGTTGATTTTTGTGCCGGATGAAGTGCCCGACGGCCTCTACCTGCTCAACCTCCAGATCACCAGCCTGGAGCTCGATGCCAGCCCCAGCAAGCCCGTTCTCTACCGCCTGAACGAACCACCGACGCCGTAATCTTCCGGTTGGATCTGCTACGACGCCAATAAGTACGAATGGGACGACGCTAAAAAGGCTGCCTCTTGCGGGGCAGCCTTTTTCAAATCGGAGTAGGCAGCAGTTAAGCTGGTACCGAGAATACTTCGCGGGGAAGCACGGTCACGAACGACCGGTCTTTGCGGCCCTTGCGGAACTGCACTTCGCCGTCCACCAGGGCGAACAGCGTGTGGTCCTTGCCCATGCCTACGTTCTCGCCGGCGTGGTGCTTGGTGCCGCGCTGACGCACGATGATATTACCGGCTACCAGGGCCTGGCCACCGAAAATTTTCACGCCGAGACGTTTGGAATGCGATTCGCGGCCGTTGTTCGATGAGCCGACACCTTTCTTGTGAGCCATGGGATAATTATCTGTTTGTAGTTGGCAGTTATCAGGGTTGATTATCAGCTCCTAACGCCTCAGCAGCCAGGCTGCAAAGGTATTCGGAACCGGGCGTCAACTTAACCGATGCTGTTGATCATTACTTTGGTGAACGACTGGCGGTGACCGTTCATCTTCTGGTAGCCCTTGCGGCGTTTCTTTTTGAAGATGAGCACTTTATCACCCTTGACGTGGGCGAGGATGGTGCCGGTTACGGCTACGTTCAATTCGGGGGCGCCAATGGTGACCGTGCCGTTGTCATCGGTCAGCAGGGCGTTGCCCAGCGTTACGATGTCACCGACGTTACCGGCCAGTTTGTGAGCGTAAACGAATTTGTTGGCCTCAACCTTGGTCTGCTGGCCAGCTATGGTGACAATTGCGTACATCAGCTTTCGCGGGTTTTTCTGAAATGGGAAGGCAAAAGTACAACTTGCTTCTTGCATATCCAAGCCTAAGAGGTTAATCGTCATTGGCTGGCCCGCCTCAAAGGCGGGAAAACGCCCTGGAGGCAGATGAACGGCAGATTAAGGGCGGATTAATAAAATGCGCAATTCGGGGCCGATATGCCAAAAATTGGGGACAAGTCGGTTTATCCACACGCTTAATGTGGATAAGTGGGGGCCAAACCGCTTGATTTTGAGTCCGGTTCGGGCCGTTGCGCTGGCGGATAACGGGCCGAAAAAAAGTGTGGCCGGCCACAAAAAAGTTAGTGCTTAGTTCAAAAAAAGTGAATAAAAAACTCCGGGCCGGTGGCAATCCGCTCCCGGGCCCGGGTTATATTTGGTGTCGGAAACCACCCCGCATTTCTGGCGTCCCGGGCAAACATCTACCCAATACTGGCAGTTTGCAAGCCACCTGACTCGCTAAAATCCGCCACCAATTCCCCTAAATTATGGAGCCGCTCCTCGCCGAAAACCCCAACCGCTTCGTCCTCTTCCCCATCCAGAATGCGGAGGTGTGGGAGTTCTACAAGAAGTCGCAGGCCTCGTTCTGGACCGCCGAAGAAATTGACCTCTCGCAGGATCAAAAGGACTGGAACAACCTGAACGACAACGAGCGGCACTTCATCAAGCACGTGCTGGCCTTCTTCGCCGCCTCCGATGGCATCGTGAACGAGAATTTGGCCGTCAACTTCATGCAGGAAATCCAGATGCCCGAGGCGCGCTGCTTCTACGGCTTCCAGATTATGATGGAAAATATTCACAGCGAGACCTATTCGTTGCTGATTGACACCTATATCAAAGATCCCAAGGAGAAAGATTATCTCTTCAACGCCCTCGAAACGGTACCCGCTGTGCAGAAGAAAGGCGAGTGGGCCCTGAAGTGGATCAACTCCGAGAGCTTTGCCGAGCGCCTCATCGCCTTCGCCGCCGTGGAAGGCATCTTTTTCTCCGGCTCGTTCTGCTCCATTTTCTGGCTCAAGAAGCGCGGCCTGATGCCGGGCCTGACCTTCTCCAATGAGCTGATCTCCCGCGATGAAGGCCTGCACTGCGACTTCGCCTGCCTGCTCTACAGCTACCTGGAAAACAAGCTGCCCGAAGCCCACGTGCAGGGCATCATTGCTGACGCCGTGCGCATCGAGCAGGAGTTTGTGACCGAGGCGCTGCCCGTGAGCCTGATCGGCATGAACGCCAAGACGATGTCGCAGTACATCGAGTTCGTGGCCGACCGCCTGCTGGTGGCCCTGGGCTGCGGCAAAATCTACAACACCACCAACCCCTTCGACTTCATGGAAATGATTTCGGTGCAGGGCAAAACGAACTTCTTCGAGAAGCGCGTGGCCGAATACCAGAAAGCCGGCGTGATGAGTGAGCGGACCGATAACGTCTTCTCGCTCGACGAGGATTTCTAAGCGAAGTCGTTCATAACCAATGAAGCCCGCCCTGCCCTGGCAGCGGCGGGCTTTTTGCGCCGCAACTGGTCCGGGGCGCCGCGCCCGGTTCGGGGCCGGCGGGAAAAGGGGCCGGACGGGCTGCTTTCCGCCCATGTGGAAAACTTCCGCATTTTTTCCTTGTCCCCGCCGCCGCCAACTGGTAATTTCCCTGATTGATTGCCCCCGGCTGGTGCCGTTGGCCGTCATCCCCGCTATCCGTTCGTGCCGTTGCGCGCTTTCCGCCGCCGGCTGTCCATAAAATCAACACCAAACCACCTCTGGTATGCTAGTAATTAAACGCGACGGCCGCCGCGAATCGGTCAAATTTGACAAAGTCACGGCGCGGATTGAGAAGCTCTGCTACGGGCTGCACATGGATTTTGTCTCGCCCATTGAAGTGGCCAAGAAGGTAATCGACGGCATCTACGACGGTGTGACGACCGTGGAGCTCGATAACCTTGCCGCCGAAACGGCCGCTTCGCTCACCACTCGGCACCCGGACTACGCCATTCTGGCGGCCCGCATCGCGGTTAGCAACCTGCACAAGGTGACCAGTAAGTCGTTCTCTTCCACTATGAAGCGGCTCTACACCTACGAGGATCCGAAGAACGGGGAGAACGCCTCGCTGCTGGCCAAGGACGTGTGGGAGATTATTCACAAGCACGCCGCTACGCTGGACTCGGCCATCATCTACGATCGCGACTACAACTACGACTTCTTCGGCTTCAAAACCCTGGAGCGGAGCTACCTGCTGCGCCTCGAAGGCAAGGTGGTGGAGAGGCCCCAGCACATGCTGATGCGGGTGTCGGTGGGTATCCACAAGGAGGATATCGACTCGGCCATCAAAACCTACAACCTGATGTCTGAGCGGTGGTTTACGCACGCCACGCCCACGCTCTTCAACGCCGGCACACCGAAGCCGCAGATGTCATCGTGCTTCCTGCTGACGATGAAGGACGATTCCATCGACGGCATTTACGACACGCTGAAAAACTGCGCCCTGATTTCGCAGAGCGCCGGCGGTATTGGCCTGTCGGTGAGCAATGTGCGGGCCACGGGCTCCTACATCAAAGGCACTAACGGCAACTCCAACGGCCTGGTGCCCATGCTGAAGGTGTTCAACGACACGGCCCGCTACGTGGACCAGGGCGGGGGCAAGCGCAAGGGCGCTTTCGCCATCTATCTGGAGCCCTGGCACGCCGACATCTTCGACTTTTTGGATCTGAAGAAAAACCACGGCAAGGAGGAAATGCGCGCCCGCGACCTGTTTTACGCCCTCTGGACGCCCGACCTGTTCATGAAGCGCGTGGAAGCCAACGGCGACTGGACCCTGATGTGCCCCCACGAGTGCCCCGGCCTCGACACGGCCTGGGGTCCGGAGTTCGAGAAGCTCTATAATTTCTACGAGAAGGAAGGCCGGGGCCGCCGCACCATCAAGGCGCAGGAGCTGTGGTTTGCCATCATGGAAAGCCAGATTGAGACGGGCACGCCCTACATGCTGTTCAAGGACGCCGCCAACGGCAAGTCGAACCAGCAGAACCTGGGCACGATTAAGTCGAGCAACCTGTGCACGGAAATCATCGAGTACACGGATAAGGACGAGATCGCGGTCTGCAACCTGGCCTCGCTGGCGCTGCCCCGCTACCTCGCGACCGATGCGGCCGGCAACGTCACCTTCGACCACGACAAGCTGTACGAAGTGACCTATCAGGCCACGGTGAACCTGAACAAGGTCATCGACGTGAACTTCTACCCGGTGCCCGAAACGCAGAAGTCGAACTTCCGCCACCGCCCCATCGGGTTGGGCGTGCAGGGCCTGGCCGACACGTTTATTCTCCTGCGCATGCCGTTCGAGAGCGACGAAGCCGCCGGCCTGAACAAGGACATCTTTGAAACCATCTACTTCGCTGCCATGACGGCCTCGAAAGATCTCGCCATCAAGGAAGGGGCCTACGAAACCTTCCCCGGCTCGCCCCTGAGCCAGGGCAAGTTCCAGTTCGATCTCTGGGATGTGAAACCCGACTCGGGTCGCTGGGACTGGGAGACGCTGCGCACCGAAGTGGTGACGCACGGCGTGCGCAACTCGCTGCTGGTGGCGCCCATGCCCACGGCCAGCACCGCCCAGATTTTGGGCAACAACGAGTCGTTCGAGCCCTACACGAGCAACATTTACGTGCGGCGCGTGCTCAGCGGCGAGTTCATGGTGGTCAACAAGCACCTGCTGAAGGATCTGGTGGCCCTGAATCTGTGGAACGAGCAGATGAAGCAGGAAATCATCGCCGCCAACGGCTCGGTGCAGAGCATTGCCCGCATCCCGCAGCACATCAAAGACCTCTACAAGACGGTGTGGGAGATCTCGCAGCGCCGCATCATCGACCTGGCCGCCGACCGGGGCGCCTACATCTGCCAGAGCCAGAGCCTGAACCTGCACGTGCAAAATGTGAACTTCGGCAAGCTCACCAGCATGCACTTCCACTCCTGGAAGCGCGGCCTGAAAACGGGCATGTACTACCTGCGCACCAAAGCCGCCGCCGACGCCATCAAGTTCACGGTGGAAAAACAGGCCGCCGAAACCCTGGAGCCCATGTCCCTGGTCGAGCAGAACCAAAGCGACATGAGCTGCTCCCTGGATAACCCGGAGGATTGCGAGGCTTGCGGGTCGTAAGCTGCTTCCGTCGTGAAGTCAATCCCCTATCAGCAGTTCGTAGCGCTGCTGCGGGCGCTGGGGCTGGTCTTGGTTCGCACCGAGGCC
>JAYWCH010000330.1:0-11057 GCA_043780755.1 Hymenobacter sp.
AGGGCCACGCCCGTCCCGTGAAATGCGGAGAGACTAAAACCAGAGTTGTTCATGCCGGGGGTTAGGGGTTAGTTTTGCGTAAAGGTAGGGGCGCGTCGCACGCGCCCGACACGCCGATGCCGGCCGCCGCTCTCATTTATTCCAGCCGCTTTCCCGGCTGCCGCGTGCGACGCAATTCCTCTCCCATGAAACTCCCTTCCGCCTCTCTCCTGCTCGCAGCCCTCACGCTGGCCGCCTGCGACTCCAAAACCGCCACCACCGGTGAAGCTGCAACCAGCGCGGCCACCGTGACTACCGTTGCCGCGCCGCCCACCGCCGGCACCGCTGCCACGGCCGCCGACGAAGCCAACGCCGTGCCCGCGCCCGATCCGAAAACCATTCCGGCGGCCCGGGCTGGCAATGCCGCCGCCATTCTGGCCCGGCCGCAGGTGCCCATCCTCTGCTACCACCAGATCCGGGACTGGACGGCCCGCGACTCCAAAAACGCCAAGGATTACATCACGCCCATCGCCACCTTCAAAGCCCACATGAAGATGCTGGCCGACTCGGGCTACCACGCCATTCTCCCCGATCAGCTTTTCGCCTACATGACCACGGGCGCCAAGCTGCCGAGCAAGCCCATCATGCTCACCTTCGACGATACCGACCTCGACCAGTTCACCATCGCCCGGCCCGAGCTGGCGAAATACAGCTACAAAGCCATGTATTTCGTGATGACCGTGAGCCTGGGCCGCCCCCACTACATGAGCAAAGCGCAAGTAAAACAGCTCTCCGACGAAGGCAACATCATCGGCTCCCACACCTGGGACCACCATAACGTGAAGAAATACCAGGGACAGGACTGGGTCACGCAAATCGACAAGCCCACCAAAACGCTGGAGGAAATCACCGGCAAAAAGATCAATTATTTCGCCTATCCCTTCGGCCTCTGGAACCCGCAAGCCTTCCCCGAGCTGAAAAAGCGCGGCTTCGTGGCCGCCTTCTCCCTGGCCGAAAAGCGCGATCAGAACGACCCGCTCTTCACCATCCGGCGCATCATCGCCAGCGGCTACTGGTCGCCCCGCACCTTGCACAATAGCATTGTGCAGTCGTTTTAAGGCATCAGTTGCCCGCTATCAGTACAGCTAAACTCCAGCAGTTTGTCGTTAGGAACGAAGGTTCGCGCTTTAGTCGAAGGATTGTGGTGCGGAGGCAGGGCTTTGTACCTCCAACGTATCTGGCGGCACCTACGAAGCGATTGGCGGGTAGTGGAAAACGATTGGCGAGTAGTCGGAAGCAGAAAGTAGACTTTTTCTCAACTAACAATAACGAGTCATGCAGCGCGCAGCGAAGCTTGACAAACGTGATTTTTGGCACGGGGTCCCTATTGCTCTATTACTCAACCAACGTCCGTCATGCAGAGTGCAGCGAAGCATGACCGTTTTATTAATTCAAACAGGAGCTTCTAAGCAAAAAGCCCTGGCTGCGCTTAAAACCGATCCTTCTAAAATAGTGACCCCTGCCGGCCCGGCCCCGTTTCGGCAGGTGCGGCAGGCGCAGCCGCGACGAATGTAACGGCCGGTGCGGCCGTTTCACTGGCAACCGGCAACAGAGCCAGCAGGTCGGTTTCAGAAATGATTGGTACCTTAAAGCCCATGGCCTTCTCGCGCTTGGCGGGGCCCATATTGTCGCCGGCCACCAGGTAGCTCAGTTTTTTGCTGATTGAGCTCGTGATTTTACCGCCGTTGGATACGATGAGCTGCTGAAGCTCGTCGCGGCTGTGCTGCTCGAAGACGCCGGAGATAACGAACGTGAGCCCGGCCAGCCGGTCGGACGCCGGCACCGGGGCCTCGCCGGTCACGGCCAATTGCACGCCGGCCCGGCGCAGGCGTTCGAGCAGCTCGCGGTTCTCGGGTTGCTGCAACCAGTACGCGGCCCCGACGGCAATGACGCCGCCCACCTCAGGCACGACGGCCATTTCCTCGGCCGAGGCGTTCAGCAGCGCGTCGATGGTGCGGTAGTGCGCGGCCAGTTTCTGGGCTACCGTTTCGCCCACGTAGCGAATGCCGAGGCCAAAAAGCACCCGGGGAAACGGCACCTGCTTGCTCATCTCAATGCCGGCCAGCAGGTTGTCGATGCTTTTTTCACCGAGGCGGTCCAGCGTCACCAGCTCCGGCCGGCGGGCGGCTAGATCGTAGATGTCGGCGGGCGTCGTTACGATGCCCAGATCAAAAAGCCGGCCTACGGTTTCAGCGCCTAAACCGTCGATATTAAGCGCCTTGCGCGACACATAATGTTCCAGCCGGGCCTTGATCTGGGGCGGGCAGCCGCGCTCGTTGGGGCAGCGGAAATGGACTTCGCCCTCGGGCCGCAGCAACGGCGTGCCGCAGGCCGGGCACTCGGTCGGGAAACGGATGGGCACCGCGCCGACCGGCCGGGCGGCCAGGTCCACTCCGGTTATTTTGGGAATAATTTCCCCGCCCTTCTCCACGAAAACCAGGTCGCCGAGGCGCAGATCGAGCGATTCGATCTGGTTGGCGTTGTGCAGCGTGGCGCGCTTCACCACCGTGCCGGCCAGCGGCACGGGCGTGAGCAGCGCCACCGGCGTCACGGCGCCGGTCCGGCCAACGTTATAAATCACTTCGTTGAGCCGGGTGCGGGCGCCTTCCGCCGGGTATTTGTAGGCAATGGCCCAGCGGGGACTTTTGGCAGTATAGCCCAACTGGTCCTGCTGGCGCAGATCGTCGACTTTGATCACAATCCCGTCCGTTGCCACGGACAGCTCGAAGCGTTTTTTGCTCCACAGATGCACGAAGTCCAGCACTTCGGCAATTGTCGTGCAGCGCCGCCAGGTGTCCGAAACCGGCAGGCCGTACTCGCTCAGGGCCGCCAGCGCGGCGCTGTGGCTGGCAAAATGCCGGCCCGGCGTGAGCAGCGAATACGCGTAGAACCGCAGTTTGCGGGCCGCCACCAGCGCCGAATTCTGCAGCTTGAGCGTGCCGCTGGCGGCGTTGCGGGGGTTGGCCATCAGGGCTTCGCCGTTTTGCTCGCGCTCGGTATTGAGCTCGGCAAAAACCGGCAGCGGTAGAAATACCTCGCCGCGCACCTCGAAATCCTCGGGCCGATCGGGGCCCGGGCGCAGGGCCAGCGGCAGGGTGCGAATGGTGCGCACGTTGGCCGTTACCACGTCGCCCCGGGTGCCGTCGCCGCGCGTGACGCCCTGGGTAAGCTGGCCGTGCTCGTAGCGCAGGCTCATAGCCACGCCGTCAATCTTGAGCTCGCAGACGTAGGCGTACGGCGCCCCTTCCAGCCCCCGCTGCACGCGCTCGTCGAAATCGCGCAGGTCGTCTTCCGAATAGGTATTGCCCAGGCTGAGCATGGGGTAGCGGTGCTCGGCCGTGGGAAACTGCCGGGTAATGGTGCCGCCCACGCGCCGGGTGGGCGAGTTGGCCAAAGCTAAATCCGGGTGTTGATTCTCCAGCGCTTGCAGCTCGGCCAGGAGCTCATCAAATTCCTGATCGGAAACCTCCGAAATATCGAGCTGGTAATACTGGTGATTGAGGTGGTCAAGCTGCTCGGTGAGAGCGAGAATACGGGACTGAGCGGCGGAAGAATCGGACATAAGCAGGAAGCCGGACGAGGCAAAACGAGGTGGGGAAACGGAGGGCGCAAGCTACGCCGACGCCGATAAATGGGGGTTAAAACGGCAAAGGCCGCCTTTGCGGGCGGCCTTGCTAATAGTATCACTTTCAGGGGCTAAGGGCTAATCCCGCACCAGGACGCCATCGGCCAGAAATGTCAGCTCCTGTTCGCCGTGGGTGATGGCGGCAATTTCCTGATCCGATTTGCCAGCATCCTGGGCGTAGTGCTGCAATTCTTCCTTCGGCACCGTGCTGCGGTGGGCCCAGCCGCTCACGATGACGCGGTGCCCGCTGAGGTCTTTGGGCACAAAAAAAGCGTAGTCCCGAAACCGGACGCGCATTTGCCGGCCGTCGGCGGTGGGCAGCGTCAGCCAGCAGCCCCGCGCCTGGCACACGGCCGAGGCCTGCCCCACCAGCTTCACCCGGACCGAGTCGCGGGTGCCGAGTGCGGCGGGCAGAGCCGTCATCGATACGGCGCCTTCGGGACTGACGGCCGCGCCGTACGTCTGACCGGGCGCCACCGGCGCCACCCGCGTGCTGGGGCCTTCGGGCTGTTCCTCGCCGGCGGGTTCGGCTGGCGTTCCGGGAGGCACCTCGGCGTTGTGGCCGTTTACTTCTTTTTGCGGCCCCACCGGCAACACCGGATTAATGGGCGCCGACGGTACAAAGCGGATAAAAAGCAGAATGGCGATCAGCACGCCAACGAAAGAAAGGAGGTATTTCATGGCTCAGGGGATTATATTACCTGCTTAAACTCCGGAAAAGAACCCAGGGTTTTCGGCTGATCGACCGGCCTTTCCGTTCCCGGCTTGACCCAATTTCTGCAATTACTGGCTGATGACGATGGCCTTGCCCAACTGGCGCACGTAGGTCAGCCGGTGCTCGGCGCCACCGGTTCCGGTGTAGTCGAAGCCGACCGTGGCGGGGTCGCCCTGCAGAGCCGACCAGGTTTTGGTGTCCAGCTCGGCGGGCTGCTCGGTGCCGGGAGCCACGGCGGGCTGGGAGAAACGAGCGGCGGCAAAAAAGGTATTCATGCCCTGCAAAATGGCGATCTCTTTTTCGCGCACGCTGGCCGACGGGGCATCACTCAGGGAGCTTTCGGCGAGCAGGGCCCGGGCGGGCAGCACTTCGTGGCGCAGGGTATCGCCGGTGCTGCTGGTCACAATCAGGTGGGCCTGGGCGGTGAGCACGCGGGGGCCGCGCAGTTGCAGAATGAAGTTGTCTTTGGTCTTGGGATTGGAGAAAACGTGGGTCGTGCTCACGGTATTGAGCACCGTTTTAGTGCCGATCCGGCTGCGGTCGGCGGCCACGGGCGGGACGTAAGTGGTCCGCGGATCAACTTTGGAGTTGCTCACTTCGCGTTCGGTACTCACGCAGGAGGCCAGCTGAAAGGTGAGGCCCACGGCCGCACATACGAAGCCCGCAATTCTAAAAGAAAAACTTTTCATTCTGATTAATATTATAAAAGTTCGATATTTATTTATCGCACCAGCGAAGGTATGAAGAGAATACGGGCACTCAAATAGCCGGGGCGAAATCCGGTATCAGCCCAACTTTAAAATCAGGCTACCAACTGCCTGACAACGGTTTCACCACCCAAAATCAACGTGGCGAAACCCAAATTAGAACAAGCCGATTTCAACGCCCAGCACCCACCGGGGTAGCTCGGGCCAGGCGGCATAGTCCGTGCCAAAAGCCGACGACACCCGGTAGCGCGCCGCCAAAGCGTAGCGATCGACCCCGAGGCGGGCGCCCACGCCGCCGGCCCAGCGCTGCAGGTACGGGAGGCCTCGCTCCGTGGTTTCGACGGATGCAATGCCGGGGCCGGGCACGTCGGCGGTGACGTGGTTGGTGGCTGATATCCAGCCGCCGCCAATCAGTAGATCGAGGTAGCGGCCCACGGCGTTGCCCCGCCGGCCGGTATTCAGCCGCAGGCTGGCTTCGGAGTAGAGCTGGTGCAGGCCCAGACTTTCACGGCGGTGCAGGGCGGGCGTAGGTAGGGTTTTTAAGTTGTTCTGGGCCAGCTCGTACCGCTGGTAGGCGTAGCCCAGATCCAGGTTGAGGGCCACGGTCTGGCTGAGGCGAAATTTGAGCCGCCCACCGGCGCGCAGCTCCGCCGAGAACAGCCCGTAATTGAGCTGCGCCCCGCGCCCGGCCGCGCCCGCCGCCAGCCCGTAGCCCACGTAGAGATGACCGAAGTAGCGGCGATTAGGGCCGAAATCGGTTTTCACCGTGTCGTTGGCCACGTTGGCCTGCACGAGGACCTGCTGCGCCGACGCCAGCCGGGCACCGCCCAGCAAAATCAGGCTCAGCCCCAGCCGCCGGGCGGCCCGCGCGGCCGGCAAATTCAACCCGCCGCATCCGAAAATCAACCCCCAGTTCTTCATTCTGAATACGTCCCGGTGTAGCCTTTGAAGTGAACCCGCAGCATATTACCGCCCCGCAACAACCGGCGCGGCACCTGCACCACCAGCCGCTGCGTCACGGCGCGGGTTTCGTAGCGGTGCAGGACGCCCCGGGCATCGGCCAGATTCCAGTACAAACAGGCCGGATAATTAGGTTCGGGCAGGGCCGGGCCGGGGGGCAGCGGCTGTTCGCGGCCCACGTCGGGCACCGGGCCGGCGGGCGGCGCTTTGGCGTCGGGAGCCACTGGCGGAGTGAGGCCCAGGGGCTCGGTTTGGTCGGCCATCAGGGGCAGAAACTCGGCGGGCCGAAAGGCGGCGGCGGGGCGGATCACCACGGCAATCAAGCTGTCGTGGGGCACAAAATCGAAGGTCGGAACGGGCGACGGGGGCGTAAGCGCCGGCACCCGTCCCGCAAAAAACGCGTAGCGCGGGTGCCCGAAGCCGTGGGCATAATCGAAATACGGATACAGCTCGGCCGACTTTTCCAGGTCCTGAAACAGTTCCATGGCCGTCAGCTTGCGGTTTTGCTGCCACATGCAGGCCGCAAAACCTGCCACCAGCGGCGACGAGAACGAGGTTCCTTCCAGCCGCTCGTAGCCCTTGGGCGTGGTGGTGAGCACCACGCCGAACGCGGCCAGATTGGGCTTGGGCCGCCGGTCGGCCGTGGGGCCCACGGAGCTAAAATCGACGTGCAGACCCGTTTCGGGATCGAGCCCGCCCACGGCCAGCGCCGAGTCGGCATCGGCGGGCGTGCCGATGCGCACCCAGTCGTCGAGGCCGTCGTTGCCGGCGGCGCTCACCACCAGCATGCCTTTGTGCGCGGCCAGGTTGGCGGCCCGGGCGATGAGGCTGCGGTGCCCGTCCATCTGCTCCGGAAAATAGCGCTGCTCGGTATAAGCCAGGGAAGAGTTGATGATGTCGGCACCGAGGCGATCGGCCCATTCCACGGCGGCCAGCCAGGCTTCCTCCTCGGCGTAGCGTTCCCAGAGTAGCTGCTCGGTGCGGGCCAGCAGGTAGCTCGCGCCCGGGGCCAGGCCCAGCGCGGGACCGGGCGCACCGGCGGGTCCGGCGGGCAGGCGGCCGGCCAGACAGCCCATTACCTCGGTGCCGTGATTCCCGCTGTGGTACACGTCGGGGCGATTTTTCAGGAAATCGTGGGTGGCAATGATGCGGTTGCTGCGCACCAGCTCCTGAAAAGCGGGGTGATCCCGCAGGCCCCGAAAGCCGACGTCGAACACGGCGATGCGCAGGCCGTGGCCGTCGAGGCCAGCAGCGCGCAGGGCCGGGCCGTCGAGGTGGGCCGTTTGCCGGCGGGCCAACCGGTAATCGTTGGGGGAAATGGGAAGGTCGAAAGCCGGGGCGGCACCCGGACCATCGGGCCGGACACCCGCCGCCTGCCCCCGGCCCGCTGGCCACGATATGACGGCCCGCACGCCGGGCAGGGCGCGCAGGGCGGCGGCCTGGGCGGGCGTGGCCCGACACGCGAGGGCATTGAACCAGCGACTGACCAGCGTGACCGTATCCACCCCCGCCGTGATGGCGGCGAGGTAGTCAGCCCGCACGGGCCAGTCGGTGGCTTCGCTGGGCGGCAGGTGCTGGCGCACCCGGCGGGCCCGGGCGGCGGGCGAGAAATAGCGCGCCGGAGCGAAGCGGACGCCATCTTTATCGCGTAGTGTTACCCAGTAACGGGACGGCCGGACGGGGGCGCGATCCTGCGCGGCGGCCTCCCCCACCAGCCCCGCCAGCAGCATTCCCCAAAAACACCACCAGGACTTATTCGACATTCTGATAACCAACCTTGCTGATTTTTCACTGCTCTTACGCTCCTGCCTAGCGGTTGGCCGGGAAGCGAGAGCTTCGCAGGCCGCTACAGTTGCTGGATCACTGCCGGAGCACCCGCCGACGGCCGTTAATCGCCGTTGCTGAATCCGCCCCTACAGCCCGTATTTGCTCAGTAGATAGATCAGCGCCGCCATGCTCGCGCCGCCCAGCTCCAGCTCGCGGCGGTTTACTTTATCGAAGGTATCGGCGGCGGTGTGGTGAATATCGAAGTAGCGCTGCGAGTCGCAATCGTAGCCGATGAGGGCTTTGGGGTGGACGGCCGCGACCAGGGGCTCGATGTCGGTGCCGGCGTGGCCCACCGTGATGTCGGCAGCGTGGTAGGGGCGCAGCAGCGGCGCCCATTTGGCCAGGCTGGCGACCACGGCGGGGGCCGCTTCCACATTGAAGCCCCGGGGCGTGAAGCCTCCGCCGTCGGACTCAATGGCGGCGAGGTGGATTTCTTTGTTCTGGGCCGCCAGGCGGGCGTATTCGTTGCCGCCACGGGTACCGTTTTCTTCATTCATGAAGAGCACGGCGCGCACCGTGCGCTCGGGCTTGAAGCCGGTGGCGTGCAGCAGGCGCAGGGCCTCCATGCTTTGCACTACGCCCGTGCCGTCGTCGTGGGCACCCTGGGCCAGATCCCAGGAATCGAGGTGGCCGCCCACGGTGATGATTTCGAGCGGGAATTTGCTGCCTTTGATTTCACCCACCACGTTGTAGCTTTTTTCGTCGGGCAGTGTGGTGCATTCCATTTCCAGCTCAAATTGCAGGGCCGAATTGGCCTTGAGCAGCAGGCTGAGGTGATCGGCGGCCAGGGTGCTGAGGGCGGCGCCGGGGACTTTGGCCACGCCCTCGGCGTAGTACATAGCGCCCGTGTGCGGAAAATCGTCGTGGGCACTGGTCATGGAGCGCACCAGCGAACCCACGGCCCCGCGTTTGGCGGCTTCGATGGCCCCGTTGGCCCGTTGCTCAACGGCGCCGCCGTAGGCCTGCCCGGGCTCGATGAGCGCATCGTTGAAGGGGCGGTTGTAAAAGACAAACTTGCCTTTCACGGCCGCGTCAGGCAATTTTTTCAGCTCCTCGAAGCTGTGCACTTCGACCACGCCGGCCTTGAGCTTGCCGCCGGTGCCGACGGAGCCGCCCAGGGCGCACACCGGCACCTTTATTTCTTTGCCCTTATTACCCACGATTTCGCCCCGCTCCTTGCCGCCGCGCACCCAGTGCGGCACCATCACTTCCTGCAGGTAAACGCGGTCGAAACCCGCTTTTTCCATCGTGGCTTTGCCCCAGTCTACGGCCTGCTGGGCCTGCGGCGAACCCGAAGGCCGCGCTCCGATGGTGCCAGTGAGGTAGCGCAGGTTGACGTAGCTCTCGCCGCGCAGCAGGGCTTCGTCAAATAGTTTGCGCAGGGCCACCGAATCGGGGCGGGCGGCGGGCTGGTCGGTTTTGGCCGGGGCCGCAGTAGCGGCGGCCCGCTGGGCGTGGGCGGGTACGAGACCCAGGGCGGCGACGACGGCAGCAACAAGGACAGTTTGGCGGCACCAGGCCGAAAAGAAGAGATCCATCAGATATAAAGTGCAGAAGAAAGCGCGCGCCGGTACGGAGGCGATTGGGCGAAAGTACGCGGCCCGCTCCGGCCAGCGGGTGCGCGGGGGCCGAAATCGGACCGACTGCCGGTTTTGGGGCGCGGGCCGGGCGCGCCCGAACGCCGGCCCAACCCCGCGCCGGTGGGTACCTTACACCAACCGGCGCCCGGTCGGGGCGCTTCATGCGTCGTTCAGACGCTCGTGCCGTTGTTGCAGGCTGTATTCTGAATTCACGATTATTTTATCCACGCCATGCACGTTTTGCTCATCGAAGACGAAAAGAGTCTGCACCAGGAGATGCGCCAGTTTCTGGTGCAGGCGCAGTACCTGGTCGATTCGGCCTACACGTACGCCGAGGCGTCCGAAAAGCTGTACGTCAGCAGCTACGACTTCGTGCTGCTCGATCTGGGCCTGCCCGGCGGCGACGGCCTGGACCTGCTCAAAGAAGCCCGGCTCAACGACAGCCAGGAGGCGTCCTTCATCATTCTCACCGCCCGGGGCGCGCTCGACGACCGCATTCGTGGCCTCGACCTCGGGGCCGACGACTACCTGCCCAAGCCCTTTTCCCTGCTCGAGCTCACCAGCCGAATGCAGGCCATCACGCGCCGGAAGTTCAACCTGAAGCGCCCCGAAATTACTTTCGGCCACGGCTTCAGCATGGACTCCAACGCCCGGCTCGTGCGCATCGGCGGCCAGGAAGTGCCGCTGACCAAGAAAGAATTCGACCTGCTCCACTACCTGCTGCTGCACCGGGGCCGGGTACTCACGCGCCTGCAGCTCGGCGAGCACCTCTGGGGCAACGTGCTCGAAGACGATTCCGACTCAAACTACATCGACGTTCACATTAAAAATGTGCGCAAGAAGCTGGCCCTTTTCGGCTCCGCCGACTTCCTGGAAACCGTGCGCGGCATCGGCTACCGGGCGGCGGAATAACGGCCGGCGGCTAATCCGTCCCCCCAACCATGCGTCTCGAAGCCAAGCTAGCTTTATTTAATGCACTCTCGAAGCTGCTGCTGGTGCTGCTCGGGGCGCTGGTGATTCCGCCCATCGTGCAGCGGGTGGCCGTGGCGCACACCGACCTGCGCCTGCGCGACCGGCAGCGCCGCGTGCTCGCCCTCATTGCCCGCGACGGCCTGCACGCTTTCGAGGTTGGGGAGCGGGCCGAAACTTACGCCGACTATAATATTTTCAAACAGGAATATATTACCCTGACGCCCCTACCGGCCGGGGTACCCCTGCCAGCAGAACGCATCTTCGAGGAGTCCCGGCAGGTGGACCGGCAGGTGGAGGATTTTCGGATCCTGAGCTTTGCCCGGCCGCCGGGTGCGCCGGGGCTGCAAGCCTACCGGCTCGAAATCGGCTCGTCGCTGGCTACCGTGGAGCTGCTCACGGGGACGCTGCGCAAGCTGGCGCTGTGGGTGCTGGTGGCGGCCTCACTGCTCACGGTTGTCACCGATGCGGCCTTTGCACATTACCTGCTGGGGCCGCTGCGGGAGCTCATTGTGCGCAAGCTGCGGGGCATTAAGCAGCCGTCGGACTTTCGGTTTGAACCCATTGATACTGATACTACTGACTTTCGGCGCCTCGACGACCGCTTGAACTCGCTGATGCGCCAGGTGCAGTCG
>JAYWCH010000331.1:0-1988 GCA_043780755.1 Hymenobacter sp.
CTTTCCTCCAGCATCTTCACCCTGAACATGCGCGAGGCCGAAGCCTTCCTGGCCGCCAATGGTTCCGACTGCGGCATTGCCAACGTGAACATCGGCACGAGCGGCGCCGAAATCGGCGGGGCCTTCGGCGGCGAAAAAGAAACCGGCGGCGGCCGCGAATCCGGCTCAGACGCCTGGAAAGTGTACATGCGCCGCCAAACCAACACCATCAACTACTCCACTGAATTGCCACTGGCGCAGGGTATTAAGTTTGATATTTAGGTGGGATTTAAACCGCTTCGATCATAACGTCTGTCATGCAGAGCGCAGCGAAGCATCTCGTGTGGACGATTAATCAACAACGATAGGGTTACTCGTCCACGCAAGATGCTTCGCTGCGCTTTGCATGACGGCCGCGCTCTGCCTGACAGCCACGCACTGCCTGACACTTCGCCAAAATTAATTTGCTGGAAACAGCCCGTTTGCGTGAGCAGGCGGGCTGTTTTGATTAGATAACCCACCCCGCCCGGGTTTTACCGCGCCAACGGGTAAATTGCTGACCCGATTTCCCGTCCGCCCGCCGATGCAACGTTGGCCCGGCGCGCCGGGTCCTTTCCAAGCTAACCTCCCACTTGCCTCTTTCTGCATGGAAGCCCTTGCTACCACCACCTACGTCGACATCAACGCGCCCCTGGTGGAGCGCTGCCGGCTGCACGACCGCCAGGCCCAGGCCGAGATTTACCGGCGCTACGCCAAGGCCATGTTCAACGCCGCCCTGCGCATCACGGGCGACTACGCCGAGGCGGAGGACGTCTTGCAGGAATCGTTTCTCAGTGCCTTTCGGGAGCTGAGCGGCTACAAGGGCGATTCCGCGTTCGGGGCCTGGCTGAAGCGCATTGTTGTTAATAAAAGCATCAACTGCCTGCGCCAGCGCCGGCTGAGCCTGGTGCCCCTGGGCGAGCAGCACCACGACGAACCCGGTGACGAGCCCGGCCCTTCCGTAGAGGACGAAGCCGACACCCGCTACCGGGCCGATGTGCTGCGCCGCTGCATCCAGAACCTGCCCGACGGCTACCGCGTGGTCCTGACGCTGTACCTGCTCGAAGGCTACGATCACCTCGAAATCGCCGGCATCCTGGGCATTTCCGAGTCCACGTCCAAGTCGCAGTACAGCCGGGCGCGGGTGCGCCTGCGGGAGCTGGCCGCCGAGCGCGGCCTGAGCTGATCTTCCCGGCCTGAATCAAGTTTTGACCCAACCGCGCAATTGCTATTCCTTATTTATGAATTCCCCCAAGCCTGATCCATTAGAGCATTTTGTTGAGCGGCACCGGGCTGATTTCGATTCCCAGGAGCCGCGCCCCGACCTGTGGGCCGCGCTGGAGCTGCGCCTGGCGGCCGAAACGCCCCCCCCCGCCCGCCCGCTGATGCAGCTGGCCGATCCGGCGAAGCACGCCCGCCCGCCCGCCGCCGCCGATGCCGATGCGGCGCGTGCCGGCTGGTGGCAGCGCTACGGCGTGGCGGCAGCGCTGGTGCTGCTGGTGCTGGCGGCCGGCGCGAGCGAAGCCTGGAAAGCCCGGCATCCGGCGCCGGCGCTGGTGGCGGCGGCGATTCTGCCCGCTTCCGTGACGGCCGGTCCCGATGCGGCGCTTTACCAGAGCGGCTACCCCATGGCCATGACCGCCATCGAGCGCAGCACCGGGGCCGATAGCCAGCTGGTGCGGGCCGTGCGCGGTATGGAAGCCTATTACACTAACCAACTGGCCCGGCGCCAGACGGAGCTGCACCAGCTCGTGGGCCCCGGGCTGGCCGGCCCGACGGGCGACTGGCAGCGCGAGCTGGTGGCGCTCGATTCGAGCTACCGCAAGCTGAAAATGGAATTGCCCCACCACCCGCAGCCCGACGCCGTGCTCACGGCCATGAACCGCAACCTGCAAATTCGCCTCGATATTCTCGATAAGCAGCTGCACTTCGGTACGGCCCCCGCCGCCGATCCCAACTCGGGCACGTAC
>JAYWCH010000332.1:0-2230 GCA_043780755.1 Hymenobacter sp.
TTAATCACCAACTTAACCCCCAAGCATCATGCCCTGCGGTAAAAAAAGAAAGCGTCATAAAATTGCCACCCACAAGCGCAAGAAGCGCCTGCGCAAGAACCGCCACAAGAAGAAATAAGCCTCACGGGGCGTAGCGGTGGCGGGCAGTTTTCCTAGGGGAAGGGAGTCCGCCGCCTATCTCTCACGTAGCCTTCTGAAGATGGCTGACTGAGTGCTTTTCCCGTGGCTCGCGAGGGAAGCCAGAACCTTAGGTTCTGGCTTCCCTTTGCCGGTTTCGGGGTAGTGCTTCGGCTGCACGACGGATAGGTTACCTTAACTAAACCAAGGCTTTGAGTAATGAATTAGTGATTAATTCTACTCAGGAAGGCGAGCGGATTGCGTTGTTGCAGGATAAACGGTTGATCGAATACCACTTCGACCGCAACGACACCAACTACTCAGTGGGCGACATCTTCCTGGGCACCGTGAAAAAGGTGATGCCCGGCTTGAACGCGGCTTTTGTGGACATTGGCTACGAAAAAGACGCGTTTCTGCACTACGGCGACCTCGGCGAACAATATCCCTCCCTCACGAAGTGGGTACGCGGAGTACAAAACGGCCGCGCCGCCGGCGCCGGTCTGGACAAATTCACGTTCGAGCCCCCGCTGGAAAAAGTGGGCAAGGCGGAAAGCGTGTTCAAGAAAGGCCAGCAGCTGGTGGTGCAAATCATCAAGGAGCCGATCTCGACCAAAGGTCCCCGGGTGAGCACCGACATCTCGATGGCCGGCCGCTACCTCGTGCTTATGCCGTTCTCGAACACGATCAGCGTCAGCAAGAAGATTGTGAGCAAGGGCGAGCGCGACCGGCTCAAGCGGCTCATTGCCAGTATTAAGCCGGAGAACTTCGGCGTCATCATCCGCACGGTGGCGGAGGGGCGCGAAGTGGCTGACCTGGACAAGGACATGCAGGACATGGTGGCCAAGTGGGAGCAGCTCCAGACGACGCTGCGCACCGCCAAGTCCAACGACAAGGTGCTCGGCGAGCTGGGCCGCACCTCGTCGATGCTCCGCGATATGCTCAACGAGTCCTTCGACAGCATCATGGTGGATGCGCCGGCCATGTACGAGGAGATGCGGGATTACCTGCAAAAAATCGCGCCCGACAAGCTCGGCCTGCTCAAGCTGCACAACTCGAAAATCAAAATCTTCGAGCAGACCGGGATTGAAAAGCAGCTAAAAACGCTGTTTGGCAAAACCGTGACCGTGCCCGGCGGCGGCTACCTCGTCATCGAGCACACCGAAGCCCTGCACGTCATCGACGTGAACTCGGGCAGCAAGAGCAACCAGGAAAACGATCAGGAAGCCACGGCTTTGATGATTAATATGCTGGCGGCCAAGGAAGTAGCCCGGCAGCTGCGATTACGCGACATGGGCGGTATCATCGTCATCGACTTCATCGACATGCGCGCCGCCGAAAGCCGCAAGAAGGTGGAAGACGCGGTGCGAGACGTCATGAAGCACGACAAGGCCAAATTCACGGTGCTGCCCATCACCAAGTTTGGCCTATTGCAGATTACCCGCCAGCGGGTGCGCCCGGCCGAGAACATCGTGACCGGCGAGGTGTGCCCCACCTGCGGCGGCACGGGCAAAATCTCGGCCTCCATCCAGGTAACGGATGATATCGACAATAGCATTGATGACCTGCTGGTGAATCAGAACCAGTCGGGCCTCACGCTCTCGGTGCATCCTTTCCTGCACGCGTACTACACCAAAGGGCTGGTTTCGCGCCAGATGAAGTGGTACCTCAAGTATTACAAGTGGGTGAAAGTGGTGAAAGACAGCAGCCTGGGCCTGACCGACTACCGGATCGAAGACGAGCGGGGGGAGGAAATCCAGCTCCGTTCTTCGGCGGCGGCGATGAGCCGCTTGCAGGATCGCGAAGTTGAAATTGTAGAGTAACGCTTTTCAGTTTCAAGTAAGAAGCCCCGCCGCCTGCATTCATGCAGGCGGCGGGGCTTTCTAATTTATCGGCTCAGCCGGACAGTCAGGATTTAGAACTTCAGTCCTAAATCCAGGGCTACGGCGCTGTTTTTGATGATTACATCCTGAAATCCCCGGGTCTTTTCAAAGTAGCGGTCGATATTGACCAGGCCACGATGGTAGCTGATACCGGCGAATACTTTGGTGCTTTTAGCCAGCTGGTACTCGACGCCCGTGCCGACCAGGGCATCGGCATCGACGAAGAGAAAGTG
>JAYWCH010000333.1:0-24824 GCA_043780755.1 Hymenobacter sp.
TCACTCGCTGAACCTTGAATTTTAACGAATTTAACCTCCACGACGACCTGTTGGCCGGCGTGGACGCCATGAATTACCAGCAGGCCACGCCCATTCAGGAACAGGCCATCCCCAAAATCCTCGAAGGCAAAGACCTCATTGCCTGCGCGCAGACCGGCACCGGCAAAACCGCCGCCTACCTGCTGCCGCTCCTCGACAAGATTTCGCACGCCAAGCACGGCCACACCACTACCCTCATTCTGGTGCCCACCCGCGAGCTGGCCACCCAAATCGACGAGCAGGTAATGGGCTTCGGCTACTACGTAGAAGCCAGCAGCATTGCCATCTACGGCGGCGGCAAAAGCGAGAACTGGGAGCAGCAGAAACGGGCGCTGACCAGCGGGGCCGATATCATCATCGCCACCCCTGGCCGCCTCATTGCGCACCTGCAAATGGGCTATGTCAAGTTCGACCAGATCAAGTACCTGGTGCTGGACGAGGCCGATAAGATGATGGACATGGGCTTTTCCGATGACATCTTCAACATCGTCCGCCAGCTGCCCACCGACCGCCAGACGCTGCTCTTCTCGGCCACCATGCCGACCAAGATCCGTGATTTCTCCCAGCAGATTCTTAAGAATCCTGAGGAAATCCGCCTGGCCGTATCTAAGCCCGCCGCCGGCATCGACCAGCAGCTGTACATGGCTTTTGATCGCCAGAAGATCTACGTTCTGGAGCACATCATCAAAACCCAGGAAGTGCAGAGCATGGTGCTCTTTACGAGCCAGAAAGCCGCCGTGGCCGGGATCGTTAAGGCCATCAACAAGCTGGGCCACGAGGCCCGGGGCATCAGCTCCGACCGCACCCAGGAGGAGCGGGAGGAAATAATGCGCGCCTTCAAAAATAAGCAGTTCCCCATCCTGGTCGCCACCGACGTGCTCAGCCGGGGCATCGACATCGACTCGTTGAGTCACGTCGTGAACTACGACATTCCGCGCGCGGCCGAGGATTACGTGCACCGGATCGGGCGCACGGCCCGGGCCGCAACCAAGGGTACGGCCATCACCTTCGTTTCCGACCAGGATCAGGACCGGGTGGTGAAGATTGAAAAGCTCATTGAGCGCGAGCTGGAAAAGCGCAACGTGACCGAAGAGCTGGGCCTGGGCCCGGCCCCGGAGTTTGACCCCAAGCGCTTCGCCGGACTGGGCGGTAAAATTGGCGGCCGGCCCGTGCGCGCCGGCGGTAACGGCGGCGGTGGCCGCAGCGGCAGTTTCGGTGGCGGTGGCAGCGGTTCCCGCGATAGCGGCCCGCGCCGCGAAGGCGGGTCCGATGGCGCCCGCCCGCCCCGCCGCGACGCTCCCGATCCCAAAGATCCCAAGCACCTGGAGCGAATGGCGAACGCCAAAAATGCCCTGGCCGCGCTCGATGCCGGCCACGCCCCCACCGTACCCTACCAGCGCCCCCCGCGCCCTGAAGGTGAAACCCGCCCCGAACGCCGCCCCCGACCGGAAGGCGAAAACCGCCCGCCCCGCGCCCCGCGTCCGGAAGGCGAAGTCCGCGAACCCCGCGCCCCACGCCCGGAAGGTGAAGTCCGCGAACCCCGTGCCGAAGGCGAGCGCCGGGGCAACCGCGGCGGTCGTAATCGCGGTAACCGGAGCCCCCGGCCCGAAGGAAGCGACACGCCCGCCGCTGGCGAGAGCCCGGTGACCCCGACCGTGAGTGAGTAAACGACTGATAAATAAGGATCTAAAAAAATCGGCTCTAACGAGTCGCTTTTTTTAGATCCTTATTTATCGTCTTTAACTTACACCACCTGCCCTATTCCAAACAATACAGTGAAAACCAGGGTACTCAGCGCCATTTGCTTCAATAGCGGGTCGATCTGTAGAGACTCCTTCCGCTGCCAGACCTGAATGGCATTGAAGGCAAACAGCGGAGTGGCCAGCGCAAACAGCCACTGCCAGGGCGAATGGTAGGTGAGGGCCACGAATACCGTGGTGCTACCCATTCCCAGAATCAGCAACAGCCAGTGGTATCGGCGGGCGTGGGCTGGTCCCAGGCGCACCGGAATGGTAATTTTGCCGGCTAGCCCGTCGGATTTAATGTCGCGGATATTATTGACGTTCAGCACTGCCGTGGCGAAGCAGCCGAGCGCCGCCGCCGGCAGCAGCACGGGCAGCGGCAGCGTCCGGGTTTGCAGGAAATAGGTGCCGCACACTCCCACCAGCCCGAAGAACAGAAACACCGAAATGTCTCCCAACCCGGCGTAACCGTACGGATTGGCACCGGCCGTATAGTTCACCGCCGCCCAGATGGCCGCCAGACCCAGCGCCAGAAACGCCAGAAATAACCCCAGCCCGGCCGCGCCCAGCGCCATCCAGAGCAACGCCAATCCGCTTCCCAGGGCCAGCAGGCCGCAGATCCACATCCCGCGCTTCATCTGCGCGGGGCTGATGGCGCCGCTCTGAACGGCGCGCTGGGGGCCTTCGCGGTGAATGCTATCGGCCCCGTTTTGGGAGTCGCCGTAGTCGTTGGCCAGGTTGCTCAGGACCTGGAGCAGGACGGTGGTCAGGGCGGCCAGCGCTACTACAGGGCCGTTGAAATGGCCGGCGGCAGCGGCCAGAAATCCGCCCGTCAGAATACTGGCCAGGGCCAGCGGCAGGGTACGGGGACGGAAGGCGGAGATCCAGGGACTCATCTAGCGAATAATTAGGGGGCGGAATCGCAAAGGAACGATACCGGATAAATAAAGCGAACAGCCCAAGCCCCGGGCGGGAGCTTGGGCTGGAATAGGAAAGGCGGAGAGTAATGCTTGCTGTTAGACCCTAACCCTGATTGACAGCCGGGGGGCGGCAGTTTCTAAAGCGGCAAAAGCTACTTTCCAGCATCCTGAGCCAACCCTTGCGTAACCGCAATTAATAGGTTTGTTTCTAAAATCAAAAACCGTCATGCAGAGCATTCTCTGCATGACTCGTCGTTTTTGTTAGTGTAAGAACGAATCGAACAATCAGCGGGCGCTGGCGGCGCCCGCTATTTCAGAATATCGGCCACCAGCTCGGCGCTCATGGGCGAAACGTCGGACGAATAAAACTTCACAACGTGGCCGCGCTCATCCACCAGGTATTTGCAGAAATTCCAGGTCGGCACGTTGCTGACGGCGCCGTTCCGGGAGCGGTCTTCCAGAAACTTGTACAGCGGCGCGGTATCAATTCCCTTCACCGAAACCTTGCTGAAGAGGGGGAAAGTCACGCCGTAGTTTTTTTCGCAGAAGGTGGCGATCTGGGCTTCGGTGCCGGGCTCCTGCCCGCCAAAGTTATTGGCGGGAAAACCTAATACGGTTACCTTGGCGCCGTGCTTTTTGTAGAGCTCTTCCAGCTCTTTGTACTGCGGCGTAAACCCGCATTCCGAAGCGGTATTTACAATGAGCAGCTTTTTGCCCTGGAATTTACTCAGTTTAACATCCTTGCCATCGATGGATTTCACCGTGAAATCATAGACGGTGCCAGCGGCAGTGGTGGTTTCAGCAGAATCAGTCATGGGGAGGGGAGCAGAGGGCCGGGCGGCAATAAAGACCACGGCCGTGGCCGCAACGGCCAGGGTAAAAAGAATCTTTTTGTTCATGGCAGGACGAACCGGAAAGGCCGGTAGGCTACCTAACCGTTACTCAACCGGTCGGGTTTCCGGGACGAGGCGGTTCTTAGGTGGTGGGCAGCGTGAGCCACTTGGCAACCTGCACCGGCTGGTAGGCGGCGAGCTGCGCCAGTAAATCCTCCGGATCGGGCGATTGCAGGAGCTGGGCGCGGTTCTCGATGCGCAGCAACTGGTCGTCGCGCATGCGGTCGAGAGCCAGCAGCAGGTGGTCGTAATAGCCGTCCACATTCAGCAGGGCCACGGGCTTGTGGTGCAGTCCCAATTGGCCCCAGGTCAGTACTTCAAACAGCTCTTCGAGGGTGCCGTAGCCGCCGGGCATGGCCACGAAGGCATCGGCGCGCTCGGCCATCAGGAGCTTGCGCTCGTGCATGGATTTCACGATGTGCAGCTCGGTGCAGCCCAGGTGCGCCAGCTCTTTATCCGCCAGAAAATCCGGAATGACGCCGACGACCTTGCCGCCGTGGGCCAGCACGGCATCGGCGATGGTGCCCATCAGGCCCACGCGCCCGCCGCCGTAGACCAGCGTGAGGTTGTGCGCCACCAGGGCCGCCCCGAGGGCCTGCGCCTGGGCAGTATAAAGCGGGTTGGTTCCGGAGCTGGAACCACAGTAAACGGCAACACTATTCATGGGCAGAAAACCAGCCCCCGGCTGGCAAATTATTGAGGAAAAGATAGCGCCGCCGAGAACGCGCCGAGATACAGTTCGCGCTAGCGGCGGGCGCCGGTTTACATGCGCTCGGGCACCTGCATGCCGAGCAGGCCGAGCGAGACCTTGATCTGCTCCCCGACGCGGGCCGACAGGGCCACCCGCAGACTGCGCCGGGCCGGGTCGGTTTCCTGAAAGATGGAAACTTCGGCGTAGAAGCGGTTGTAGGCTTTGGCCAGGTCGTAGGCATACTGGGCCACCACGGCGGGCGAGAGGTTGCGGGCGGCGTCGGCCACCACGGCGGGGTAGCGGGCCAGCTCCTGCACCAGCTCGCGCTCGGTACTTTCCAGGGTGGTGATGCTGCTCCAATCGGCCGTTTCGCTGATACCCAGCTCGGCGGCCTTGCGGCGAATGGCGGCGATGCGGGCGTGCGAGTACTGAATAAACGGCCCCGTGTGCCCTTCCAGGCTCACCGACTCTTCGGGGTTGAAGAGCATGCGCTTTTTGGGATCGACTTTCAGCAGGTAGTATTTGAGCGCGCCCAGGCCCAGCATATGGTAGAGTTCGGCCAGCTCGGCGTCGGCCAGACCTTCGGTTTTACCTTTTTCCAGGGTCGCGGCCTCGGCGGCGGCCACCACGTCGCGCACCAGCTCGTCGGCATCGACGACGGTTCCCTCGCGCGATTTCATCTTGCCCGAAGGCAGATCCACCATGCCGTAGCTCAGGTGATGAATGGCCGCGGCGTAGGGCTTGCCCAGCTTGGCCAGCGTGGCCTGCAGCACCTGCATGTGGTAATTCTGCTCGTCGGCGATGACGTAGATGCTGGAATCGTAGCCGAAATCTTGGTACTTCAGCTCGGCCGTGCCCAGGTCCTGGGTGATGTAGACGCTGGTGCCGTCGGCGCGAAGCAGGAGTTTTTCATCGAGCCCTTCGGCCGCCAGATCAACCCAGACGGAACCATTTTCCTTCTTGAAAAACACGCCCTTCTGCAAGCCTTCTTCCACCCGCTCCTTGCCCAGCAGGTAGGTACCGGATTCGTAGTAAAACTTGTCGAAATCGACGCCGATGGTGCGGTAGGTTTCGTCGAAGCCTTCGTATACCCAGCCGTTCATGCGCCGCCAGAGGATGACTACGGCGTCGTCGCCGGCTTCCCAGAGCTGGAGCATCTGCTGCGCCTCGGCCATGAGCGGGGCGCTTTTCTTGGCGATGTCGGTGGCTACGCCTTCGGCTTCGAGCTGGCGGATTTCTTCGCGGTAGTGCTTCTCAAACAGCACGTAGTACTTGCCGGCGAGGTGGTCGCCCTTCAGGCCCGACGACGTCGGCGTTTCGCCCTGGCCGAAGCGCTGGTAGGCAATCATCGACTTGCAGATGTGAATCCCCCGATCGTTCACCAAATTGGCCTTGGTGACGGTGGCGCCGGTGGCTTTCAGGATCTCGGCCACGGAGTAGCCCAGGAAATTGTTGCGCAGGTGCCCCAGGTGCAGGGGCTTGTTGGTATTGGGCGACGAATACTCGACCACCACATTGCGCGGGCCGTCGGTGGCCACGGGCGCCGTGGCGGGCTGCGCCAGGAGCTGATTAAACACCGTGAGCCACTCCGCATCGGCGATTTCGAGGTTCAGAAAACCTTTTACCACGTTGTAGCCGCTTACGCGGGGCTCGTGGGCGGTCAGCCACTCCCCCAGCGCCTGGCCGATCTGCTCCGGTCCTTTGCCAAAAGCTTTGGTCAGCGAAAACGTGACGAGGGTAAAGCTGCCGGCAAATTCCTTGCGCGTGGGCTGGAGCGTGAGGCTGGCGGCGGGGATTTCGGCGCCAAAAACGGCCTGAGCGGCAGTTTGCAGGGCGGTTTTGAGGGAGTTTTCTAACTGTTGCACGGGGCAAAGGTACGTTCCGGCGCTAACCTCATCCCCCGCCCCTTGAGGGGACGCTGGTTCTATTGGCTGGCCTACTGGCGCGCACCGGACGAATAACCCCCTGAAACTTGAGTAACGGAGAGCCCCATCAGTGTCTGGCGGGTCTTGATGGTTTGCGGCAATGGAGTTCCAGGCAACTCCTGCCCGTACCGCCTTTTTTGAGCTTTGACTGGTAGACGAGTTTCTTAAACTCGGGCCTACCCGATTAAGGCGTATTTCTGCTCCAGGCAAGATTAGTCAGCACTTTATACTAATGAAAAGGAGCGTTTAATCAGCTTTTATATAGGTAGAATCCACTTGAATGGGCACCCACTCTTGTTTCTGTTTTATTGCCAGCCCGCTCATTTCCAACGTGCTGTCCCGGCCGTATACCCACACGCTAAATGGCAAGGTATCCTTTGCCAAGTCATGCTCATTGTAGGTGTGTTTGAAACTGGAATACCCGCCAATGCGTCGTTGTACGCGCGCACTGGCTTTGGCACGTTCCACCATGGCAAACATGAATGGGGCGTCTTTAGTAATAAAATACTTGCCCACCCGCGAAAACACGAAGGCTACCGCTATAAAGGCCAGAACGAGGAGGAGCCGATACACCATTTTCGTACGAGAGGGGTAGTCATTTCTTTAATGGGTAGCGCTTAACGAAAAACAG
This sequence comes from Hymenobacter sp., assembly GCA_043780755.1. Lineage (GTDB taxonomy): Bacteria > Bacteroidota > Bacteroidia > Cytophagales > Hymenobacteraceae > Hymenobacter. The sequence continues at coordinate 6,842 of JAYWCH010000333.1, forward strand.
TGGAATTTATAGTCTAATAACTCTTAACATGTTAGGATGCTAAACGAAACTTGAGCAACAAAGAGCCCCGGCAGTGGCTGGCGGAACTCTTTGTTGACTTTGAAGCTGTCTAGGAAGTCAAAACGTTTGTTTTCCTAAACGGCGGCGAAGGACCATATCACGGCTGAGGGGTCATTATTCGGGCGTAATAAGGTACTTTGTCGCCGCTTGATTCGCAGAATGCTTAGAATGACAAACGCGCTAAAAAAGCGATTTACGGAAGCGCTTTCATTACTCACCCACGCGAGATGCTTTGTCTCTGCTTCATGCGCAGAATGCTCTGCATAACTGCTCATTATTAATATTTGAGCATAAGCTTGCCGCCGGCTTACCTACTCACCACGTCTGCCCGGCGCAGGCGCTGCTCGATGGCTTCGGCGGCCGCTTCCAGAATGTTGAAGGCGTTCTTGGCCATGGTGTTTTCGCTGTCGAGGGTCGGGTTGATTTCGACCATCTCGAAGCACACCACCCGGTCGTTTTCGAGCAGGGCGCGGCACAGGGCCACGGCCTCGGGCACGTCCAGGCCCAGCTCGACGGGCGTGCCGGTACCCTTGCTGAAGCGCGAATCCAGCGAATCGACATCGAAGGAGATATAGACCAGGTCGCAGAAGCGCAGCTGCTCGTAAATCTCGCGGGCCACCTGCTGCGGGCCTTTGCGGCGAAATTCTTCCAGCCGGAAGTTTTTAATGCCCAGCTCCTCGATGATGGCGTTTTCCTGCGCCTCGGTGTCGCGCACCACCACATACACGAGGTGGTCGGGGGTGAGCTTGGGGCCGGGCTCGCCCAGGTTCTGGAGGCGGCGCCAGAAGAATTCAGTTTCCGGGTCGGGCTGGTTGCGCTGGTGGGCGAGGTTGTCCTGACCCAGAGCGGCGGCCAGGGGCATGCCGTGCACGTTGCCGCTGGGCGTGGTGTAGGGCGAATGAATATCGGCGTGGGCGTCGATCCAGACCACGCCGAGCGTTTTGTGCGGGTACGTGGCCTTGATGCCGGCAATGGTAGCGTTGGCGCTGCTGTGGTCGCCGGCCAGCACCAACGGGAATTCGCCAAAGCGCAGGGTTTGCTCCACGGCACTGGCAATGCCTTTCTGCACCGTATGAATGGAATCGATGTGCTTGGCGAAGGGAAAGTGGTTTTTGTCGAACAGCACGTGGTTCAGGTCCGGGACCACCACGGAGTTGAAGCGGCGGAAAAAGTCGGAGCCTTTGTTGAGGCAGGCCACGCGCAACGCGTCGATGCCCATGCCGGCACCGCGCGTGCCGGCCCCGAGCTCGGAGCGGACTTCCAGTAGTTTTATGCGTTTCATCGGAGGGGAATTGGGGTAGCGAAATGGGGCATCGTTCCAAGGCGCACCACCGGGGCGGCAACCTTCGAGCGCTGCCTTGCGCTAGAGCTGTGCTCTACCGTAGCCAAGTCGCTTAATTCCATCGTCACGATGCGAGGGGGGACACCGGTAGAACAAAGCCTTGTTCCATCCGCTTGTTCCCCACCCCGGCGGTACTTTTGACCCGCCGCCCGTAAAGATCGGCTTTTCCCGCCGCATTCAAAAACTAATGGATACCTACCAAGACCTGATTTCCCAAACGTTCGACTTCCCCACGGCCGACTTTACCGTTCAGGACCACGAATTACGCTTCCACGATATCGACCTGATGGGCCTGGTGGAAAAGTACGGCACCCCGCTCCGCCTCACTTACCTACCCAAAATCAGCTCCCAGATTCAGCGGGCCAAGCACTGGTTTGCCGAGGCCATCGCTACCACCGGCTACCAGGGCACTTACACGTACTGCTACTGCACCAAGTCGTCGCACTTCAAGTTCGTGCTCGAAGAAGCGCTCAAAAATGATATCCACATCGAAACTTCGTCGTGGTTCGACATCAACATCGTGCGCTCGATGTACGCCGAAAACCGCCTGAGCAAGGAGACATTCATCATCTGTAACGGCTTCAAGCGGGAAGAATACAAGCGCGAGATCGTCGCCCTCATCAACGACGGCTTTGTGAACTGCGTGCCGATTATCGACGCGCCGAACGAAATCGACTACTACGACCAGCACATCCGCGAAAGCTGCAACCTGGGTATGCGCCTGGCCTCCGACGAGGAGCCGCGCTTCCAGTTCTACACCTCGCGCCTGGGCATTCGCTACGCCGATGCCATTCCGCTCTACGAGCAGCGCATCAAGGACGATCCGCGGTTTCAGCTCACCATGCTGCACTATTTCATCAATACCGGCATCAAGGACACGTCCTATTACTGGTCGGAACTGAGCCGATTCGTGCATAAGTACTGCGAGCTGCGCAAAGTCTGCCCCACGCTCACGACCATCGACATCGGCGGCGGCCTGCCTATTCAGACCAGCATCCAGGCCGAGTACGACTATCCCTACATGGTGGCCGAAATCCTGCGCACCATCCAGCGCATCTGCGCCGAGGAAGGCGTGCCCGAGCCCAACATTTTCACCGAGTTCGGCATCTTCACCGTGGGCGAAAGCGGGGCCACGATCTACAGCATTCTGGACGAGAAGCTCCAGAACGACAAAGAGCTCTGGTACATGATCGACGGCTCGTTCATCACCAACCTGCCCGATACCTGGGCCCTGAACCAGCGCTTCATCATGCTGGCCCTCAATGGCTGGAATAAGGGCTACAAGAAAATTCAGCTCGGCGGCCTCACCTGCGACTCGCAGGACTACTATAACGCTGAGAAGCACATCTACCAGGTCTTCCTGCCCGAGCGCAAGGCCACCGATGCGGAGTCGCTCTACGTGGGCTTCTTTCATACCGGCGCCTACCAGGAGAGCCTGAGCGGCTACGGCGGCATCAAGCACTGCCTCATTCCCGCGCCCCAGCACATCATCCTCGACCGCGCCGCCGACGGCACGCTCACCGACACCGTTTTTGCTCCCGAGCAGGACGCGGCCAGCATGTTGCGCATCCTCGGATACTAAATACTTCAACTTTTGAGTTGATGGTTTTCGCAAAGCCTGACTTAGCGGCCGTACCTTTGGGAGCCTAACCACGCCATTCTCCACCTGTTTCCCATATAGTTATGAAAAAGATTATCTTACTCGTTGCCAGCGTTTCCGCCATCTCACTCGGAGCCTGCAACCGTCAGAAGTGCCCTGCTTACAGTAGCACTAAGGACGCGAACCGCGTTTCTTCGCCCATCATGGCCAGCACCGCCGCCCCCGTCGCCCACCAGTAGGTTTTCGGGTCTGAAGCAAAAAAGCGCCGGCTTCCCCGTGGGAGGCCGGCGCTTTTTTGGGCTGAATCCCAATCGGTTATCCTTGCGCCAGAATAATATCCGTGGCCGCCCGCAGGTCCGCGACGCGGGGCACGAAGTCCACCGCCTCGGTCTGGCCCACCATGATGCCGCGGACGCCGATTTTGGCCCCGGCTTCCATATCGCGGTACCGGTCGCCGATAATCCAGCACTGCGTCACGTCGAGGTGGAACCGGGCTACGGCTTTTTCGAACATGCCCGAATCGGGCTTGCGCAGAATGGAATCGCTCACGCTGGGGTGCGCGTCGCTGAAATACAGGGCGTCGAGCAGCTGGCCGCAGGCCGCCTGCAGCTTATCCTGACAGGCCAGCACGTCGGCGGCGGTGTAGAGTTTTTTGGCAATGCCGGCCTGATTGGTCACGACCACCAGGTAGTAGCCGGCCGCTTTGAGGCGGGCCAGGCTCTCGGGCACGCCGGGACTGACGATGAATTTATCCAGCTCCCACACGTAATCGCCGATTTCGTCATTCAGCACGCCGTCGCGGTCGAGGAAAATGGCTTTGTTAATTGTTGTCATTGAACAAAGAAAGTAGCGCGAGCTTTGTGGTTCGCGTTCGTCAACCTTCGCACCCCATGAAAATTGCCATCATCGGCGGCGGCATCAGCGGCCTCACCCTGGCCTGGTACCTGCAGCAAGCCGGCGTCGCCTACGACCTGTTCGAGGCCGACGCCCGCCCCGGCGGCAACCTCCACAGCCAGCCCACGCCGGAAGGCTACCTGCTCGAAACCGGCCCCAACTCCCTGCAGCTAAGCTCCGAGCTGGCCGAGCTGCTGGCCGAGCTCCACCTCACCGACCAGATCGAGGACACCGCCGCCGTGAGCCAGAACCGCTACGTGCTGCGCGGCGGGCGCTACCGACAGTTGCCCGGCTCGCCCCCCACCCTGCTCACCAGCGGCTTTTTCAGCCTAAAAGCCAAGTGGCAGCTGCTGAAAGAATTTCGCCGCCCCGCCGCCCCCACCGACCTCACCGAAACCGTGGCGCAGTTCTTCCGCCGCCGCTTCGGCCCCGAGATCGTGGATTACGCCGTCAACCCGTTCATGGCCGGTATCTACGCCGGCGACCCGGAAAAACTGCTGCTGCACAAGACCTTCCCGCAGCTGGCCGCCCTGGAACAACAGTACGGCTCGGTGCTGCGCGGGCTGGCCAAAACGGGCAAGGGCGCCCCGCGCCGCCGCATCTTCACCCTCAAAAACGGCATCCAAACCCTGACCGACACGCTGGCGGCCCGGCTCACCCACTATCATGCGGGCAGCCGCGTCACGGCCATCACGCGCGAGGCCACAGGCAATTACCGCCTGCAGCTGCACCCGGCCGCCCCCGCCGGGCCGCCCTATACCCACCTGGCCCTGGCCCTGCCCACGTACGCAGCAGCGGAGCTGCTCCGGCCGCTGTTTCCGGCGGCGGCAGCGGCGCTGGCGGCGGTGCATTACCCGCCCATGAGCGTCATTTTTTCGGCCTACGACCGCGCCGCCGTTACCAATCCGCTCAATGGTTTCGGGGCGCTGCACCCCAAGGTGGAAGGCACCTACGCGGCCGGCTCCATCTGGACCAGCGCCATCTATCCCCACCGCGTGCCGGCGGAGCAGGTGCTCTTCACCACCTTCGTTGGCGGCACGCAGTACGAGGCCGCCGCCAACCAGCCCGAAGCCGACCAAAAAGCCGCCGTCCACGCCGAACTGAGCCGGTTTTACGGCATCACCGGCGCGCCCCGCTGGCAGGGACGCTACTTCTGGCCGCGCAGCATTCCGCAGTTCGATGAGAAAATCGGCGGCGCCCACGCCGCCGCCGCCACCCTGGAAGCTGACCAGATTCTTAGCGTCGCCAACTGGCGCGCCGGCGTGAGCGTGCCCGACTGCGTCCGCCACGCCCGGCGCGTGGCCGAAGGGCTGGCCGGGGCGACACCAGCGATTTCCGATCGGCCTTAAAGACCGGAATAATAAATATTCGCATTATTGGAGCTAAATAGTTACCGCAGGGCCCGACCGGCCGTGTTGCTTCGTGCGGACCGGCCTTATCTTTGCGCCCATATCTGACCTTATGAGTGAAGGCCTCGTCCTGATTCCGACGTATAACGAGCGCGAGAATGCTGAACTTATCATCCGTAAGGTGATGTCGTTGGCCCGGCCTTTCGATGTACTGATCATCGACGACGGCTCGCCCGATGGCACCGCCGCCATCGTGCGCGGGTTGCAGGCGGAGTTCCCCGGCCGCCTGTTTCTGGAAGAGCGCAGCGGCAAGCAGGGCCTGGGCACGGCCTATCTGCACGGCTTCCGCTGGGCCCTGGGCCACGGCTACGAGTACGTTTTTGAGATGGATGCCGACTTCTCGCACAACCCCGAAGACCTCCTGCGACTGCACGATGCCTGCGCCCATAACGGCTACGATCTGGCCATTGGCTCGCGCTACATTCAGGGCGTGAACGTGGTGAACTGGCCCATGTCGCGGGTGCTGATGTCGTATTTCGCATCCTGGTACGTGCGCCTCGTTACGGGCATGCCCATCAGCGACGCTACGGCGGGCTTCAAGTGCTATACGGCGCGGGTGCTACGCGCCATCGACCTGGCCAACATTCACTTCGTGGGCTACGCTTTTCAGATTGAGATGAAGTGGCTGGCCTACCAGTTGGGCTTTCGGATTAAAGAAGTACCCATCATTTTCACGGATCGCACCCGGGGCACTTCCAAAATGTCGAAAGACATCGTGAAAGAAGCCTTCATCGGCGTTCTGCAAATGAAGATCAGCAGCTGGCTGCGGCCCCTCAAGCCGGTGGGTTCCCGCTAGGCCCCGGCCCCGGATCCGGAGCCCAACTTCGCCCCCGAATCCGAACCAGCACCCATCGCCCGGCGTATCTTGTCGATACGCATGGAAAATTCCCCCCTGTTCTGGCTGGCTTTTAATGCCTTTGTTATCGCGCTGCTACTGCTCGATCTGCTGGTTTTCAACCGCAAAGCCCACGAAATCAAGTTGCGCGAAGCCCTGGGCTGGAGCGCCTTTTGGGTTGCTCTTTCACTGGGTTTCAACTACCTGGTTTATCAAACCATGGGCCGGCAGGCGGGCCTGCAATGGCTCACGGGCTACTTGGTGGAGAAGGCCCTGAGCGTGGACAATCTCTTCGTGTTCCTGCTCATCTTCAGCTATTTTAAAGTACCCGCGCAGTATCAGCACCGCATCCTGTTCTGGGGCGTGCTGGGCGCGCTGGTTCTGCGGGCAGTCTTTATTCTGGTGGGCGGGGCGCTGCTGGCCAAGTTTCACTTTCTGCTCTATATCCTCGGCGCTTTCCTGGTCTACACCGGCGTCCGGATGGGCATGAGCGGCGGCGAGCCCGAGATCGACCCCGAAAACAACCCCGTCGTGCGGTTCCTGAGCCGTCACCTGCCCATTACGCGGCACATGGAAGACGGCCGGTTCTTTGTTCGGAAAGACGGCCTGCGTTTCGCCACGCCGCTGTTCGTCGTGCTGGTGATGGTCGAAACCACCGATGTCGTCTTCGCCGCCGACTCCATCCCGGCCATTCTCGCCATCACCCGGAACACGTTTATCGTCTTTACTTCCAACGTTTTCGCCCTGCTCGGCCTGCGGGCTATGTACTTCGCCCTGGCCAGCATGATGCGCCTGTTTCACTATCTGCACTACGGCTTGTCGCTGATTCTGGTCTTTATCGGCGCCAAGATTCTGCTCGAACACTTCTTCGTCATTCCCATGCCGGTGGCGCTGGGCGTGGTGGGCGGCCTACTGTTACTGAGTGTGCTGATCTCCATCGTCTGGCCCAAAAAAGCGACCGAATAACGCCGAACCAGCACCGGGCCGGGACTATTTCGGCGCCTTGGCCGGCTCCTCGTCGGCCGCGCTGGAGTTCACGCCGGCATCGGATGCGGCCGCGCCGGTGTTCAGCAAATCAATCAGGTTGAGGGGCTCAAACTGGCTGGAATCGGCCGCCGCCGTCGTCCGCGTAGTGTCGGGACGCGTGGCGAAGTGCATGTACTGCCGCGCCGGGCCGTTGAGGCTGATTGAGTAGGGTAGATTTTCACGGTCTGTACTGGTAATTAATCCCCGGGTGGCCATGATATCGGCAATGAGCCGGAAAAAATACCGCGTACTTCGCCGCAGGCTGCCGTAGGAATCGAAGGAAAACCGGGAATACTTGGGCTTGGGAATGATGCTGGCCAGGTACAGGCTCTCGGCCAGGTTCAGCTCGGCGGGGCGCTTGCCGTAGTAGAACAGCGCCGCGTCTTTCACGCCGTACACGCCCCGCTTGCCGCTGGGCCAGCGGTATTTACTCGGGCCCCACTCAATAATATTCAGGTAGACCTCGAACATGCGCTGCTTGCTGGCCAGCCGGGTATTTTCCAGCAGCCAGACAATGAGCGCCTCTTCCACCTTGCGGGCCACGGTTTTTTGCCGGGTCAGAAATACGTTTTTCACCAGCTGCATGGAGATCGTACTGCCGCCCCGCGCGAAGCGGTGCTCCTTCAGATTCTGAATGGCCGATTTCACGAAAGCCTTCTCCATGAAGCCTTTGTGGGTAAAAAAACGCGGGTCTTCGGCCGTGGTAATGGCGTGAATCAGGAACGGTGACACCGCATTGTAGGGCACAAAATCGGGGTTGGAAGGACCCACGGCAAACGTGCGCACCGAATCGCCCTTGTCGTTGTACACCGTGTGGCGGAAGTCGGTGTTGAGCTTATTCAGGTTTTCTTCGCCAAAACTAGTTAGCTGAAAACCCTTGCCTTGCAGGCTGGAATCAAATTTCAGGCTATCGACCCGGGCCAGATCGAGGCTGCCGCTCATGCGGTAGGTGAGCGTGCCGGTACCCTGCGTGCCCCGCACTTCGTCGAAAATTCCGGTGGGCAGCGATGCAAAAAAGTCGTTGGCCGGTATTTCGGCCGAGGTCACGTTGATGCTCACGGCCCGGCTCGGCTTCGTGCGGACGCTGATTTCGGGGTAAAGCACAATTTTATTCACCGTGACCTGACTGCCTTTTTCCAGCGCGATCGTGCCCCGACCCAGCGTGGCTACGAAATCCAACGCCCCGCGCTTTACTTCAATCTCATTAGCGGCCAGCTTGGGGTGGTACAGGCTGAAGTTGCGCGCCGCCAGCGAGCCGCGCACCGTGAGCCGGCCGCCGGTTTCGTCGTCCTCAAAATCCTTGCTGTCGAGCCGGACCAGCACAGTATCGAAGCTGATAATCGCCCCGAAGCGCTGCGGCACGTACGGCAGCTGCACCGAGCCGCCCACGCCAAACACCCGCGCCGTGAGGGAATAATCACCCGGCGCAATGTGCCCGCTGATGCCCAGCTCGTTCACGACCGAATCAATATTGGCCGTGAGCCGCCCCGAAATGTCGCCGTCCTGAATCTTCAGCTCCGGCAGGCGCAGCAGCGCCGTGTGGTGCGGACTCTGGTAGCTGATGTAGAAGTTCTTGAAATCCGCCTCGCCGGGCACGTTGTCAAAACCGGTTTCGAGGACCTGATTCAGTAACAGCCCGTAATTAATCCCCTTGGTCGTATCCCGGGGCAAAACGTTGGTTTTTTTCTTTTTAGCCAGAAAGCCGTAATTGTCCGTCGTAGCCGTTTTGCGGGCGGTGAGGCGGGCGGTTAGAATCTGCAGATCGCTGAAAACCGGCCGCCGCGCAAACAACGAACGAATGCTCAGACTGGCCTGCAATCTTCTGGCCGTCAGCAGTGTATCGGCGGACGTGGCGCTCGGCACCAGGCTCATGCCGCCAATTTCCACCGTGTTCAGGTTGATAAACTTGGCCGGGCCCAGGGTGAGAATGACCGGGTATTTGTGCTCAATCCGGGTTTTAACTTCGCCCAGCGCGTAAGTCAGCAGCTGCTGCCGCTTCCACTGAAAGACGGCGAAGGCCAGCAAAAAAAGCGCCGCCACACTACCCAGAATGCCAATAAGAAGTCGTTTGGTGGAGGGGGATATCTGCACGGAACTCAGTAGATGAACAAACTTAACCGAGGTCAAAGGTAAGAAAAACGGAAATGGGAGGCCCGGTTTTCCGTTCCAGCCTGGGTGGCTCCGCCAGGCGCGGCCCCGCCCGCCGGCCCGCATTTCCCGCCCCTGATACGGGAAAATGGGAGCTGGGGGGAAAGCCGACGACTCACCCCCTGCTTTCCGCCCGTACTTTTGCCCGTATGTCCAGCTCCCTCACCGCCCTCTCGCCCCTCGATGGGCGCTACGCCCGCGCCACCGCTCCCCTCGCCCAGCGCTTCTCCGAAATGGCCCTGATCCGCTACCGGGTGCTGGTTGAAGTAGAATATTTCATTGCCCTAGCCGAACTGCCCTTGCCCCAGCTCCGGGACGTACCAGCCGAAATTTTTTCCGCCCTGCGCCACCTCTACGAAGCTTTTGCGGAAGCCGACGCCGAGGCCATCAAAGCCCACGAAGCGGTGACGAACCACGACGTAAAAGCTGTGGAATACTGGTTGCGCGACCAGTTTACGGCCCTCGGCCTGAGCGCTTTCATCGAGTTTATTCACTTTGGCCTGACATCCCAGGACATCAACAACACTGCAATTCCGCTCAGCCTGCGCGATGCGCTGACGGGCATTATTCTGCCCGCTTACGCACAAGTCCGCAACGCCCTGAGCACCCGCGCTCAGGAGTGGGCGGCAGTGCCCATGCTCGCCCGGACCCACGGCCAACCGGCTTCTCCCACCCGGCTGGGCAAGGAAATCGAAGTCTTCGTGGCACGGCTCGATGCCCAGGTGGCGCTGCTGGCCCAGGTGCCGTTCGGCGCGAAATTCGGCGGCGCGACCGGCAACTTCAACGCTCACCACGTCGCCTACCCGCAGGTGGACTGGCACGGCTTCGCCACCACTTTCGTCAACGACCGGCTGGGCCTGCACCGCTCCTTCCCCACCACGCAGATCGAGCACTACGACCACCTCGCCGCGCACTGCGACGGCCTTAAGCGCCTCAATACCATTCTGCTCGACCTCACCCGCGACATGTGGCAGTATATTTCGCTGGGCTACTTTAAGCAGACCATCAAACCCGGCGAGGTGGGCTCGTCGGCCATGCCGCACAAGGTCAACCCCATCGACTTCGAGAACGCCGAGGGCAACCTGGGCGTGGCCAGCGCCCTACTCGAACACTTCGCTGCTAAGCTGCCTATCTCCCGCCTCCAGCGCGACCTGACCGACTCTACCGTGCTGCGCAACCTGGGCGTGCCGCTGGGCCACATCCTCATCGCCCTCGGCGCCCTGCAACGCGGCCTCGGCAAGCTGGCCCTCGACGAAGCGGCCCTGCACCGCGACCTGGAAGCCAACTGGGCTGTAGTGGCCGAAGGCATCCAGACCATTCTGCGCCGCGAAGCCTACCCCGATCCCTACAACGCCCTCAAAGCCCTCACCCGCACTGGCGAAGCCATCTCCGCCGCCAGCATCCGCGCCTTCATCCAAACTCTGGACGTGCGCGAGTCCGTGCGCGCCGAACTCCTTAACATCACCCCTTCCAACTACGTGGGAGCCTGATTTTCTCTCGGCACCGATCTCGTTTGGGGCGGAGCCGGGAGTCCGTTTTCCCGCCCCGAACGGCCCCCGATCCTAACCGCCCGCTAACTTTAGCGCCCATCCAATTTCCCCGCTCGTGACGCTCCATCCCGATTGCCGCCATTTTCGCGGTGACCTGCCTTGCCGCCCCAACAAAACCGAGGGCTACGTGTGCGAAGGCTGCCCCGCTTACGCGCCCGTGACCAGCCGCGTGCTCATCATCAAGCTCGGGGCCATTGGCGACGTCATTCGGACTACGCCCCTGCTGCGGCGGCTGCGGCTGGAGCGGCCCGGCTGCTTCATCACCTGGCTCACGCACACGCCCGCTATTCTGCCGCAGGGTGAAATTGAGGAAATCCTAAAGTTTGATTTCGCGAGTGCGCTACAGTTGCAGGCCCGGCAGTTTGATATCGTTATCAATCTCGACAAAGAGAAGGAAGCCTGCGCACTGCTGAATACAATTGAAGCACGGGAGAAATTCGGCTACGCCCTGCGGCCGTACGATGGCGTAGCCTACCCGCAAAACGAGCAAGCCGAGCATAAATTCCTCACCGGCCTATTCGATCAGGTCAGCCAGGCCAATACCAAGCCCTATGTTCAGGAAATATTCGAGCTCTGCGGCTTCGATTTTCGGGGCGAAGAATACGTTTTCGATAACCACGACGATAAAGACTACGACTGGAGCCAGTTGCCCGCCACTGGCCCGCGCATCGGCCTCAACACCGGCTGCGGCGACCGCTGGACCACCCGCCTCTGGAGCGATGAAAAGTGGATTCAGCTCATCACCCGGCTCCAGCAGGCCGGCTACGCGCCCGTTCTGCTCGGCGGCGAAGCCGAAGATGCCCGCAACCGCGTGCTCGTTGCCGCCACCGGCGCGGCCTACCCCGGCACTTTCCCGCTCCCGCAGTTCATCAACCTGATGAACCAAATGGCCGGCATCGTCACGCAGGTAACCATGGCCATGCACATTAGCATCGCCCTGCGCAAGCCCACCATCCTGATGAATAACATCTTCAACCCCCACGAATTCGATCTCTACGGCCGCGGTCAACTCGTGGGACCAGACAAAAATTGCGTCTGTTTCTACCGCGGCACCTGCCAGCTCGGCACCAGCTGCATGGAAGATTTACCCGCCGAAAAAGTACTCGCGGCCGTTATACAAAGCGTCCCGGCAGTCTTATAATAATCGGAATAATCCGCACATTTACCCAGTTTATTTACCTATTCTCTCAATTCGCAATTAGTCCGAAATTACTGCTGACTTTCGGCTGATTTCGAGGCAACTTCCTTGAGCGCCGCCACCATTACTTCCCACGAAAATTTCGTTTTTTCCGCCCGTACTCCGGCGTTAAAAGCCATCTCCCGCTGCTGCGTATAGAAGTCAATGATGGCATCGGCAATGGCCGGCGCCGTAGGTGGGACCACGTAACCCACAATACCAGCGGGAATTAATTCGGCCAGTCCGCCCACGTCCGTCACCAGCATCGGCCGCTCGAAGTGATAAGCTATCTGCGATACGCCACTTTGGGTGGCATTCTTGTAAGGCTGCACAATTAAATCAGCCGCGCAGAAATAATCTACTACTTTTTCGTTGGGAATAAAGTCCGTCGCCCGAATAATTCGGGCTTCTAATTGATAACGTTGAATTAATTCCTCGTAAGGCGCGGCATCTTCGTAGAATTCGCCCGCAATAATTAATTTAATGGGTAATTCCGCCACGCGTTTATCCGCAAAAGCTTCCAGCATAATGTCCAGTCCTTTATAAGCCCGGATAAAGCCAAAAAATAAAAGGTAACCCGTCGTATCCGGCAGCCTTAGCGCCGCCAGCGCCGCCGGCTTGGTTTTTATCGGTCCGAAATTATCATACAGCGGATGTGGCCGGTACAGCGCCGGCTGCCGACCAAAACCCAGCTGCTGCAAGTCATTCAAAACGCTGCGGCTCATGGTCACAAATCCGTCGCAGGCCCGCAGAAAATAGCGCGTCAGCGGCCCATCGCCCGGCCGTTTTTCGTGGGGTATCACGTTGTCCGTAATTGCCACCACGCGGGTGTAGCCGTTGCCACGCACCAGACGCGCCACCGTGCCCAGTGCCGGCCCCATAAACGGCAGCCAAAACCGAAATACGACCAGGTCCGGCCGCTCCGCCCGCAACTTGCGCCCCACCCGCCACCACGACAACGGATTAACCGAGTTCAAACTCACTTCAATTGCCAGATCGGCCGGCCCCGGCTCGGTACTAAACTGGGTTTGGCCCGGAAATAAAAAGTCCGGGTATTGCAGCGAAAAGGTCACGAGCCGCACCTCGTCCCCCGCTCCCCGAAAAGCCCGCGCCAGCCGCTCATTATAGGTTGCCAAACCGCCCCGCAGAGGATAAGCCGGCCCAATTATAACAACTCGCATAACTTCAATTACTAATTACCAGTAAATAATCGGAATTGCTCGCCCTATTCCCCATTGCTGGATTCATAAATTTTTAATTGAGCACTTCCCGCACCAGATAATCATTGCGCTTGGGCCCGTTCAGCTGCACCATTTCCGCCAGAAACCCAGCCAGAAATAATTGTACTCCCACAATAACTGCCACCAGCGCCAGGAAAAACAACGGCTGATCCGTCACGTTGCGCGCGCGCAGATTATGAAAAGCCAGCCATACTTTTTCCCCCGTCACCCACAGCGTCAGCAGCATTCCCAGCAAAAAAGACAGACTCCCCAGCGTACCAAAAAAATGCATCGGCCGCCGCCGAAACCGACTCACAAACGTGATGCTGGCCAGATCCAGAAAGCCGTAGATAAAGCGCTCCAGTCCGAATTTCGTCACGCCGTATTTGCGTTCCTGGTGCTGCACTATTTTCTCGCCGATGTGCCGAAAACCATTCCATTTCGCAATAACCGGAATGTAGCGGTGCATCTCACCGTACACCTCAATACTTTTCACCACGCGCTGATCATACGCCTTCAGTCCACAGTTAAAATCGTGCAGCTGAATCCCGGAAATCCAGCGCGTGGCGCTGTTAAACAACTTAGTAGGAATGGTCTTGGAAATGGGGTCGAACCGCTTTTCCTTCCACCCGCTCACCAAATCGTATTTATCCTCCGTAATCATGCGGTACAATTCCGGTAATTCTTCGGGCGAATCCTGCAAATCTGCGTCCATCGTGCAAACTACCCGCCCGCGCGCCGCTTCAAAGCCCACATTCAGGCCCGCCGATTTACCGTAATTCCGATTGAACCGAATGCCGCGAATCGTCGCATCAGTCGTCGACAAGGCCTCGATAACCGCCCAGGAATCATCAGTCGAGCCGTCATCGATCAGGATAATTTCGTAGGATAAGCCGCGCATCAGCAATACCCGCGCAATCCACTGCGTCAATTCCGGCAAGGATTCTGCTTCGTTGAGCAGCGGAATAACGATGGATATTTCCACCGGAAAAACAGGGGCCAACTTATTCAAATTCAGGTCTGGAATGTTTGGTAATCGCTGACACAACCAGCGCAATCAGAAAACCGAATAATATCGATACAATTATCCAGGAAATAACCATAAATATTCCGGAGTTGAATTTTTGCATCGACGAAATAAACTGATCAATTTGCTCGTCCGTCAGGCCTCCTTTTTCCTCCATTTTCGCTCGCGCTAATTCCATCGTACGACTCAAGTATTCCGTGTCAATAAAAGTGATATAGACATAGCGGAAAACAGTCGACAGAATACCGGAAATGCCGCCCAGAATAGTCCCGATACCCAGCCCTTGCGAGTAATTCATGAATCCTCCGTTCTCGCGCCTAAAAGCCTGGTGGGCCAATACCATTGCGCCGACAAAAATCAGGAGCCCCAGCCATTGCGCCGGGGATTGATCAGTGTGGGTAACAAGCAGGATAAAGGAGAAAATAACACTGACCAGGCCCGTCAGCAGACCATAGCGCAAGCCCACCGAAGTAGGCGATACCGGAGCAGAAGTAGTTTCCATTACTTTAAAAATGAAGTGAAAGATGAACTGAATTATTCCCGAAAAAATATTCCACCCGGCAGTCCCAACACCAAACCAAATAAAAGAACAACCGTGAAATTACTCAATACCAAGTCTTTCACGGATAAATTAGCCACGTTTTGCATTTGTTGCGTAGTTTCCTGCGCATTATGCTTCACCTTAGGATTTTCCCGCTGCTGAGCCCGGACGATCTCCATTACCTCGGCCCGGTTGCGGGCCAGCGCGGGCTCGCCCGCACCGTACGCCAGGCCCAACAGGCTCCCCGCCGAAACCAAAGCCGCCACCAACACCGTCAGCCCGCCCACTCCCAACGAGCGCCCCAATCCGGGCTTACCGGGCTTCAGGCGCCGGCGCAGTTCCCATTCACTCGCCACCACCACCAGCGGCACCAGGAGCTGGGCCAATATCTGCTTGGGACCAAATGCGTTACTGCCTGTCAGGTGCAGGCCCACCATCCACAGCGCGCACGCCAGGCCGGCGCCCAACCCAAAACGCAGGCCCAACCGCGTCACGAGCCCCGACGAGGCGTCAGCTGCGGGCATATTTGGTTCGCTGGAAGTAGCAGCCATAACTAACTCGTCAATTAAAACGGCAAGATACGCCCCCCATTCCCTTTCATTCGGCCGGTTTCACCTCCAACTAAATGTCATCCGCCAATTTCAACCTTACGAACCCGCGCAGTACGATCGCCGAAACGTAACAATAGCCCTTCGATCAGCAATCCCGCCAGGGCCAGGAGCAAAAAATAGCGCCACAGCGGCTGCCCCGTTTGCGCAGCCCGAAATTTTGTAAGGTTCAGGCCCGCACTGCCGCCCTCCAGAACGCGAATATTGGCCTGGTTCGAGCCCGCCATCTGCCGCAGCTCGCCCGCCGAATACGCCGATAATTCTGACTCGCGTTTATCCGGATTAAAGGCCACCGTAGTCAATACGTTACCACCCCGTTGCACCCGATAAAAACCCGGCGTACTCAGATCCGCCGGTAGCTCCAGCCGAACTTCCGCGCCCAGCGTCCGCTGCACCGGAATCAGCGTCAGGCTATCCTGCACCAACCGAATCCCAGCTTCCCCGGCCGGCCGGCCCGCCGTGCTATTGACCGCTAGCGGTAATTTGAGCCTGACTGTTCCCTGCGTCAGGCGATAGGCCGGCTGCTGCTCGTTGCGGTAGCTCAGCATCGCCATGCGGTACATGACGGGCACAAACAGCGCGTGCGCAGTGAAGTCCGAATATTCCCGGGCTAAGGGCGCCGAAAATACGTACACCTGCCCGGGCCCGCTGGAAAAACCCGCCAGATAGCTCTCACCGGTCCGCAAACGCAGGATATCAGTCCCCGTCCGCGCCCAACGCAAAACCGGAGCCGCGCGCGGCAACGTTACCGTCCGCCGCTGAGCACCAAATACCCCCTGAAAAAACGGTTCCTGAATATTTGGCATTGCCACTTCCCGCAATTCCGGGGTGGTCACTTTCGGCTCCCACTGAACTGCCCCCAGGCCCAACTCCCGAAAAAGCTGTTGGTACGAAGCCTGGGCCATGGGCAAGGCTGAGGGCACAATCACCACGCTCCCGCCCCGTTGCAGAACAGCTCGCAACCCAGCCCGCAAGCCCGGATCTACTTCGCTTACTTCCCGGATTAACACGAGATTGGCCTGCCGCAACTGGCTGTAGTCAACTTGCCGGGGCCTGGCAAATGAGTAGGTGAAGAGGGGTTCGTCACCGTACAATTGTTGCGCCACCGGCTCCGAACCTATTTCCAGCACCCGAACGGTGGTAGCAGGTTGCAGGGTAAAGTAGTAAGTGTTATCAAAAATAACCGGCGCATCTTCCGTCACAACCCGGCCCAGTGCCAACGAAGCATCACTTACCTGCACCTGTACCGTCGAAGTCACCGTTTGCCCAATTCCTACGGTCAGCCGAAAAGCCGCCACCTGGCGGGCTCCTAAAAACACTTTTACCGGACAATCCTTAGCAATAGCCTGACCACCATTTCGCAAACGAACCCGCAATCCAACATTGGTACGCACCCGCACGAAAGCCTCATCCAGCCACAAACTATCGACAAATACATTCGCGGCCGGTTCCCCCACCAGCGGCACCAGCACCACTTCCCGACTAACAGCTAACCCTTGCAGAATTTTCGCATTAAATCCATTCTTTTGGAAATCGGAAAATATGTACAACGGATTCCGGCCAGTATCCTGCTCATTATTCACCGCCGTTGGGTTGGAAAAACGACGGGCGCTCAGCTTTACTTCGTCCAGCTTAGCCTGATAACCAGCTGGAGTCAATAGACTGGTACTACGATTATTATCAGTAATTAATCTGAACCGGCTACCAGCTGGCGAAGTCTGCCCCAACTCCCGGGCCGCCGCCACCGCCTCAACCCCGAGCGAATTCTGGGTATTTCCGCGAAGCTGCATGCTGAAGGTATGATCAACCAGCACATCAATCCCTGTACCACCCGACAATGGTTGATTTAATTTGGCTGGAATAAATGGCTGACAGAATGCAATTACCAATGCAGTAACTGCTACAATCCGAGCCAGCAGAATCAGCAAATGCTGCACTTTGCGATGCCGCACCGTCACGATCTCCACGGTCCGTATGAAAGCAATATTAGTAAACGTCAACCGCTGCGGCCGGCGCAACTGTAGCAAGTGAATAATAATCGGAATGGCAATAGCCACCAGTGACAACAAGAACCACGGATATGTCAATTGCATAACTGGAATTAATCAATTTTACCTAAAAGTACATGCCGGCGACCCGGAAACTGACAAAAAAGTAACTGATATTTGAAGCGGTCTCCAGGCTGAGACACTGCTTCGTTCCGCTCACGCCTATTATAGACGCGACCAGAAATATAGTTTCCCAATTGAGCCAGGTGTCTGAATCTGAAAACAGCTATAAATCAACTGTTTTCAGCAATATTCCGGTGCGTTTACTGACTTCATAACTGTTATTACCCACTGAGTTGAGCAGGATGATGGAAAGCAATTCTTGTAGCTTTAAAAGCTGGCATTCCCAGGCACCGGATAGATTAACGCACCGCGAAACATCAGTTTATAACTTTTTCTAAAAAGGCACAAACAGCAAAAATCCTCATGATTGCGGTGACGCATCCATGAGGATTCCTTCTATAAAGTTGGCGGCGACCGACTCTCCCACCGGTGAAG
>JAYWCH010000334.1:0-2786 GCA_043780755.1 Hymenobacter sp.
ATGGTGGGACGCACCGACCGCAAGCACAGCCCGAAGAAGCGGTTTGTGTGTATAGTTGGGTCGGATAAATTATCGTCCGAGCTGCACCGCATCAATGAGAATGCGAACCGGGACTACACGCATTTGGAGCTGGACTATCGTTTTAATGTTCCTAATGAGCCGGAGCAGATTTATTATCGCTCTGATCATTACAACTTTGCGCGGCGTAAGATCCCGGTTATTTTTTATACGACGGGGGAGCACGCGGACTATCACAAGGCGACGGATGATGTGGAGAAGATTGAGTTTGATAAATTAGCGGAACGGGCTCAGCTCGTGTTTTATACGGCCTGGGAATTAGCAAACCGGGAGGCTCGGATTTTGGTTGATTCTCATAAGCCTTAGACTTTTTTTCGCACGGAGTTTTTTATATTGGGGTTTTAAAAGAGTTTTTAGAGGAGTTTTTTTATAGAACTGGAGGCGCTTACCGGGCAGGTTCTTGGGGCGGCATTTCGCGTGCATGCGGCGATGGGGCCGGGGTTGCTGAAATCGGTGTATCAGGCTGCTTTGACGCATGAGCTGCGAAAGGCGGGACTGCGGGTGGCTACTCAGGTAGAAAGCCCCGTCGTTTTTGATGGAATAAAGCTGGATGTGGCCTTTCGGGCCGATATCATTGTTGAAGCCCTGGTTATCCTGGAGTTGAAATCAGTAGAAACGCTGGCCCCGTGCATTCCAAGCAACTGTTGAACTACCCGAAACTCTTTGCCATGAAAGTGGGCTTGCTCCTGAATTTCAACACTGTCTCCCTAAAAGACCAAATCGTCCGAATAGTAAACTAACCTCCCCAAACCTTCCCTTCCCTCCTTTAAACTCCGTGCGAAAATGAAAGCCCAACAGTTCCAAAAGGACGCGGAAATCAAAGCCTTCGACCGCGAGCACCGCCGCAAAATCCGGTTCAACATCGGCAAGTACGACGCCGCCGTAACCACCGGCCTGCACCACTACACCAACCACGAGCTGGCCCGCGACCGCGGCGCCTACCTCAAAGCAACCGTCCTGGAAAAACTAGACCAGTACCTGCTAGAATTCGAAAAAAACTTCACCGCCCGGGGCGGCCGCGTAATCTGGGCAACCGACGCCGACGAAGCCCTGGCCGAGATCGGCAAACTAACCAAAGCCCACAACGCCAAAACCGTAGTCAAGGCCAAGAGCATGACCACGGAGGAAATCCACCTCAATAAATACCTGGCCAGCCAAGGCGTGGAATCGGTCGAAACCGATCTGGGCGAGTACATTGTGCAGCTCAACGGCGAGCGGCCCTACCACATCGTGACGCCGGCCATGCACCTGAGCAAGGCCGATATCAACGGCATTTTCATGAAGCACCTGGGCACGGAATCGACCGATGACGCCCAGCAGCTGGTGCTCACTGCCCGGCACCTGCTGCGCCACAAGTACACCGCCGCCGAAGTGGGCGTGACCGGCGGCAACTTCCTCATTGCCGACGTCGGGGCCGTGGCCGTGACCGAAAACGAGGGTAATGCCCGCCTCTCGGCTACGTTCCCCAAGCTGCACATTGCGGTGGTCGGCATCGAGAAAATCATCCCTCAGCTCACGGATCTGGATTTGTTCTGGCCGCTGCTCAGCACCAGCGGCACCGGGCAGCAGGTCACCGTGTACAACACCGTGTACTTCGGGCCGCGCCAGGCCGGGGAAGTGGATGGGCCGGAAGAAATGGTCGTCATCCTGCTCGATAATGGCCGCACCAATCTGCTGGCCCAGCCCGACAAGCGCGCCGCCCTGCGTTGTATCCGCTGCGGCGCCTGCCTCAACGTGTGCCCGGTGTACAAAAATATCGGCGGCCACACCTACGAAACCACCTATTCCGGCCCCATCGGCTCGGTGATTAGCCCGCACCTTTCCGGCCTGCCCGAGCACAAGCACCTGAGCTACGCCAGCAGCCTGTGCGGCGCCTGCACCACGGTGTGCCCGGTCCGCATTCCGCTGCACAATCTGTTGCTGCTCAACCGCCAGCAGAGCGTGCGCGAAGGGTATTCGCCCATCGAAGAGCGCGCCGCCATCGGGCTCTGGAAGTGGAGCATGCAGCACCGCTGGGCGCTTGATGTGCTGCCCGCCGGCCTCAAAGACTGGAGCCTGGGCCAGCTGTTGGGCCAGGTCGGCTGGAGCCGACGGCGGGCGGCGCTGGCCGTGGCACCGCAGTCGTTCCGGCAGCTTTGGCAGGCGCGGGCTGAGCGGCTCTGAGGACAGCGGCGCCGATCCGGCGTTTCGGCTTGACCAGCCGTATCAGGTATTTTTTGGACCATGCAGCCTTACCTGTTGGGGACCCTGCGCGTGGTGATCGGCCTGGGCGGTCTGATCCTGGTCATCACCACGTTATCGGCGGCCATTCGTTCGTTTATCCTGC
Source organism: Hymenobacter sp. (assembly GCA_043780755.1). Classification (GTDB taxonomy): domain Bacteria; phylum Bacteroidota; class Bacteroidia; order Cytophagales; family Hymenobacteraceae; genus Hymenobacter. Next base: position 2,405 of record JAYWCH010000334.1, read on the forward strand.
CGCGCAATGAAGTGGTGCGGCTCAATGTGTGGGTGTTTGTGGGCATTCGGATCATCTTCGACACCGCCGCCCGGCTGGCTAATTCTTATGGGCGCCGCGACCGGATAATGGCCCACTACGCCCCCGTAGCCCTGGTGGCGCTGCCCGTGGTGTGGGAAGCGCTGGTGAGTCTGGGCTACACCGGCATGTTCTGGGCCGTGGGCGAAGGCAGCTGGGCCCGGTGCTACGAGCTGAGCAGCAGCTCCCTGCTCACGCTGGGCACTACTGATACCCACCATGTTCCCACGGCCGCGCTCAGCTACTCGGAGGGTACGCTGGGGTTGTTGCTGCTCACGCTGCTGTTGTCGTATTTGCCCACGATCTACCAGGCGTTTTCGCGGCG
>JAYWCH010000335.1:0-6272 GCA_043780755.1 Hymenobacter sp.
ATACCTTGAATATAGCGGTAGCCCGCCCCCACGGACAGCTTCAGCCCGGGCAGACTCAGCACCGGCAGACCGTAGGAGATATTGTATTCGCTGGTCCAGGCCAATTGGATGGCCGTGCCGTCGAGAAAAGCGGAGAGCAGCGGCGGCGGCTGGTTGCCGGGCTGGGTCGAATTGGCCGGGTAGTAGGGCTGGACGCTGGCAGCGTATTGGCCGTTGATGATGACGTCGGCGGCGTTGTGGTTCAGCGCCAGGTGGGCGCCTGCCCGCTGCCGGTTGCTGATGGCCAGCCCGCCCAGCCCGTTGGGCAGGCTGATGGCCAGGGCGAACGTAGTGGCGTCGGCATTAAAATTCAGGGCGTTTTCGCCCTCAAATCCCTTCACCAGCTCGGCCTTTTCGGCGGGCCCGATGGGCTGACTGCTGTCGAAAATCAAGTGCTTGAGCAGGCTTTTACTCAGCGAGCGCGAGGCCAGCCCAGCCCCCACTTCGCCAATGGTGAAGGCGACCATAGCCTCGCCGGGCCGGCCCAGGTTGGCGGGATTGATGCCAATAGCCTGATAGTTCTGGGCGAACGTGTTGATGACGCCGCCCCGGCCGGTGGCGGAAAAATTGCTCAGCTCGTTCTGGGCGCGCACGGCGCCGGGCAGCGCCAGCCCCAGGGCCAGCAGCAGGGAAGAGAAGTTTTTCATCCGAAAAAGGAAGTAGCGGGTTTAGCTTGCAACAAGAATGGGCGCCGGCGCCGGGCCACCGCAAATCCATCGTATAGGCAATATACCATTTTCAGCTCATTATTTTGCCTCCCCAACGCCTTTCTGCCGCCGAGTATGCCGCCGGGATTCTAGCCGGCAACCGCCCGGTGCTGGGCCGTGCCATTACGCTGGTGGAAAGTACGCTGCCCGCCGATCAGATCCTGGCCCAGGAAGTGCTGCAGGCGGTACTGCCCCACACCGGGCGCAGCCTGCGGGTGGGCATCACAGGCGTGCCGGGCGTGGGCAAGAGCACGTTTATTGAAGCGCTGGGGCGGTATCTGGTGGAAACGCGGGGCCACAAGCTGGCGGTGCTGGCCGTGGATCCCAGCAGCCAGCGCGGCGGGGGCAGCATTCTGGGCGACAAAACCCGGATGCCCTGGCTGGCCATTCACCCGGCGGCCTACATCCGGCCTTCGCCCGCCGGCGGCAACCTGGGGGGTGTGGCCCGCGCCACCCGCGAGGCCCTGCTGCTGTGCGAGGCGGCGGGCCACGACGTTATTTTCGTGGAGACCGTGGGCGTGGGCCAGTCCGAAACCACCGTGCACGGCATGGTCGATTTCTTCCTGCTGCTGCTGCTGGCCGGCGCCGGTGACGAGCTCCAGGGCCTCAAGCGCGGCATCATGGAAATGGCCGACGCACTGTGCATCACCAAAGCTGACCACGGCAATGAGCAGGCCGCCCGCCGCGCCCGCCTCGATTATCAGAATGCGCTGCACCTGTTTCCACCCGCGCCCTCGGGGCAGGTGCAGCCGGTGTTGCTCACGTCGGCCGTCAGCGGCGCCGGGCTGACGGAGGTCTGGACGGCGATTGAAACGTACGCCGCCGCCACCCGGCTCAGCGGCTACTTTGCGCAGCGCCGGCAGCAGCAGCAGTTGCAATGGTTGCAGCAAAGCATCGCCCAGGCGCTGGAAACACGGTTTTATAGCGACGCCGCCGTGCGCGACCGCCTCCCACTGGTGCGGCAGGCCGTGGCCGCCGGACAGCTCACGCCCTTCGCCGCCGCCGAGCAGCTGCTGCGACTACCGTAAGAATACCGGGTTCCAGCCGGGCATTACCCAACTAAAAATCGATCTTACATGACTGGAATACCCCGCCGAAAGCGGCCGTAAATTGCTGCTTCCACCCGCCGTATTTCCCTACCCAATGGCCAAGAAAATCACGAAACCCGCCGCCCAGCTGGTCCGCATCCCCACGAAAACGGCCGAAGATGGCTTGCTTTCCAAAGCGCAGAAAGAGTTTAACCGCCTCAGCACCCGCATTGTGAATCTGGAGCGCGACGTGGCCAATTTCCGCGAAGCGGCCACCCGTCTGCGCCAGCGGGTGCAGACCGAATACCGCCCCTTGCAGGCCCACCACACCGACCAGCTCGCCGCCCTGGTCCGCCACATCGACCTGGCGCATGGCACCCAAAAACTGACCAAAATAGAGCGGAAGAAAATCGTTGATATAATCCTCGGTTGCATCTACGACCTCATCAAACGGGGTCACCACGACCTGCAAGCCATTCTGGACAAGCACGCCCCGCCCGAATCGGAGGAGGAAGCCGTGGCGGCGGATGTCCAGACGTCGGAAGCCCTGAAGATGCTCTTCAGCCAGCAGTTCGGCATCAAATTCGACCCGGCGGTGGACGTGACGAGCCGAGAGAAATTCGAAGCCTACGTGGCCCAGCAGATGGCGGAAAAGGAAAGTGAGTTTGCCGAGCAGGAGGCCCAGCAGGCCGAATACCGCGCCCAACGCCCCAAAACGGCCAAGCAAAAAGCCGCCGAGGAAAAGAAGCTGGCCGAAGAAAAGAACATCACCAAATCCGTCCGCACCCTGTACATGGAGCTGGTCAAGGCCCTGCACCCGGACCGCGAGCCCGACGAAGCCGAGAAAACCCGCAAAACCGCCCTGCTGCAACAGGTGACCGCCGCCTACGAAAAAAACGAGCTGCTGACCCTGCTGCGCCTGCAACTGGAGCTGCAGCACATCGACCAGGCGCACCTGAGCAACCTCGCCGAGGAGCAGCTCCGCTACTACAATAAGCTGCTGCGCGAACAGGTCCGCGAGCTCGACGAAACCCTCTACGAGGAGCAGCTCGACCTCTCCGGCTTCACCGGCCAGCCGCCCTACATGATGACTTCGCCGGTTTCCATGGAGTATGATTTTAAGCGGCAAAAAACCAAGCTGGAAACCAAAATCAACCTTATTACGGCCGAAATCCTGGCCTTCGAGCACGACCCGGCTGCCCTCAAAGCCTTCCTGAAAACCCACCGACTCCCGAAAGTTGGTCCGGGGCCGGTTTTCATCTAGCGGTAGCTGGCCGGGGAAACAGCTTGAGAAAACGCCCGCTCTTAAAACCAACGCCCGTCAATTCACTACAAACGAGGCGCCCCAGCAGCCAAACCGGCGCCGGTTTGGCTGCTGGGGCGCCTCGTTTGTAGTGAATTGACGGGCGTTGGTTTTAAGAGCGGGCGTTTTCTCAAGCTGTTTCCCCGGCCAGCTACCGCTAGATGAAAACCGGCCCCGGACCAACTTTCGGGAGTCGGTGGGTTTTCAGGAAGGCTTTGAGGGCAGCCGGGTCGTGCTCGAAGGCCAGGATTTCGGCCGTAATAAGGTTGATTTTGGTTTCCAGCTTGGTTTTTTGCCGCTTAAAATCATACTCCATGGAAACCGGCGAAGTCATCATGTAGGGCGGCTGGCCGGTGAAGCCGGAGAGGTCGAGCTGCTCCTCGTAGAGGGTTTCGTCGAGCTCGCGGACCTGTTCGCGCAGCAGCTTATTGTAGTAGCGGAGCTGCTCCTCGGCGAGGTTGCTCAGGTGCGCCTGGTCGATGTGCTGCAGCTCCAGTTGCAGGCGCAGCAGGGTCAGCAGCTCGTTTTTTTCGTAGGCGGCGGTCACCTGTTGCAGCAGGGCGGTTTTGCGGGTTTTCTCGGCTTCGTCGGGCTCGCGGTCCGGGTGCAGGGCCTTGACCAGCTCCATGTACAGGGTGCGGACGGATTTGGTGATGTTCTTTTCTTCGGCCAGCTTCTTTTCCTCGGCGGCTTTTTGCTTGGCCGTTTTGGGGCGTTGGGCGCGGTATTCGGCCTGCTGGGCCTCCTGCTCGGCAAACTCACTTTCCTTTTCCGCCATCTGCTGGGCCACGTAGGCTTCGAATTTCTCTCGGCTCGTCACGTCCACCGCCGGGTCGAATTTGATGCCGAACTGCTGGCTGAAGAGCATCTTCAGGGCTTCCGACGTCTGGACATCCGCCGCCACGGCTTCCTCCTCCGATTCGGGCGGGGCGTGCTTGTCCAGAATGGCTTGCAGGTCGTGGTGACCCCGTTTGATGAGGTCGTAGATGCAACCGAGGATTATATCAACGATTTTCTTCCGCTCTATTTTGGTCAGTTTTTGGGTGCCATGCGCCAGGTCGATGTGGCGGACCAGGGCGGCGAGCTGGTCGGTGTGGTGGGCCTGCAAGGGGCGGTATTCGGTCTGCACCCGCTGGCGCAGACGGGTGGCCGCTTCGCGGAAATTGGCCACGTCGCGCTCCAGATTCACAATGCGGGTGCTGAGGCGGTTAAACTCTTTCTGCGCTTTGGAAAGCAAGCCATCTTCGGCCGTTTTCGTGGGGATGCGGACCAGCTGGGCGGCGGGTTTCGTGATTTTCTTGGCCATTGGGTAGGGAAATACGGCGGGTGGAAGCAGCAATTTACGGCCGCTTTCGGCGGGGTATTCCAGTCATGTAAGATCGATTTTTAGTTGGGTAATGCCCGGCTGGAACCCGGTATTCTTACGGTAGTCGCAGCAGCTGCTCGGCGGCGGCGAAGGGCGTGAGCTGTCCGGCGGCCACGGCCTGCCGCACCAGTGGGAGGCGGTCGCGCACGGCGGCGTCGCTATAAAACCGTGTTTCCAGCGCCTGGGCGATGCTTTGCTGCAACCATTGCAACTGCTGCTGCTGCCGGCGCTGCGCAAAGTAGCCGCTGAGCCGGGTGGCGGCGGCGTACGTTTCAATCGCCGTCCAGACCTCCGTCAGCCCGGCGCCGCTGACGGCCGACGTGAGCAACACCGGCTGCACCTGCCCCGAGGGCGCGGGTGGAAACAGGTGCAGCGCATTCTGATAATCGAGGCGGGCGCGGCGGGCGGCCTGCTCATTGCCGTGGTCAGCTTTGGTGATGCACAGTGCGTCGGCCATTTCCATGATGCCGCGCTTGAGGCCCTGGAGCTCGTCACCGGCGCCGGCCAGCAGCAGCAGCAGGAAGAAATCGACCATGCCGTGCACGGTGGTTTCGGACTGGCCCACGCCCACGGTCTCCACGAAAATAACGTCGTGGCCCGCCGCCTCGCACAGCAGCAGGGCCTCGCGGGTGGCGCGGGCCACACCCCCCAGGTTGCCGCCGGCGGGCGAAGGCCGGATGTAGGCCGCCGGGTGAATGGCCAGCCAGGGCATCCGGGTTTTGTCGCCCAGAATGCTGCCCCCGCCGCGCTGGCTGCTGGGATCCACGGCCAGCACCGCCAGCTTGTGGCCCCGCGTTTCCACCAGATACCGCCCCAGCGCTTCAATAAACGTGCTCTTGCCCACGCCCGGCACGCCTGTGATGCCCACCCGCAGGCTGCGCCCGGTGTGGGGCAGTACCGCCTGCAGCACTTCCTGGGCCAGGATCTGATCGGCGGGCAGCGTACTTTCCACCAGCGTAATGGCACGGCCCAGCACCGGGCGGTTGCCGGCTAGAATCCCGGCGGCATACTCGGCGGCAGAAAGGCGTTGGGGAGGCAAAATAATGAGCTGAAAATGGTATATTGCCTATACGATGGATTTGCGGTGGCCCGGCGCCGGCGCCCATTCTTGTTGCAAGCTAAACCCGCTACTTCCTTTTTCGGATGAAAAACTTCTCTTCCCTGCTGCTGGCCCTGGGGCTGGCGCTGCCCGGCGCCGTGCGCGCCCAGAACGAGCTGAGCAATTTTTCCGCCACCGGCCGGGGCGGCGTCATCAACACGTTCGCCCAGAACTATCAGGCTATTGGCATCAATCCCGCCAACCTGGGCCGGCCCGGCGAGGCTATGGTCGCCTTCACCATTGGCGAAGTGGGGGCTGGGCTGGCCTCGCGCTCGCTGAGTAAAAGCCTGCTCAAGCACTTGATTTTCGACAGCAGTCAGCCCATCGGGCCCGCCGAAAAGGCCGAGCTGGTGAAGGGATTTGAGGGCGAAAACGCCCTGAATTTTAATGCCGACGCCACTACGTTCGCCCTGGCCATCAGCCTGCCCAACGGGCTGGGCGGGCTGGCCATCAGCAACCGGCAGCGGGCAGGCGCCCACCTGGCGCTGAACCACAACGCCGCCGACGTCATCATCAACGGCCAATACGCTGCCAGCGTCCAGCCCTACTACCCGGCCAATTCGACCCAGCCCGGCAACCAGCCGCCGCCGCTGCTCTCCGCTTTTCTCGACGGCACGGCCATCCAATTGGCCTGGACCAGCGAATACAATATCTCCTACGGTCTGCCGGTGCTGAGTCTGCCCGGGCTGAAGCTGTCCGTGGGGGCGGGCTACCGCTATATTCAAGGTAT
>JAYWCH010000336.1:0-1697 GCA_043780755.1 Hymenobacter sp.
GATTACCATCAGCTCCACCATCAGCTACATTGACACCATTGAGGAGGTTAAGGAAGCGACGGGCGCGGGGCGCCTTAAAGCTACATACACGTTCTGGAACAAGTACATCAAAAGCGAAAAGCGGGTGATGTATGAGCGGGCCGAGGACTATTTCAAGTCCAACGACATCCCCATGTTGGATGCCCGCCTGGAACAGAGCGTGAACTACCGCAAGGACGAGATGCGCTCGACGCTGTACCCGCTGAAAAAACAGTTCATGGATTTGGGCATCCGGGCCCTGGTTCAGGAAATGAGCCTGATTATTTTCCCCCAGCAAGCCGCTAAATAATCCTTATCCCAACTCCGTTATCACTCTTACCCAATGGCTAAGGCAACTACCAAAACCCCACTATCGGACAACTCCCTGGCACCGGCGAAGCGCACCCGGGTAGGCACCCAGGATTTCTTCGGTATCAAGCCCGTACTTCCTGCTCAGGTAACTGCCGAACCAGAGCGGGCGGCCCCTGTGGATGATTCTGCGCCGGTAGCTCCGGCTACCGCCGTGGAAACGCCCGTGGCTCCCGAAGTGACGACCCCCGATGCTGCTCCGGCAATCAAAGAGGCGCCGACCCCGGTCACGCCAAAAGTAGCTCGGGCACCGAAGACCACCGCTCCCACGACGCCGGAAGCCGATGATCGTACAGATGAAAAAACCGAGGCCGGATTGGAGCCCGAAGCCTCGCCGGTAGGGGAGGGGGCGCTGCCCGGCTACGACTGGTTCCTGGAACGCAAGGAGTCGGATGAACGTACCCATGCCTACATCAGCAAAGACCTATACGACAATCTAGCGTATGTCATGCAAGTGCTGGGAGAGAAGAAGGGGTTTACGCTAACTTCTTATTTGAATAACGTCATTACGCAGCACTTCAACCAGTACGGGCCGGAGATTCGCAAGCGCATCCGCGAGAAGGAGACGTTGCTGAAGAAGAAGCGGCGCTTTTAGCCTTCCCAACGGGTTCAGCTGGTCCAGTCCGAGGGTGGTCATCACTTGCTGATGGCCACCGCCTTGCCCTTTCCGCATTATTCACAATTAGCTCATACCGTCATGTTCAAAGGCATTTCCTGGTCTAGCTTTTTTCTGTTCATGCTCGCGGCCGTGGTACTATACTACGTGGTGGTCGGCTTACTCTATTATCGGGCTGAGCTCATTGAGTTCATCAAGCGCAAGGGCAGGGGAGGGGAGAGTCCAGTTGCCAAAGCCGTGGCCCAACCCGTCCTGGTCGCGACGGGCTCGGCTTTCGCCGAGCAGGAAGAAGAGCTGGTCCCAACCCCTGAACCACACTTGCCCGCTGCCGCCGTAGCCGCCGCGGCAGTCCTGGCCACGACCGGCACGGAAACGAGCGACGATCCGGAGGCCAAAGATGAGACGACGGATGAAGGCACCGGCAAAGTCAACTCCGATGATCTTGCCGTGGCTGACGAATACGAAAACCCCGCCGAGCGGGCCGAAGAGGAGGAAATCGCCGAATCAAAACGACTTTTAGAGTTGGGTAAGTCCAGCTCAACTGCTATGTCAGATAACTTTAATAATAAAGAATTGAATCAAAATAACAGTAGTGAAGTTGGAAGTACTCATATTATAGCTAAATTAGCTAATGATAACCCGTCTGAACCCAGCCCCCCTACCATGGCTGAGTTCGTGGAACCAGTAGACCTTA
>JAYWCH010000337.1:0-11298 GCA_043780755.1 Hymenobacter sp.
AGTTATGCGCCCGCCTTTTCACTCCTCGCCGGGGTGCAGGGCCTGCACATCGGGGTGGTTGTGATTGACCACAATGACGGAAAACGGGTGCGGCTCGCCTTCGCGCTTCTCGATGCGGATGGTGCCGGCCTCGCGCAGCTTGGTGAGCAGATCTCGCCGCTCGTAGTCGGGCAGCTCGGGCAGTTCGTCGGTGAGCAGGCGCAGAAACGGGCCCATCCACAGCTCGGGCACCCGGCGCTGCTGCTTGATTTCGAGCTTCTGAAACTCAGCCAGGATGAAGGCCAACGTGCGCTGTTCCAGCTCGCGGGACAGCCGGTGGACGGGCGCAAAATCGGGCACCTCGTCGGGCGGGCGCGGCGCGGCGGGCCGGGCAACGGCGGGCACGACCACCCGCGCCGCGCCGGCCCCCACCTCCACCGGCCGGACTTTGGCCGCGACTTCCGGGGCCGTTTCCGGGGCGCTGGCCGGCTCCGCCGCCCCGGCCCGGGCGGCCAGCACGGCGGCTGTAGCCCCGCCCGGCAGGCCCTGCTCGCGCAGCTTGCGGCCTTCTTCGAGCAGGCGCTGGCGGTCGGTACGGCGGTTTTCGAGCTGCGCTATTTTTTCGGGAGCCAATAATTCGCGGGCATCTAAAAAATGATCGGCGCCGATATTTTGCAATAAATCGCCCGAAACCGACTCGCGGAAGCCCGCCACCAGCACCTGCCGGGCCTGCCGGCGCAGGTGTTGCAGCACAGGAATGTAGTCGCGGTCGCCGGCCACGAGCACGAACGTGCCGATTTCGGGTCGCGTGTACATCACCTCCAGCGCGTCGATGCAGAGCTGCATGTCGGCGGCGTTCTTGTGGGCCGTGCCCAGCACGTTGCGCGTGCTCACGCCCATGAGGTAGAGAGCGCCCTGCGGGGCGATAGCCAGACGCTCAAAGTCGGCGTAGGCGTAGCTGATGAGGCAGTCGAGCCCCCGGGCGCTGAGCCGCTCGCGCAAGGTGCGGACAATGTCGAGCACGTAGTCGTTGAGGTCGGGCGGGTCGTGAAAGTGGTTTTTGAGGAAGTAGTAGATATTCTCAAAATCAATAAAAACGGCAGCGTAGGGCGAGGCGGGAGTTTTGGACGACATGCCGTAAAGGTATTAGCTCACAAAAGGGATGGCCGGCTACCGACCGGAATCAATAAGCTGGAAACATCATTTACGGGCCGTGGAGGGCACTTTTCGAGTCATCGGCCGGCGATATTATCCGGGGTAGCTGCCTGTGCAGGGCTTCGCGCCACAGGCGGCGCAGCTGGTGAAAAGTGGGCGAAAACAGGATGTGCAGTCCCACTACCCAGCCCACCGAGCCGGTCCAGCCGGCCAGCACATCGGAGGGGTAATGCACGCCCAGGTACAGCCGCGACCAGCCCACGCCCAGCGCGAAGAGCGGCCCCAGCGTCCAGGCCAGCCAGTGGCCCCGACGGTGCCAGAGCAGGAAGCCCACTGACGTGACCACGGCCGCCGCGCCCATGGCGTGCCCGCTCGGAAAGCTGTAGTACAGCGCCGGCTTCAAACTCAGCCACAAGTGGGGCCGGGGCCGGGCAAAGAGCAGCTTCACCAGCTGATTCAACGCCATGGCTCCGCCCACCGACAAGCCAAAAAACCACGCCTGCGATTTCGTACCCCAGATGGCCAGCCCCAGCGTCAGCACCCCGGCCAGCAGGCCCATCGGCAGCGGGTCGCCGGCGGCGGTGAAGCCCAGGGCCAACTGATCCAGCTCCGGCGTGGAATGACGGTGCAGAAACTCCAGAATAGAATGATCACCGACGAAGCCGCCGGACTCCCAGATATCCTCGGCCACGTTAATAAACACTACCCACGGCAGTACCAGCCCGGCCAGCAGCGCCAGCAACAGCAACTGGTGAGCCCGCAGCCCGTGGCGCAACCCGGCCCAAAACGAAGCGAAATCCATACGAAGAAAGAATACCGGAAAACTGAAACGTCGCCTGGCGCTCTTCCTACGGAAGGCGCCGGGCGACGTTTCTACGGGGTCCGCGACGGGCCTATTTCCCGTATTCCAGCACCCGGAACGTGCCGGGCACCACGCTCGGACGCGGGCGTGGGTTTTCGGTGGTGGGCGCCGGGGTGGGGCCGTACTCGGCGGTGCAGGTGAATAGGTGGTGGGTTTTGGGGTCTAATGCCAGGGTGCGGGCGCCTCGGGCGGTGGGCACGTTGGCCACCACGGCGTACTTCCCGGCGGTGGTTTCGTGGATGACGGTGAGCGTACCCGCGCCGTTGGACGTCACGATGTTATTGGTAGCGGGGTCGAAAACGGCGCCGTCCGTGCCTTTGCCGGTGGGCAGCACGGCCAGTTGCCGGCCGGTTTTGCGATCAGTTACCACCAGCTTTTCATTGGCGCAGGCGCTGAACAGCCGGTTGGTTTTGGGATCGAAGGCGATGCCGGTCGGCTCTTCGCCGGGCGCCAGGGAGTGCCGCTTGCGCACGGCCAGGGTTTTAGCATCAAACTCAATAACTTCGTTCTTATTCTCGATGTTGACGAAGATGGCGCCCTTGCCGTCGGTGGCCGGAGCTTCTACGTCGCCGCCCAGCTCGGCGGTACCCACCACGGCGCCCGACGTGGCGTCGAGGACGGTGCTTTTGCCGCCCTCATTGCTAAACAGAAATACGCGCTTCGAAAACGAATCGTAGAGTAGCGCGTCGGGCTTGGCCCCGGTGGGGACAGTTGCCAGGGCCTTGAGCGTTTTCAGGTCGAAGATGATGCAGGTATTATTGCGTCCGCAGGTGATGTAGCCGCGATTAGCCGCCGGCACCACCTCGATGCCGTGTACGCCCGGCGTGTTGGCAATGGTGCCAATGACTTTGCGGGTTTTCAGGTCCACGACCTCCACCTGCGTGCCGTGCGAGACGTAGAGCCGCTCGCCGGCCGGGTCCACGCTGAGGTAATCCCAGCCGCCCTCCCCGCCAATGGCGATGGTATTGAGCAAGTGATAGGGCGCGGGCGCCGTCTGGGCCGCCGCCAAACCACTCAACAGAACGAGCGCCAGGGGCGCGGCCAACAACAGATTTTTCATAAATACGAGCCTTAGTAAGTGCTTAACCGGCCCAAGGTCGGTATTGATTCTGAAGTGAAACTGAAGGAGTTCGCCACCGCCCCGATTGATCGGCGGCCCAGGGAGAACGCTGCCCGCCCCCGGCGCCTTTGGCCGTATCATTGTGCTGCTTTATCGGGTACGGGCGGCCCCCGCCAACGGCCGGAGCGACTGCTCCGCGCTCCTGATTGCTGCTCCCCCGACCGGCCCCGCCGGCCGCCCGGGCAGTTCGATTTTGTCTTCGCTCCCGTGGCCCGACGCCTTGCCCTTTCTTATCTAATCCCCGCCCGGCTCCGGGCCCTGCCGACACTGGCGCTGCTACTGTTTCTGCTCCGGTGGGTGCTGCTAAGTGCCGTGGTGGGCGGCCTGGCGGGCACGGCGGCGGCGGGCTTTCTGCTGTTGCTGGATGGGGTCACGCGCTGGCGCGAGGCCCACCCGTGGGCGCTGGCGCTGCTGCCGGTGGGCGGGCTGCTGGTGGGCGGGGCCTATCACTACCTGGGCAGCCGGGTAGTACGCGGCAATAACCTGATTCTGGACGAGATTCACTCCCCGCGTACCCTTATTCCCCTGCGCCTGGTGCCGCTGGTGCTCGGGGGCACGCTGCTGACGCACCTGTTCGGCGGCTCGGCCGGGCGGGAGGGCACGGCCGTGCAGATGGGCGGCGCCCTGGCCGACCAGCTCACCCGCTGGTTTGGCCTGCGCCCCCGCGACCGACGCCTGCTCCTGATTGCGGGTATGAGCGCCGGCTTTGCGGCGGTGTTTGGCACGCCGCTGGCCGGGGCCGTTTTTGGGCTGGAGGTCTTTCTGCTGGGCTCCATCCGCTACGACGCCCTGCTGCCCAGCTTCCTGGCCGCCATCTTCGCCGACCTTGTCACCCGGGCCTGGGGAGTGGGCCACACCCATTATCCGACGCTGGCGGCCCTGCCCCTCGCCTTAGGTCCCCTGGCCGGCACCCTGCTGGCGGGCGTGCTCTTTGGCCTCACGGCCCGCAGCTTCGCCACGCTTACCCACCAGATTACCCGGCTGTTTGCCCGCCTGGCGTACCCGCCGCTGCGGCCGGTAGTAGGGGGCGCGCTGGTGGCCGGCACCATGTGGGCGCTGGGCACCATGCGCTACAGTGGCCTGGGAATCCCCGTTATTCTGGAGGCGTTTCACACCCCGCTCAGCCCCGCCGACTTTGCCTGGAAGCTGGGACTGACGGCCCTCACGCTGGGCTGCGGCTTTAAAGGCGGGGAGGTAACACCGCTATTTTTCATCGGCGCGGCGCTGGGCAGTGCCCTGGCGGTGGTGCTGCCGCTGCCGGTGGCGCTGCTGGCCGCGATGGGTTTCGTGGGCGTGTTTGCGGGCGCGGCCAACACGCCCCTGGCCTGCACGCTGCTGGGCCTGGAATTATTTGGCACCCACGCCGGCGTGTACCTGGCGCTGGCCAGCGCGGTGGCTTACCTATTTTCTGGTCATCACGGCATTTATAGCGGGCAGGTTATTGGCACCGCCAAAAGCCTGCGCCTCGGCCGCCAGCAGGGACAACGGCTGGGCGACCTACCGTAAACGGGGCCGGACGGATTTTCATTATTGAATCCAAATGCCATCAACCTTCTGCCCACGGGCACAGTATTCTTTTGACCTCAAGGGTCTTTTTACAAAAAAAGTAGCTTGTCGGCTTCACTGCCCTCAACCAACCGCTTCTTACCGCTTCAAAAGCAGCTTTGAGTTTCTGAAAGCTGCCCGTATTATTCCCCGGCCTAACTTGAAAGCGCAGCTGCCGGCTTCCTAACTTTTACTCCTTCTTTCTATGAATCAACGCCCACTAGGCCGCTCGACCCTCACTACTTCGCCCCTGATGCTGGGCGGCAACGTCTTTGGCTGGACCATCGATGAGGCCACGTCTTTTGCCGTGCTCGATGCCTTCGTAGCCGGCGGCGGCAATGCTATTGATACCGCCGACGGCTACTCCGTATGGGTGCCCGGCCACGTGGGCGGCGAATCCGAAACCATCATCGGCAAGTGGCTGCGGCGGCGCGGGCGGCGCGACGATGTCATGATTGCCACCAAAGTCGGTTGGGAAGTCAATGCCGAGCACAAGGGTCTGGCCAAAGACTATATTTTGCGCGCCGTGGAAGGCTCCCTTCAGCGCCTCGGCACCGATTACATCGACCTCTACCAGTCGCACAAAGACGACCCAACCGTGCCCGTGGAGGAAACCCTGGAAGCCTACGCCGCACTGGTCCGGGCCGGTAAGGTGCGCATCATCGGCGCGTCAAACTTCACGGCCGGGCGCCTGAGTGAGTCGCTCGCCGCCAGCCGACAGCACGGCTACCCGCGCTACGAAACCCTGCAAAACCTTTATAATCTCTATGATCGGGCCGAGTTTGAGGCCGACCTCGCGCCCCTGCTACACGCCGAAAACATCGGTGCCATTCCCTACTACGGTCTCGCCGCCGGCTTCCTCACTGGCAAATACCGTAATCAGGACGACCTGCAGAAAAGCGCCCGGGGCAATGGCGTCGGCCAGAAATACCTGAATGAGAAAGGCCTCGCCCTGCTCACGGCCATCGACGCCGTGGCCGACCGCCAACAGGCCACTCCCGCCCAGGTAGCCCTGGCCTGGCTCATGCAGGCCCCGGCCGTGACGGCCCCCATTGCCAGCGCCACCAGCGTGGGCCAGGTCACGGAGCTGCTAGAAGCCACCGAGCTGCGGCTGACCGCCGAGGATTTGCAAACGCTGGAGCAAACTCCGGCCCCGGCCGGCCGATGAATTAGCCGGACTTTTCCCATTCAGAAATACCCTTCTTTCCCTTCCACTCCTCTCCAATGCCTTTCACCAACAAGCGCGTAAAACTCGCATCCCGCCCCGTCGGCCTCCCGCAGCCGACTAATTTTGAGCTGGACAGCATCGAAATTCCCGCCCTCACCGACGGACAGGTGCTGGTCAAAATCAGCTTTATTTCCCTCGACCCCGCCATGCGCGGCTGGATGAACGAGGGCAAATCCTACATCCGGCCCATCGCTATCGGGGAAGTATTTCGGGCGGGCAGCGCCGGGCAGGTGGTGGAATCCCGCAATCCGGCCTTCGCCGTGGGCGATTACGTGACCGGCAATCTGGGCGTGCAGCAGTACGCCCTGGTGGGCCCGGGCGCTACCGAACCCACCAGCCCCGAGTACCTGGTGAAAGTAGACGCTCACCTCGCGCCCCTCGAAACCTACCTCGCCACCCTGGGCATGCCCGGCCTCACGGCCTACTTCGGCCTGCTTAATACCGGCCAGCCGAAAGCCGGCGAAACCGTAGTCGTGTCCGGCGCGGCCGGGGCCGTGGGCAGCGTGGTGGGCCAGATTGCCAAACTCAAAGGCTGCCGCGTGGTAGGCCTGGCCGGCGATCTGGAGAAAGTCAATTACTGCGTGAATGAGCTGGGATTTGATGCCTGCATCAACTACAAAACCGAGAACGTGCGCACGGCCCTGCGCGCCGCCTGCCCCACCGGCATCGATGTTTATTTCGATAACGTGGGCGGAGAAATTCTGGACTTCGTTCTGGAGCAAATCCGGTTCAAAGCCCGCATCGTGATTTGCGGCGCGATCTCGCAATACAACAACACGACTCCGGTCAAAGGCCCGTCCAACTATCTTTCCCTACTCGTGAACCGCGCCCGCATGGAAGGCATCGTCGTGTTCGACAACGCCGCCCACTACGGCGCCGCCGCCCGCGAAATGGCCGGCTGGATTCAGGAAGGCAAGCTGATGGCGCCCAAAGTGCAGGTCGAGCACGGCGTAGAAAACTTCCTGCCGGCTTTGCTAAAGCTGTTTTCGGGCGAGAATTTCGGCAAGCTGGTGCTGGCGCCCTAGCGGGAGGCATGTTTGAAAATAAAAGCGAAACGTCCCGCCGGGTAGTACCCGGCGGGACGTTTCGCTTCTGGCTTAATCCGATTTTTTACTGCGCAACTACGTCGGAAAACTCGTAGGTGTGCGCCACTTCCAGCGGCTGACCGTTGGCCTCGGCGTAGGGATAGACGAAATAGTTGAGCGGCGCGCCGGCCTGCTGGGGGGCCAGCGTCACGTCGCGCCCGCGGGTGAATTCCACCCGGTTTTCGTCGTGCGCGCCGAAGAAGTAGGCCCGCTTGCTGGGGTCTTTGGCGGCTTCGGAGGCATCGACCGGCACCCAGCCGGTTTCGGGGGTGTAAAACTCGGCCCAGCAGTGGTAGCCCTTGATTTCGCCGTGCCCGCGCTGGGCCGGCAGCGGCAGACCGATGCTGAACCGCGCCGGAATCCCCAGCGCCCGGCAGTAGCCGATGACGATGGCGTGGAAGTCGGTGCAGTTGCCGCGCCGGGCATCGCAGGCGTAGTAAATATCGCCCCGGCCCCAGCCCTGGCCGGTTTTGTCGTAAGTCACGGTGCTCACGACGTGCTCGTAGATGGCGCGGGCTTTGGCCAGATTGGTGGTGGCGCCGGCTTTGGTTACAACTTCCTCGGCCTGCTGCCGGATTTTAAAATCGAGCGGCACGAGGCGATCCGGAGCCAGCCAGCGGGCCATGTCAGGATCCGCATTTTCTTTGCGGGAAGCTATGCTGATCAGGTCGTTGGCGCGCAGGTTCAGGTGTTCGCGGCGGGTGATGCGGGCCGTGAGCCGGACCACCAGCGGGGCGGTGGGCACGACGGACGGCCGCAAGTGCAGCATCTGATTGCCAAAGGCGCCCTTTTCAATCTTATACGGCACGGACGATTCGATTTTCAGGTCGGCTACGTCCTGCGCGGCATCGGTGTGGGGGACGGGCAGCCACAAATCGAGGGTTTGGGTGCCGGCCGGCGGCACGGGCACCGTGGCCTGACACGTGAGCACGAAAGTGCGGCTGCGCGGCGTCGCCGACGGCTGGGCAAAAGCCCCAAAAGCGGGCAGCCCCAAGGCCGCACTCACTACCCCGGCCCGGATGGCCCGATAATTCAACAAACTTTTAATCACGACAACTCGGACAAAAACGCTGCCGGCGGGCGTCGGTCAAGCTGGGAGGGGCCGGGTGAGCGGCCCCTTGCAACGGCCTTTCCCGCAGGAAAACCCGTTGGCCACGCGCCCGCAGGCCCGCGCCAGTCAGGATCAACCAGACCCCGGCAGTCCTCAAAGTTACTTCCCGCGGAGTGACCTTTGCCCCTGGCAAGCCCTACGGGCCACCGGGCTCCAAACTCCCGGCGCAACTTTGCCGTTGTGAACAGACGGTTTACTTGCCCTTCCACTTTAAGACCGAAGCGGCTCTACGGCCCGGCCGTTTCTCATCCCTTTCCCCTAACTCTTTAGTTATGGACACTCCCACCGATTCCACTGCGCTGGCAATTCTGGCCCTGCAATGTCCGCACTGCCACCAGGGCAAATTATTTTCCCACTCTGCTTTCAACATTACCAAGTTTGCCGAGATGCCGGCGCAGTGCGCCGTGTGCGGACAGTCTTTCGAGCCAGAACCGGGCTTTTATTTTGGCTCCATGTTCATTACCTATGGCTTTAACGTCGTCACGGTCCTGAGTCTGGGCGTGCTGCTGTACTATCTGTTCGACAATCCCGATACATGGGTGTATATCGTGGTCGTGACCGTGGCCGCGCTGCTCATTGCTTCGCCCGTGTTGCGCTACTCGCGGGCGCTGATGCTCTACGGCTTCGGCGGCACACACTACGACCCGAACTGGCAGAGCCGGAGCCGCGTGACGCCCAAGGTGGGCTGAGGCTTTCGGCTGATTACTTTCAATAAAAAACCCTGCTACGTAATCGTAGCAGGGTTTTTTTTAGTTAACGCAGTCCTGATTTTTACCGCAGCACTTGCGCTCGCCACACGTTGTTGGCCGGGTTCACGTCGGGCAGCAGCTTGCTGGGGTTGAGGCGCACGAGGGTGAGCGGGGTGGTGGAGTTGTAGCGGAAAGTCCAGGTGCCGCCGCGCTGCCAGATTTCGACGGGCAGATGGACGCGGCTGATTTTACCATTGGTTTCGCGGACTTCGGCCGTGACCGGCATGGCCGCCTGTCCTCGGTTTTCGAGGGTGATGAGCGCGCCCTGGGCGGGGTCCTGGTTGACGTAAGTGACGGTGGTTACGGCCTGGTCCAGCACCCAGTTATTATACACCCACTCGCGCCAGAACCAGCTCAGGTCTTCGCCGCTGGCCTCGTTCATGGTGCGGAAAAAGTCTTTGGGCTGCGGGTGCTTGAAGGCCCAGCGACGGATGTAGCTGCGAAAAGCGTAGTCGAACCGCTCGGGGCCGAGGATTTCTTCCCGCAACAAAAATAAGCCGTAGCCCATCTTGCCGTAGGCCGCAAAACCCAGGTTGCGGGCCTGCGTCACGTCGGGCACAGTGTAGGGCGGGTCGGTGGCCGGATCGAGAATCCCCCGCATCACGCCCCGGACGATGGCGGCCGTGTCGTTGAGGGCTTTATACTCCCCGTTGTTAAAATTCTGGGTCGAGAGAATGTTGATAAAGGTGTTGAAGCCTTCGTCCATCCAGGGGTATTTCCGCTCGTTCGAACCCACGATCATCGGAAACCAGTTGTGGCCGAATTCGTGGTCGGTCACGGCCCAGAGGCTGGCTTTGCGGTCTTTCACGCCGCAGAATACGATGCCCGGGTATTCCATGCCGCCCACCACGCCGGCCACGTTGGTCGCCACCGGGTAGGAGTACTCGTACCACTGCTTCGAGTTGTACTCGATGCTCTTCTTGACGTACTCCGTCGAGCGGCTCCAGGCCGTATCCTGGGCCGATTCGGTAGGATAGAGCGACATGGCCAGCGACTTACGGCCGCTGGGCAGGTTCATTTTGGCGGCGTCCCAGACGAAGGACGCCGAGGCGGCCCAGGCCACGTCGCGGGCCCGCTCGCAGCGGTAGTGCCAGGTGAGCCGGCCGGCTTTGCCGGCGGGGCGCGAGGCGGCCTGCGTCACTTCCTCGGCGGTGCGCACGAGCACGGTTTTGTCGCTCCCCGCAGCCTGGGCCAAGCGGCGCTGCTGGGCGGTGGTGAGCACTTCGCCGGGGTTCACCAGCTCGCCCGAGCCGCCTACGAGGTAGTTGGCGGGCACGTTGAGGGTGTAGTCGTAGTTGCCATAATCGAGGTAAAACTCAGCCGACATGTAAGGCAGGGTGTTCCAGCCTTCAACGTCGTCGTACACGGCCATGCGCGGGTACCACTGCCCGACCTGGAAGATCTCTCCATTCTTGGTCTGAATGCGGCCCAGGCGGTCGGCCCCGTACTCGGGAATATTGAAGCCGTAGGCGATGTGGATCGTCAGCTTGTCGCCGTGGGGCTTCAGGGCCTCGGGCAAAATGATCTGCATCCGCGTATCGATTACCCGGTAATCGGCTTTCACCTTCTTGCCGTGCAGCTCCACGGTAACGGTTTGCAGGCTGTCGCCGCCCCGGAAGCCCCGGGCAGAATTGCCGAAGCGCCCCCCGGCCACCGGCGTCACGGCCGCCCCGCGCGAGTCGTCCCGGAACAGGTTCTGATCGACCTGCAGCCACACGAAGGGCAGGTTGTCCGGGCTGTTGTTGGTATAGGTAATGTTGACGGTTGCCGTCACGCGGGCCTTTTTTTCGTCGAGCCGGGCGGCAATCTGGTAGTCGGCCGCGTTCTGCCAGTAGGCGGCGCCGGGCTGGCCCCCGGCCGTGCGCGTGGGCGTCGATAATTGCTCCAGAAAAGAGGGACTGAACAGCGTGCGGGCATCATAGGCCGGGCCGGTAGGCACCGGCTGCTGGGCGGCAGCCCCGCCGGCCGTGCCCAGCACCACGCCCAGCAGCAAACCGGGCAGGAAGGAGAGTTTCATGCGAAAAATCTAGAAAGAAGAGTGAGAACGCGGCCGCGAAAAGCCCCCGGCTGCGCCAAAGGTAACCGCCGCCGGTAAGCGCGCCCGCCGCCCCTACGCCAGCCGCGCCCGCACCAGCGCCATGAGCCCGTTCAGGTCGGTGGCATCCATTTCTTCGGCTTGAATGAAGGGCGATAATTCGCCAGCCGCCGACACGAGGAAAGCCGCCGGCAGCCGCGCGGGCGGCGTTTGCGGGTAGTCGCGCCCGAACTCATCGCGATGCAGAAAGTCGACCGGCATCGGCAGCTCGCGCACAAACTGCTGCCACTCGGGCCGCATCTGCGTCGCGCCGTAGGTAATGGCGCACAGCGAACACGGGTACGTAGCCGGCGAAAGCAGCTTGTGAAACAGGTCCTTCAGCCCGGGCAGCAGACCGCCGTCGGCATTGTACACGAAAAGCAGGCGCGG
>JAYWCH010000338.1:0-1829 GCA_043780755.1 Hymenobacter sp.
ATGCCCCAGATCCGGGCCATGTGGGGCGGCGACCGCAGCCGTAAAACGGCGCTCATCGAGTATGGCTTCCGGCTGCCCTCGGCCCTGGACAACCGGCCGCTGACGTTCAATGAGTTCGAGAGCATGTTTCAGCAGGCGGTGTACGTTTCGGCTACGCCCTCGGACTACGAGCTGGCCCAGGCCGGCGGCGTGGTGGTGGAGCAGATCATCCGCCCCACCGGCCTGCTTGATCCGGAAATCGACATTCGCCCCAGCATCAACCAGATCGATGACCTGCTGGATGAAGTGGACGAGCGCGTGAAGATGGGCGACCGCGTCCTGGTCACGACCCTGACCAAGCGCATGGCCGAGGAGCTGAGCAAGTACATGGACCGGCTGGGCATCAAGGTCGAGTACGTCCACTCCGACGTGAAAACCCTGGACCGGGTCGAGATCCTGCGCAAGCTGCGGCTGGGTGACATCGACGTGCTGATCGGGGTGAACCTGCTGCGCGAAGGGCTGGATTTGCCCGAAGTGAGCCTGGTAGCCATTCTCGATGCCGACAAGGAAGGCTTCCTGCGCGACCAGCGCAGCCTGATCCAAACCATGGGCCGCGCCGCCCGGAACGACCGGGGCAAGGTCATCATGTACGCCGACCGCATCACCGGCTCGATGCAGCGCGCCATCGACGAAACCAACCGCCGCCGCGCCACCCAGGCCGCCTACAACGAGCTGCACGGCATCACGCCGCGAACGGTGCGCAAGAGCCACGCCGAAATCCTGGGCCAGACGGCCCTCTCCGATTACCGCATCCTCGACGTGCCGGCCTACGGCGATTCGGAAGGAGGGGCAGCCCTGGCCCTGGCCGCCGAGCCCGTCGTGGCCATGATGACCCGCCCCGAGCTGGAAAAACTCATCAAAACCACGGAAAAGCAGATGGAAGCCGCCGCCAAAGAGCTCGACTTCCTGCAAGCCGCCAAGCTTCGCGACGAGCTGGCGGTGCTGAAAACCATGCTGAAAGGCAAACGGGAATAAGTAGCTGGCATAATATTTAGAAAAGGGTTGGCCGGAAGCTTCAAAAGCTCCCGGCCAACCCTTTTCTCATTTTCAACTATGAAATACCCGCTACTTTGGATGGCCCTGCTGGCAGGCCCCGGTGCAATGGGCCAGCAAGGCCCAATCCTGCCCCCACTACCTGAAACAAGCCTACAAGCGGCGGTGAGTACTACCTCCGTAAGTAGCGTGGCGGGCCAGCGCTACCAATACCAATTGGTGCACCTGGACAACCAGCGTATCTGGCTGGCGCCAGCCTGGCGCGGGCAAACCAAGCTCGAGCCAGCTCGCCAATTCCTGAACTTTGACGCTACCGGCAACGTGGATGTGCTGCTGATGCAGGCCCTGAACGAGCTGGCGGCCGAGGGTTGGGATTTACTGGAAATCAGCACGGTGAGTCAGCCAGTTAAAGCCGTACAAAAGGTTGAGAGGGATCTTCACTTCAACGACCCCAACCGACCCATTTACACCGGCACCACGTCCGTCGAAACGTCTTCGCAGACGCGCTACCTGTTTCGGCACACCTTACCGCATTAGGCACCCGCGCGCCCGGGCTTTTCGACGGGCTACGGCTGCTTGTATAGCACGCCGCCTTTCATCACCAGCTGCACCTGGCGCACGGCGGCCACGTCCTGCGTAGGGTCGCCGGCAACGGCAATCAGATCGGCCAGCAGGCCGGGGCGGACGTTGCCGCGATCAGCGAGGTGGAAAACCTGGGCGTTGCCGCTGGTGGCCTGGCGTAATACCTGGAGCGGCGTGAGGCCGTAGTCGCGCACCAATTGCTCCATTTCGCGGGC
>JAYWCH010000339.1:0-5248 GCA_043780755.1 Hymenobacter sp.
GTGCTGGCGCCCGGCGAGGCCCCGAGCAGGGCGGCAATGGAGCCATCGGCGGCGGTCACCATCTCGGTGCCGAATTCGAGCACGCCGCCGGCTTTCTTATCCTTTTTAATGACCTGCACCCGTTGTCCGGCCACAGCCAGCTGCCAGTCGGCGGGATCGGCGGCGGGGTAGTATTCGCGCAGCGCCGCCGTGCGCTCCTGGGGCGATTGCAGCACCTGTCCGATGAGGTAGCGGGTGAGGCCTAGGTTGCGGGCCCCGGCGTAGAGCAGCGGGCGGATGTTGCCCAGCTCGATCGAGCGGAATAAATCAGTGTAAGATCCCTGCTTCAGAAACTTGGTGCTGAAGCCCGCGTACGGTCCGAAGAGCAGTTCCTGGCGGCCGTTGATCTGGCGGGTATCGAGGTGGGGCATCGACATGGGCGGCGAGCCCACGGCGGGCTTGCCATACACCTTGGCCTCGTGCTGGGCGATAACGGCGGGATTCTGACACTTTAGCCACTGCCCGCTCACGGGGAAGCCGCCGAAGCCCGCCGCCTCGGGAATGCCTGATTTCTCAAGCAGCGGCAACGAGCCGCCCCCGGCGCCGATGAACACGAAGCGCGCGCGTGCAATACGGCTGGCGCCCGAAGCTAAGCTATTGATTTTGAGGCGCCAGATACCATCCTCCTTGTGGCGAAAATCCGCGACTTCGTGGGCCAGGTGAAATTCAACGCCCGGCAGCGTCTGCAAATGCGCGAACAGGGCGCGGGTCAGGGAGCCGAAATTGACGTCGGTACCGATGGCCATGCGCGTGGCGGCCACGGGCGCGGCGGGGTCGCGCCCGGCCATCACCAGCGGAATCCAGGCGGCAATCCGGGCGGGGTCGGCGCTGAATTCCAGGCCCTGAAACAGGGGGGAGTGCAACAGCGCGGCGTGGCGCTTGCGCAGGTATTCGACATTATCCGCGCCCCAGACGAAGCTCATGTGCGGGATGGTGTGGATAAAGGCCGTGGGATCGGGCAGTTGGCCTTCCTGCACCAGCGAGGCCCAGAACTGCTTGCTCAGCTCAAATTGCTCGGCAATTTTATCGGCCTTACTGATGTCGATCGAGCCGTCAGGGCGCTCCGGCGTGTAGTTGAGCTCGCAGAAGGCCGAGTGGCCGGTGCCGGCGTTGTTCCAGGCGTCGGAGCTCTCGGCGGCCACGGCGTCGAGACGCTCGTAAACGGCAATGCTCAGGTTGGGATCGAGGGCTTTGAGCAGCACGCCGAGCGTGGCACTCATGATGCCCGCACCAATGAGTATGACGTCGGTAAGAGGTTTGGCAGGGAGCGGCCTGGTTGGATTCATGGTGGTGAAAGGGGAAAGACGGGAAAGCCGTCGGCAATACGAAGATCCGGCGATGGCGGTAGGCCGGCGAAAAAACCCGGCGGAACTACCTTGCGCCCAAACCGCCCCTCCGCCGCCGGCCGGGCGGCTCCGCCTCACCCCGCTGCTCCTGATGCCCGACCTCGCCCTGCCGCTGCTGCCGCTGCCCACCCGCGCCGATCCGGCCGACGCCGCCGCGCCCCGGCTGCTCATTATTTACACTGGCGGCACTATTGGCATGGCCGTGAACCAGAACAACGAGCTGGTGCCCATGGAGTTCGGGCAGCTCGATCGTCAGATGCCCGAGCTGGCGCGGCTGCCCTTCCGGTTGGAGCTGCTCAGCCTGCCCACGCCCATCGACAGCAGTAACGTGACGCCCGCCGACTGGCTGTTTCTGGCCGGGCTCGTGGGCCGGCACTACGCCGACTTCGACGGCTTCGTCATTCTGCACGGCACCGATACCATGGCCTATTCGGCGGCGGCGCTGAGCTATGTGCTGGAGCATCTGGGGAAGCCGGTGGTCTTTACCGGGGCGCAGGTGCCAATGGGCGCCAGCCGTTCCGACGCCCAGCGCAACCTCGTCACGGCCCTCGAAATCGCGGCCGCCCGCCACCCTGGCGCCCGCACCGTACGGGTGCCCGAGGTATGCGTGTTTTTCAACGACGTCCTCATCCGGGGCACCCGCGCCAAAAAAGTGGAGAGCCAGCAGTTTGCCGCGTTCAAGAGTGAGAATTATCCGCCCCTGGCCCGTGCCGGCATCAACCTGGAATTTGCCGATACAAGCATCCGCCTGTTGCCCGATGCCCATCTGCAAGTTCATTCTAAGCTGGAAACGGCCGTGGCCGTGCTGCGGCTTTTCCCCGGCATCACGGAGGCGGTGGTGACGGCCGTGCTGGGCATTGCCGGCTTGCGCGGCTGCGTGCTCGAAACCTACGGCTCGGGCAATGCCCCCACGGCATCATGGTTTCTGCAGTGCCTGGCCGCAGCCCGCGCCCGGGGTCTGTGGTTGCTCAACGTGAGCCAGTGCGAGGAAGGCCGCGTGGTGCAGGGCAAGTATGAAACCAGCGCCCACTTCACGGAGCTGGGCATCGTGGGCGGCGACGACATCACGACCGAAGCCGCCGTGACCAAGCTCATGTTCGTGCTGGGGCTGGGGCTGGGGGAAGAGCGCACCCGCCAAATGCTGATGCAGGACCTGCGTGGCGAAATCACGCCCAACTAACTTCGGCGCGGCTCCCGGTCCGTCCCAAAACCGCGATTATAGCGTCGTCTTGTCAATTTTCGCGGCCGGGACTATTGCCCGGCCAGCCGCCTTGCCCTATCTTTGTGCCCACAACCACCATCCTTGAGGGGTGTCCGAGTGGTCGAAGGAGCACGCCTGGAAAGTGTGTATGGCTCAAAAGGTCATCGTGGGTTCGAATCCCATCCCCTCAACTAAAAAGCCCGTTTCCTCCTCTGGAAACGGGCTTTTTTACGTCCTGGCCGGTCGTCATTCCGCTTCAATGGCCGTCACTGTCAGCTCGGCGCGGGCCGTTTCGGGCGGGCGCGGGAAGCTGGCCGACCCGTTGCGGCTGGCCGCCGGCGCCAGGCCGCCGAAAGGGCCGGCCGTCGTGGCCAGGACTTTGCCCTGGGCGTCGAAGTACGTGACGGTGTAGCTGCCGCCGGTAATTTCGGCTACCGTGGCCCGGTTGGTGATGCGGTAGCTGTAGCCGTCGGGCCGCAGCAGCACCTCGCTGGTGACGAGGCGGCGGCAGTTGCGCAGCTCGTAGCGCAGCAAATCATTCACCAGGCGGGCGTGCTCGGGACCACGCAGGGCCTGCCGGCGATACGCCGCCGGACTGTCGAGGGCGGTGCCCGACGACGACTGGGCCGCCACCGGCCCCGCGGCCAGCAAAAGACTCACTAAAGGCAATATCAGTAAATTCATATACTAAATTTAAGAGTAGATTATGTTTTACGAAGATAAGGGCCGGGCTAAATCCGCCCCCGGCCGCCCCCAACCGGGTGGGGGCAGCAGTCGGCCAAAAGCCCTTATCTTGTTCCGGACTTCATCTTTTAGCTCTATGGCTTCGCCCCAAGTACTACCCCCGGCCGCGTCCCCCACGGCGGCCATCGAAAAAGATAATAAGCGCATCACCACCGGCTGGACTTTTTACGACTGGGCTAACTCGGTGTATCCGCTGGTGATTACTTCCAGTATTTTTCCTATTTACTGGAGCAGCGTCGTCAAAACCATCACGCATACCGATAGTGGGAAAAGCCCGATCAATTTCCTCGGTCTGCAAGTGCCCGGCTCGGCGCTGCTCACGTATGCTATCTCCTTCTCCTTTCTGCTCATTGCCCTGGTCAGCCCGTTCCTGACGTCGCTGGCCGACTATTCGGGGCGGAAAAAGCTTTTTCTGCAAATCTTCTGCTACCTCGGGGCGGCGGCGTGCGCGGGGCTGTACTTTTTCACTGGCGATACGCTCACCGCTTCTACTTTCGTCTTCATCGCGGCCACGGTCGGCTTCTCGGGCTCCATTGTATTCTACAATTCTTACCTGCCCGATATTTCCAGTGAGGCAAAGTTTGATTCGCTCTCGGCCCGGGGTTTCGCCATGGGGTACGTAGGATCGGTGATTTTGCTGGTGATCTGTTTGATCATCAATCAGTTTCACGATGCCGTGGGCATTACGGCCCAGAAGGCGGCGCAGCTCTCGTTTCTGCTCACGGGGGTTTGGTGGGCGGGCTTTGCCCAGATCCCGTTTTTCACCCTGCCCCCGGATCCCGGCCGGGCGCCCGGGGCGCCCGGGGCCGCCGACAGCGGCTGGCTGCTCAATGGTT
This sequence comes from Hymenobacter sp., assembly GCA_043780755.1. GTDB lineage: Bacteria > Bacteroidota > Bacteroidia > Cytophagales > Hymenobacteraceae > Hymenobacter. The sequence continues at coordinate 4,167 of JAYWCH010000339.1, forward strand.
TCCGCGAGTTGGCCAAAGTATGGGTGCAGGTCAAGCAGCTGCCCAATCTGAAGAAATTTCTGCTGGCTTATTTCACCTACAACATGGGCGTGCAAACGGTGATGTACGTCGCCACGCTCTTCGGCACCGACGAGCTGCATCTGCCCGATCAGGGCTTGATTATTACCATTCTGCTGCTGCAAGTGGTGGCGATTCTCGGCGCTTATTTATTCGCGAAGCTCTCCGAGCGCATCGGCAACACCCGGGCCCTGAGTTGGTCGGTAGCCATCTGGGGTGGCATCTGCGTGGCCGGCTATTTCGTGCAGGCGGGCTGGAGTTTTTACGCCCTGGCGTCGGTCATCGGCCTCACCATGGGCGGAATTCAGAGCCTGAGCCGCTCGACGTACTCGAAGATTATCCCCGAAAATACGCCCAACACGGCGGCGTTCTTCAGCTTTTTCGATGTCACCGAAAAGCTCAGTATCGTGATTGGAACGGCCGTTTTCGGCATTATCTCGCAAGTCACGGGCTCGATGCGCTACAGCATCCTCTCGCTCATTTTCTTCTTCGTGCTGGGCTTCATCTTCCTGTTGGCCCTGCGCGGTAAAAAGCTGCGTGACGGGCCCGCCCCCGAATTCTTCGTGCCCGGCCCGCCCCCCGCCTCGGCCGCCGACAGCACGCCGACTACCCCAAACAACTAACCACGGTCCCGAAATTCCGGCCTTACCATCACTTCCATTTTCCACCATGCACACGTCTTCCATCAAACAGAATCTCCTTGCCGAGCTGGACCAGGAGCTGGCCGGCACCCGCCGAATGCTGGAGCGGGTGCCCTACGATCAGGCCGACTTTCAGCCGCACCCCAAAAGCATGACCCTGGGCCAACTGGCTGCCCACGTCGTGAATCTGCTGGCCTTCAGTACCTTGTTTGTACAGGCTGACTCGCGGGACTTCCTGGATCCAAACGGCGCCCGGCCGGGCCCTACACCCACCTCGGGTGCCGAGCTGCTGGCTCGCTTCGATGAGTATGCCGCCACGCTGCGGCGGGAGCTGAGCCTCAGCGACGATGAAAAGCTAACCCACCCATTCCGGCTGCACCGTGG
>JAYWCH010000340.1:0-4719 GCA_043780755.1 Hymenobacter sp.
TCGTTCGAACTCGCCGCCCGTGGTGGTTTCCGCGAAGCTGCCCGTCAGGCTGGTCCTCGTTTGCTCGAGCCCATCATGAGCGTGGAAGTGGTATGTCCCGACGAGTACACGGGTCCCGTAACCGGTGACCTGAACCGTCGGCGCGGTCTGATGAAAGGTATGGACACCAAAGGCGGTGCCCAGCTGATCAAGGCCGATGTGCCCCTGTCGGAGCTGTTTGGTTACGTAACTGCACTGCGGACGATTTCGTCGGGTCGGGCTTCGGCCTCGCTCACGTTCTCGCACTACGAGCAGGTGCCGACCAACATGGCCGAAGCCATTATCGCCAAAGTAAAAGGAAGCAAATAATACCGGTCACTAACTTGGTCAATCGGACCAAAACCCCCAATGAATCAGAAAATTCGCATTAAGCTGAAGTCCTACGACCACAACCTCGTAGACAAATCGGCCGAGAAAATCGTAAAAGCAGTGAAGGCCACCGGTGCCATCGTAAGCGGCCCGATTCCTTTGCCTACCCAAAAAGAAAAGTTCACCGTGCTGCGCTCGCCCCACGTGAACAAGAAGAGCCGGGAGCAATTCCAGCTTTGCACCTACAAGCGCCTGGTAGACATCTTTTCGACTTCGTCGAAGACGGTGGATGCGCTGATGAAGCTGGAATTGCCCAGCGGCGTTGACGTAGAAATCAAAGTCTGAGGATTCGATTTCAGTCTTAATTGAGAAAAAGCCCCACCGTGATTCGTCGCGGTGGGGCTTTTTCTTTGGAACTTGCCGCGCTTCTCCTCTGCCTTTATGCAATCCGTTTTCACACTTGCCCGTTTGCACCGTGCCGCACTGGTCTTTTGTGGGTGCATCATTGTCGGGATCTTCGTGGCTAACTGGTTCCGGCTGCTGCCCAGCATTGGCATGGTAGGTGTGGCGCTGACGGGCCTGATCTACGCCGCCGTGTACCGGCGCGTGGCCAACTGGCCGCAGTGGCCGGTCTTTGGGAGTCTGATGCTGGTATTTCTGTTGCATCTGCTCGGGGGGCTGAACACGGATGCGATTAACCTGAGTAAGTACGGGCGCGATATGGTACTGCAACTGCCCTTTCTGGCCCTGGTGGTGGGCTTCTGGCTGTTGCCCGCTTTGCCGGGCCGCTACCTGCGGCAACTCTGGCGGCTGTTGATTGGCTTGACGGTGTTGGCGGCGGCGGGGGCGAGCATTAATTACGGGCTGCACTTCCGGGAGATTAACGAACTGTACCTCCACTCCAAAGTGATGCCGACCGAGCCCGACCATATCCGGTTCAGCCTGATTATTACCCTGGCCATCGCCGCTGGAGTGTTGCTCTTGGTGAATAAGGCCGGGCAGTTGCGTGGACGTTATCTGGTTATTGGAGCAATTGTGCTACTCGCGTTTTTTCTGCACCTGCTGGCCGTCCGGAGCGGGGAAATGACCTTTTACGCTTTGAGCGGTCTGGCCGTGATCTGGCTGGTGGTGCGGGAGCGACAGTGGCAACGGGCGGGCGGCTTGCTGGCGCTGCTGTTGCTGTTGCCGCTATTCAGCTACGTGGCGTTTCCGACGTTTCGCAATAAGCTCTACAACACGCAGGAGGATGTCAGCAAGGTCCGGGAAAGCTCCAGCGGCAAGCATTTTTCCATTGCCGCGCGGGTGTACTCGTACCGGGCGGCAATGGCCGTCTGGCGCGATAATAAGCTGGTAGGAGTGGGGAAGCCCGATCTGCCCAATGAGATGGCGCGCCGCTACGCCGTTATCTACCCGGAGCTGACGCCCGAATTCTATATTTTACCGCACAACCAGTATTTATACAATCTGGCGGCTTACGGGGCACTCGGCTTACTGGTCTTCTGCGTGGGGCTGTTTTACCCGGCGTGGTGGGCGCGGCGGAAGCCGGCCCCTCTACTTTTAGCCCAATATGTAATTATAGCCCTTTCCTTTTTGGTTGAATACACGTTGGAAACGCAGATTGGGCTGGCCTTTGTGGTGTTTTTTCTGCTGCTGGCCCTGCAGGGCTCGCTGCCTTGCGAAGAGGCAGATACCGGCTGGCGCCCGGCCTGAGGCGGCCTTAAAACCGCTGCTTGAAAAAGCTAACAGCCTCAGCTAGAAAATATTTCTAATCACTATTGGGATTTCCCCGGCTTTTTTCCTAGCTTTGCACTCCCTTAGCGAAAACGGCACTCGGCCGTTTTCTTTTATGTTCACAAATCTCTAATAGAATGCCTGGCATCATCGGTAAGAAAATCGGTATGACAAGCCTCTTCACTCCGGACGGGAAAAATATTCCCTGCACGCTCATTGAAGCGGGTCCGTGTGTAGTGACGCAGGTCAAAACAGTCGCGAATGACGGTTACACCGCCATTCAAATTGGGTACGGCGAGAAGAAGCTGAAGAACACCACCAAAGCATTGGTTGGTCACTTCACGAAAGCTGGTACTACTCCCAAGAAAAAACTGGTTGAATTCCGCCTCGCCGCCGAATCGACCTACGCCGCCGGCGCCATCATCGATGCTTCCCTGTTTGCCGAAGGCGAATTCGTGGACGTTGTTGGTACGTCCAAAGGCAAAGGTTTCCAGGGCGTTGTGAAGCGTTACAACTTCCAGGGTGTTGGTGGCCAGACGCACGGTCAGCATAACCGGTTGCGTCACCCAGGCTCCATCGGTGCCTGCTCCTGGCCTTCGCGCGTATTCAAAGGAATGCGCATGGGCGGCCGGATGGGCAATGACCGGGTGAAAGTGCAGAACCTGAAGGTAATGCGCGTGGTGGCTGACAAGAACCTGATTCTGGTAAGCGGCTCGATTCCCGGTGCGAAGAACTCTTACGTGGTAATCGAGAAATAGACTTTACGATGGAACTCTCAGTTTATAGCCTCAAAGGCGAAGACACCGGCCGCAAGGTCACCCTGTCCGACGCCATTTTCGGCCTCGAGCCGAACGAGCACGTGATGTACCTGGACGTGAAGCAGTACCTGGCCAACCAGCGCCAGGGTACGCACAAGTCCAAGCAGCGCAACGAGGTGCACGGCACCACGAAAAAGCTCAAGAAACAGAAAGGAACGGGCGGTGCCCGGGCCGGTAGCATGAAGTCGGGTGTATTCGTTGGTGGTGGCCGGATGTTCGGTCCGCAACCCCGCGACTACAACTTCAAGCTGAACAAGAAGACCAAGCGCGTAGCCCGTCTCTCGGCGCTCTCGAGCCTGGCCAAGGATGGTAAGATTTCCCTCGTGGAAAACATCACCATGGATGCTCCCCGCACCAAGGACTTCGTGGCCATCATTGCTGGCCTCAAGCTGAACAATGGCAAGAAGACGATGCTCGTCACCGGTGAGGTGAACAAGAACGTGATCCTGAGCGCCCGCAACCTGCAGAAAGTGACCGTGTCGACGCCCATCGGCCTCAACACTCACGACCTGCTAAACACGGATACGCTGCTGATTTCGGAAGACGGCATGGCTTCCTTGGTTGAACTCTATAGCACCGCTGAATAATGAGCACGCTGAAACGCCCCATTGTGACCGAAAAGGCCACGGGTCTGACCGAAAAAGGCCGCTACACTTTCGAAGTGGAGCGCACGGCCAATAAAGTGCAAATCAAGAAGGACATCGAAACGCTTTACGGCGTGACGGTAACCGACATCAACACGATGCGCACCATTGGCAAAATGAAGTCGAAAGGCACCAAAGGCGGCCAGGTTTCCGGTCGTCGCGCCCACGGCAAGAAAGCCATTGTGACTGTGAAAGAAGGCGATGTAATCGACTTCTACAGCAATCTCTAGGCTGCGAATCAATTTTCCGCCGCAAAAGCACAACTAGCTAGTAATGGCACTTAAAAAACTCAGACCAACCAGCCCAGGGCAACGTTTCCGCGTTGCGCCGGCGTTCGACGAAATAACGACGTCGACCCCGGAGAAGTCCTTGATGACTTCCCTCCCCAAATCGGGTGGCCGGAACTCTTCCGGTAAGATGTCTAACCGCTACATCGGCGGGGGACACAAAACCCAGTATCGTATCGTGGACTTCAAACGGGAGAAAGCCGGCGTGCCGGCTACCGTCAAGACCATCGAGTACGACCCGAACCGGACCGCCCGTATCGCCCTGCTCAGCTATGCTGACGGCGAGAAGCGCTACATCATCGCCCCCGCTGGTATGCAGGTTGGTGCGACGGTTGTATCCGGTCCCGGTGTCGCTCCCGAAGTCGGCAATACCTTACCGCTGCGTGAGATGCCCCTCGGTACCATCGTTCACAACATCGAATTGCACCCCGGCCAGGGCGCTGCCATGGCCCGCTCGGCCGGCACGTACGCCCAGCTGGTGGCCCGCGAAGAGAAGTACGCTACGCTCAAATTGCCTTCCGGCGAGATGCGCATGGTGCTCGTTACCTGCATGGCTACGGTCGGCACGGTATCCAATGGCGACCACATGAATGTCCGCATGGGCAAAGCTGGTCGGAACCGTTGGGCTGGTCGTCGTCCCCGCGTTCGTGGTGTGGCTATGAACCCAGTCGATCACCCAATGGGTGGTGGTGAAGGCAAATCGTCGGGTGGTCACCCACGGAGCCGGAACGGTATTTTGGCTAAGGGCCAGAAGACCCGTAACAAGAACAAGTATTCGGAGAACCTGATTGTGAGCCGCAAAGGCAAGAAGTAATATATGGCACGTTCACTCAAAAAAGGGCCGTACATTGACTTCCGGCTGGAAAAGAAAGTCACGGCACTCGAAACGGC
>JAYWCH010000341.1:0-15488 GCA_043780755.1 Hymenobacter sp.
TGGGGCAGAAACGAAGGACCCTATCACGTTTGCGGCGGCCTGAATTGCTGCAAATCATTCAGCCGTGATGAGGTCCTTCGCAAGCTCAGGATGACAAACGTCTTGAATTTTTGATCAAGCGCTATTTTTTCGCTCCAATCATCGACGGGCGAACCGGGGCGGCCGAAACTTTCTGCTGCCCAAACCGGCCCGGGGCCAGCGCCTGAAAGGAGCGCACGCCCCGCCCGAAATACGCCCAGACCAGGCTGCCCTGGTACACGCCGGGCCGCTCGGCAGTTTTCAGGTGGGGCCGGGCGGCGCGGCGCTGCTGCCGCCAGTAGCCCAGGCGGGCGTAAAAGCTGAAGTGCGCCTGCAGCACGGCGCGGAAATTCCCCACTTCGCCCCCCGCCAGAAACCGTAGGCCCGCCACGCCATCGAGCACCAGCCGCTGCAACATGGGGCCGTAAAGCTCCCCCGGCGCGGCGTTTTTATAGAGCAGCGCCAAGCCGTTGCGGAAGTTGAAGTAGGTCTTGCGGGGGTTGGTTTTAGGCAGGGTGCCGCCGCCGACGTGCTGCACCGCGCTGCCGCCGTGGTACCAGACTTCGTGCCCAGCATTCCAGAGGCGCCAGCAGAAATCTATTTCCTCCATGTGGGCGAAAAACGCTGGTTCCAGCCCGCCCAGGGCCTGCCAGGCGCTGCGGCGAACCAGTAAGCAGGCGCCGCTGGCCCAGGCCACGGGCCGCGGATCATCATACTGGCCGTGGTCTTTTTCGAGGGTGTCGAAGAGCCGGCCCCGGCAGAAGGGGTAGGCCAGTCGGTCGAGGTAGCCGCCGCCCGCGCCCGCGTATTCGAAGTACGTGGGGTCGGCGTGGGCCAGCAGCTTGGGCTGCACGGCGGCAATGCGGGGGCGGGCTTCGAGCAGAGCACGCAGGGGCCGCAGCCAGCCCAGCGTCACCTCCACATCGGAGTTGAGCAGGACGAAATACGGGCTTTCCACCTGGGCCAGCGCCTGGTTGTAGCCTTCGCAAAAGCCAAAGTTGCGGTCGAGCAGCAGCAATTCCACGGCCGGAAAGTCGCGGGCCAGCAGCTCAACCGACTCATCGGTGGAGGCATTATCGGCCACGATCACGCGGGCGCCATCGGCGTGGGTCAGGACGCCGGGCAGGAAACGGCGCAGGAAACCCGCGCCGTTCCAGTTCAGAATGACGATGGCCACATCGGCACAAACGCCCACCCGGGCCGCGCTAGGCGCCAAAACCGCTCAGGTCGAGACCGGGCACGTTGGGCATCAGGCCGCTGGTTTTGCGTTGCAGCTCGACGCGGGCCAGTTCGGCGGCTTCATCAAGGGCTTTGTTGACGGCGGCAATAACGAGGTCGGCCAGCATGTCGCGGTCCTGCGGAGTGAGCAGGCTTTCGTCGATTTCCAGCTTGAGAATTTTGCGGTGGCCGTTGGCCGTGGCGCGCACCAGGCCGCCGCCGGCTTCGCCCGTGGCGGTAATGTGTTGAATTTCCTGCTGGGCCTGCTGCATTTTCTCCTGCAGCTCTTTGACTTTGCCCATCATCCCGGTGATATCGAATGCCATGATTATAGTTGTCGGTGGTTAGTTAGTAGTGAACAGGGGAAGGACCGAAAAGTGCATCGGCCGGTCGATTCTTGCTGCTGGTTGGGTCATAAGCTGATGAAGCTGTCTGCAAATATTTTGGCTCGTTTGTCATCCTGAGCTTGCGAAGGACCTGATCACGGCGGAACGGTCATTCGTCAGGCGTGATCAGGTCCTTTGCTGCGCTCAGGATGACAAACGCACTAAGGATTTTCTAAACAGCTTGTCTGGTCGCCGGGCAACGGCAGTTTCTAAAGCGGCAAAAGCTTCTTTCCTGAATCCTTAGCAACTCACTGCGTAGCATGAGTTAAATAATCGCCCGGCGGTCCGCGCCGGTCCCGGCTTATTTCAAAAGTGTAACCGCGCCCGTGGCGATAAACGGCCGGCCGTCCTCGTCGGTTTGCTCGAATCGCCAGGCGTAGGCGCCGAGCACCGGGGCGTGGCCCCGGATGGTGCCGTCCCAGGTCTGGCTGCGCTGCGTGCCGCGAAAAACTTCCAGCCCGTTGCGATCAACCACCACAAAAGTATAGTCCCGCAGGTATTTGCCTTTCACTTCGAGCACGTCGTTCAGGCCGTCGCCGTTGGGCGTGAAGGCGGTGGGGATGGTGAGCAGCAGCCGGCGCGCAACCGTGGCCCGGTTGGAGTAGCTGACCGTTCCCGCCGGCAGCCCCGCCCCGCTGATCCGGAGGCGGTAGCGCAGTACCTGCTGGTCGGTGGGCGGGGTCAGGTCGGCGGCGGTATTGCCGCTCACGGCCAGGGTGCTAAGCACGGTGCCGTCGGTGGCCAGGCGTTGGAGCTGGTAACTAGCGGGAATGCTGGGGTCGGGGCCGGTGAACGCCGTCCAGCTCAGCGTGGCCGAGTTGCCGTCCGGGTCGGCGGGCGCGGCGGTGAGCAGGGCCGGGCAGGCGGCGGGACTGGTGGGCGAAGTATTCTGACAGATATCAATCACCTGCGCCGAGTAGCACGGCGGCTGGGTCAGCAAATCGGCCAGGGCGGTGGAATCGCGTTGGCTGCGGGTACTGGCCACGGTACCAAAATCGGCGGGCGCGGCCCCGCCCGCCGCCCGGAAATAGTGCAGGCTGCTCCCTTTGGGCAACGCCACGCCGGTGGCCGTGATGGGCGTCAGCTCCACCACATCGTGCAGGTTGAAGCTGGCCACCAGCAGCGGCCGGGCCGGCGGCACGGCCGACTGCGTGCGCACCGCCACCGGGTTGGAAACGGCCGTGCCGCCGCCCGCCTGGGCGGCGCTCACGCGGTAAGTGTACGTCGTGCCGCAGTCCACATTGGGGTCTTCCAGTCCGCCGGGGATGCGGGTGAAAGCCGCCAGCGGCTGCCCATCGCGGGTGATGGTGTAGCTGCTGCCGGGGCCGGCATCGGTCAGCAGCAGCTGATTGCGCCCGGCGGTGGATTGTCCGGCCAGACTCAACGTGCAGATGAGGGGCGAAAAGGCCGAATCGAGCTGACAGGGGTCGGTGCGGCGCAGGCGGTAGCACCCGGCCGCGCCATTAGTCAGCCCGACGCTGGTGCTATTGGCGGGCACGTCGGCTACGGCGCGGTAGCCGCCGGGGGCGCTGGCGTCGGCTCGTTGCAGGGTGTAGCGGTAGCCGGCGGGGAGCTGGCCGACGTCGAGCGTGGCCGCGCCGCTGGGCAGCGGACCCTGTAACGTGAGGCGGGTGAAAGCCGGCACCTGGGCCGGTAGGAGCGGGGCAATGGGCTGGATGGCCACACCGTCGCACACGCCATTGGCGGCGTAGTGGCCCGTCACGGTAATGTTGCTGGCCCCGGCCGGCACGGCGACGACAGTGGCCTGGTTGCGCAGAATGGGCCGCGTCGCGCCCCCGCCCGCCTGCACCGAGTAGCTGTCAAAAGTGGCATCGGTGACGGTGACCAGCGCGAAGCTGCCCGGACAGGGCGCCACGCTGAAAGCCGGCGCCACCGGATCGTACACCCGGTAGGTGTGGATGTAGTACGTGGCCCGGCCCACCACATTGGCCAGCTCCGAAACCGTGACCAGACCCACGTCGGCTTTGGTGGGGGTGTACACGTAGGGCAGGGCATTGGGCGGACTGCAGCTGGGCAGAAACGTCGTGCCGGTCCCCGGCAGCACGCCGTAAAACAGCAGCGTCTGCGGCACGTTGCGGCCGGCGCACTGCTCAAACCGGACGCCCCGGCCCACGCAGAAAGCCGTCACCGGCTGCCCGGTCGCCACATCGATAGCACTGAACGTACAAACCGGCGGATTAGGCGAAGCGCAGGACGTCTGTCCCCGCGCGGATCCAGCCCTCAGCCAGAGCGATAACAATACAAGGCAGTAGCTGATCAGCTTCATCGGGCGTGCGCGTGGGGAGATTCTGGGTTTTTAAGGTCGGATTTTGCCTGTTAAACATCGCGACATGTTTACGCCTGATCATGCAGAGCGTCTGTCATGCAGAGCGCCGCGAAGCAGCTCGCGTGGACGGGTAATCAGAACGATTGATTTACTCGTCCACGCGAGATGCTTCGCGGCGCTCTGTATGACAGACGGATGCGCGCGGCATGACGAACGGACGCGCGGCATGACTCATTCTTTTTGTCTCAAAGGCGCCGGTTTCAAGCATGAGCCGCCCGCTCCTTATTGCCAGTCAAACTTACGGATGAAGGCGGCGGCCCGGTGCAGATCGGAGTATAGCACCCGGTCCTGACCCACGAACTTTACTTCCTGCCGAAAAGCTGCCACCACGCGCTCCAATGCTTCGGAGGTGCGGGCGGGGCGGCGGAAGGCCAGCGCCTGCACGGCCGTGAGCAGCTCGATGCCGAGGATTTGCTCCACGTTTTCGATGACGCGGCGGGCCTTGGTGGCCGCATTGGCGCCCATGCTCACGTGGTCTTCCTGGCCGTTGCTGCTCACGATGCTATCGACCGAAGCGGGGGTGCAGAGCTGTTTGTTCTGGCTCACGATGCTGGCGGCGGTGTACTGCGGAATCATCAGCCCCGAATTCAGGCCTGGTTCGGCCACCAGGTAGGTGGGCAGGCCGCGCTGGCCAGCAATGAGCTGGTAAGTGCGCCGCTCGGAGATGCTGCCCAGCTCGGCCATGGCGATGGCGAGGTGATCGAGGGCGAGGGCCAGAGGCTGGCCGTGGAAGTTGCCGCCGCTCAGAATCAGGTCTTCTTCGGGGAAGATGTTGGGGTTGTCGGTCACGGAGTTGCACTCGGTTTCGACCACCTGCGCCACGTAGGCCAGGGCGTCGCGGCTGGCGCCGTGCACCTGCGGCTGGCAGCGGAAGGAGTACGGGTCCTGCACGGCGGCTCGGGGCTGCGTTTGCAGCTCCGAGCCGGCGAGCAGCTCGCGCAGACGGCGGGCTACCAGCACCTGCCCGGCGTGGGGCCGGATGCGGTGCAGGTTTTCATTGAACGGATCGACCCCCGCGCCGAAAGCTTCCAGCGAAAGCGCACCAATGACATCGGCCGCCGCCGCCAGCCGCTGGGCGCGCAGCACCCCATCCACGGCGTAGGCCAGCATAAACTGCGTGCCATTGAGCAGCGCCAGCCCTTCCTTGGCCTGTAAGGTAATCGGCGCCCAGCTAAACAGACTCATGGCGTCGGCCGCGCTGAGGCGGTAGCCCTGGTAGTTGACTTCGCCCAGCGCCAGCAGCGGCAGGCACAAATGGGCCAGCGGAGCCAGGTCGCCGCTGGCGCCCAGGGAGCCCTGCTCGTAGACCACGGGCAGCATTTCGCGGTTGTACATGTCGAGCAGACGCTGGGCGGTGGCTACCTGCACGCCGCTGTGGCCGTAGCTCAGGCTCTGCACTTTCAGCAGCAGCATGAGGCGAACGAGGTTGGCGGGTACTTCGGCTCCGGTGCCGCAGGCGTGCGACATCATCAGGTTGAGCTGGAGCTGGGCGCGGGCTTCGGGGGCAATGCTCACGTTATGGAGCGAGCCAAAGCCGGTGTTGATGCCGTAGATCGGCTCATCGCTCCGGGCCAGGCGCTGGTGCAGGTAATCGTGGCAGGCAGCCAGGGCGGTGCGGGCCTCGTCGCTGAGCACGACGGGCCGGCCGTCGGCCAGCAGGGCGCCCAGCGTAGCCAGCGTCAGCGGCTGCGCGGGCGAGATAAGGTGAGTAGGCATTAGGGGGAGGACGGGGATAAACAGAAACGATAAGCAACGGCAACGGCAGCCGCCCGGCGGCAACGCCTACGCCGTGAGCGCGGCCACGACGTCGCCCAGCGGCAGGACTTTTTCTTCGCCGTTTTTCATGATTTTAATCTTGACCACGCCGGCCGCGATTTCCTCCGGCCCGAGCACGAGCACGAGCGGGATGCCTTTGGCATCGGCGTACTTGAACTGCTTTTGCAGCTTGCTGATGTCGGGGTAGAGCTCGCTGGGGATGCCAGCCGTCCGTAGCTGGGCCAGCAGCGGCAGCGCCGCCCGGCCGCTGGCCGCATCGAAGTGCGTGAGCAGGCAGCGGGTGGGAGTCTCGGCCGTGGTGGTGAACAGGTCCAGCGCTTCCAGGCAGTCGTAGAGCCGGTCCACGCCGAACGAAAAGCCCACGCCCGACACGCCCGGCAGGCCGAAGCTGCCGGTCAGGTTGTCGTAGCGTCCGCCGCCGCTCACGCTGCCCATCTGCACGTTGTTGATTTTGACTTCGAAAATGCACCCCGTATAATAAGAGAGGCCCCGGGCCAATGTCGGGTCGAATTCCAGCCGGTCGAATTGCGTGAAGCCGGAGTCCGTGAGCAGCTCGCACACCTGCGCTAGCTCGGCCAGCCCGCGATAATCCGGCGCGGTAGCATCCGCCGTTCCGGCTTCTTCCGGCGCCACACCAGCCGCGACGAACCCCACCCGCAATTGCGCCAGCTTCTCCGCGTAGCTCCCGCTCACGCCCAGCAGCGCAAACAGCGTCTCGATCACCGGGACCGGAAAGCCGCGTTCCAGCAGCTCCTTGCTCACGCCCTCGCGGCCGATTTTATCCAGCTTGTCAATCGCCACGAACAGATCGGTTTCCTGGCCCACGCCGCCCAGGGCCTGGTAAATATTGCGCAGCACGCCCCGGTGGTTGATCTTAATGGTGTAATCGACCAGCCCCAGCCCGTTGAGTACCTGGGCCATCATCAGCACAATCTCGGCTTCGCAGAGCAGGGAATCGGTGCCCACCACGTCGGCATCGCACTGGTAAAACTCGCGGTAGCGGCCGCGCTGGGGGCGGTCGGCGCGCCACACGGGTTGCATCTGGTAGCGCTTGAAGGGAAAGGTGAGGGTGCCCCGGTTCATGGCCACGTAGCGGGCGAAGGGCACGGTGAGGTCGTAGCGCAGCCCTTTCTCGGCAATTTTGGGGAGGATTTTCTTGCTGCCGGCGGCCAGGTCGTCGGCGGTCAGGTGCTGGGCGAAGTCCCCTGAATTTACGATTTTAAACAGGAGCTGATCGCCCTCGTCGCCGTACTTGCCGGTGAGCACGGACAGGTTTTCCATGGTGGGCGTTTCCAGCGGCGCAAAGCCAAACGACTCGAATGTGCGGCGGATGACGTTGAAAATGTGCTGACGACGCGCCACCTGGGCCGGGCCAAAGTCGCGGGTGCCTTTCGGAATACTGGGTTTTTGCATAACAAAGGCAAAGGTAGGCAGTCGAAGGAACGAAAAAGCCGCTTTCCCCGGCGGAGGAAAGCGGCTTTCGGGCAGTGGAGCCGCCAGCGTCGGCGGCTCAACGGGTGGCTACTCTTTGGTGAATTGAAAGGCGGCGCCGCCCTGCTTGAGCTGAAACGTGGGCTTGGCCGGGTCGAACTCCAGGCGCACGCCGGCCGGATCGAACTTAAAAACATCCTTACTCACGGCCTCCAGGACGAAAGTGGGCTGGCCGGTAGTCTGACACTTAAGTCCGTTACCTTCCCGGGTTACTGTGATTTTCAGCGGCATCTGCGCACTGGCGTAGCTGCCCACGTAGCGGTCGAGGTCGGCGGCAGCGGGGGCAAAGCCGGTGGCCACAAATTCTGGTTTGAGCGCCACCCGGGCGTCGCGGTTGGCCAGGGCCCAGGCGGTGTGGAATACGAGTTGGTCGCGGCGGGCCATGGCCGGAAACGCGATTTTCTCCACGTCGTCGGTCACCTTGTGGTAGTCGGGGTGCAGGCCGCTGGTATAGAAGATGATCGGCACGTTGTGCTTAGCGAAATTGTAGTGGTCGGAGCGGTAATAAATGCGCTCGGGATCGGCCGGGTCGTTGTATTTGTAATCCAGGGCAATGGGGTTGTATTGCTGATTGGTGGCCTCGCTGAGCGTGTGCAGCTCGTCCGAAAGCTTATCGTCGCCCACCACGTACATGTAGTCGCCCTTGCCGGCGTGGACCGAATCCACCCGGCCCACCATATCAATGTTGAGATCGGTCACCGTATTGGCCAGCGGAAAAATGGGATGGTCGGTGTAGTACTGCGAGCCGAGCAGCCCTTCTTCCTCGCCGGTATTAGCCAGAAAGAGGATGCTGCGGCGCGGGCCGTGACCCTCCTTCTTGGCCTGACTAAAGGCCCGGGCCATGGCCAGCACGCTCACCGTGCCCGAGCCGTCGTCATCGGCCCCGTTATAGACCACCCCGTCTTTGACGCCGAGGTGATCGTAGTGGGCTGATATCACGATTATTTCCTCCTTTTTATCGCCGCCTTCGAGGTAGCCCAGCACGTTCTCGGTCGTGAAAGACTCGGTCTTCATCGCCGCCAGCACCGTGGCCGGGCCGGGTTTGAAGGATGCCGCGACGGGCTTGCCGGCCTTAGCGACCGCCTGCCGGTAGCGGTCGAGGCCGGCCGGGGTGGTGCCCAGCAGCTGCGCCCCCAACTCCGGTGACACCAGCAGCAAGTTCAGCTCATTGTTTTTCTTTTTAGTGGCCCCCACAAACGAAATCTGCTCGCGGCCAATGATTGGCCCGAAGTTCTTCGGAACCTGCGCGAAGGCCGCCGCCGACGGCATGATAACCGTGATGGAACGGGCATTGAGTGGAAACAGCGCACCCTGGCGTCCGCCCACCCCGGCCAGGTCGGCCGTGGCGTAGGCGCTGGGCTTACCTCCCACGCCCAGCAGCGGCTGGCCCTGCGCGTTCAGCGGCTCGCCGGCCAGCAGCACAATGTCCTTCCCCTTAAAGTCAATCCCTGCCGGAAAATCCGAATACTTGTCTTCCTTGATGCCAAAGCCCACAAAAACGGGTTGCAGCGTCACGGGCTGCTGGAAAGTTTCCCCCAGCAAAGCGTAGAAATTCTTCCCCCCCGGATACGTCTTGCCGCCCACTTTTATCGCGGACGCGGCCGCATCCAGCTGCCTGCGGTTCATGTCGAAATGCTGCACGTACTGGTTGTCCGAGCCGGTTACGGGGCCGGTCAGGCCATCGGCGGCAAATGCCTGGGCGATGTAGGCGGCGGCCATCTTCTGGCCCTTCTTGCCGGTTTCACGGCCCTCGTACGCGTCCGAGGCCAGCACGGTCAGGTCGGCTTTCAGCCCTTCGGGCGTGATGGTAGCCGCGTAGGGTAACGACCAGTCGGTGGGCGCCGGGGGCGGGGTAGCCGGGGCCACGGCCGCCGTTGGTCGGTTACGCTTGATCTTGATTTTGCCGGGCCGGTCGGACGCCGCGGGCTGTTGAGCGGCCAGGGTGCCGGCGGTCAGCAGCAGGGCCAGGGTCAGGTGCAGAGGTCTGAACATGAGAAAGGTAGGGTGTGAAAAAAAGGTGGATAAAAGGAAGATGCGAAGTAAGCATTCGTAGCCGAATAATAGCTGTCACGCTCCGGTCTCAGCCGCCAAACCCGCCGCCGCCCTGCGGAGCCGCCTCAATCTTTTTCCCCGGCTTGCTGGCCCCGATGTACCAGGTGAAACCCAGCCAGCCCACGCGGCTCTCGTCCTTGCTGTAGCGGTAGCTACTCAGGGCGTCGGTTGTGATTTCGCTGCGCTGCTGTTGGGTATTGAACAAGTCCGAGACGCGCAGGGTGAGGGCGGCCCGGTCGCTGAACAGGCGCTGGCGCAGGGCCAGGTCCAGTTGTCCCTGGGCCAGCTGCCGGCCCTGGGCCGTAAGCTCGGCCGAGCGCAGGTTGCCGCTCAGCTGCACGTCCAGGGTGGGGCGGATGGTGAAGTTATTGGTCAGGCGCAGGCTGCCCACCAGGGCCTGGCGGGTGTTGCCGAGGCTGTTGGTCGAGATCTGGGCGCGGTAGATCGACGTGCTCGCGTTCAGGCGCCACCACTTGGTGAGGGGTTGGCTCAGGCTGAATTCCGCCCCGAGGTTGATGGTGCGGCTGGCGTTGAGATAGGTTTCGGCCGTGACCAGGCCCGCGCCGGGGCCGGCCAGCCGGGTCGCCACGGTATCCACGAAGCGCAGGCGCTGAATGGCGTCGGTGGTGATGCGGGCAAACAGCGTACTGGTGAGCGTGGCCTTACCCATCGTCAGTTGGTGACCTACTTCGATGTTGTGGCTGAATTCGGGCCGCAGGCGGGGGTTGCCGAGGCGGTAGCTGCGCGGATCCTGATAAATGGCCAGCGGCAGCTGCTGCATGAAGCCCGGCCGGTCGAGGCGGCGGGCATAGCTCAGCTGCAAGCGGTTCTGGCCCGCTTCTTTGCCAAATTCGCGGCTCAGCGTGGCCGATGGAAACAGGTTGAGGTAATCCTGCGCCAGGCTGCCGCGCTGCTCAATGCCGACCCCGCCGATTACGGTGCCACTGTTGTGGGTGTACTCGGTGCGCAGGCCGGCTTGGGCGCTCCAGCCGTGGCCCAGGGGCCGCTGCACGGTAACGTAGGCGGCGGGCACCACCTGCTCGAAGGTGTAAGTGAGCGAGCGGGCCGGGTCGTTCTGGAAGTCTTCGGGACGGGTTTCGCTGGCGGCCACCCCGAACGTATTGGAGCCGCGATTGGCCTGACGCTCTACTTTCAGGCCCATTTCCAGGCGCCCTTTGCCGGCGGCCAGCGGGTGCACGTAGTCGACCTGCCCAAATTGAATGTTGGCCAGCAGCGCCAGCAGCTGCCGGGTGCCCGGCTGGGCCACCGGGGCCGCGCCGGCCTCGGCGTACAGGCGCTGGACCACGGGCACGTTGGCATCAATCACCACGCCCCCGAAGTTGGCCGTCAGCTCGCGGCCCGCCTGTTTTTCCCAGGTGCGGCGGTAGTCGCCGCCGTAGCTCAGGATTTTTACGTCCACATTCAAATCCTGCTGGCCCCGGGTGCGCTGCACCGGGTCGCTGTTGGACTGTTGGGTCAGCCGCTGGCTTTCCGACTCGATATTGGTTTCCAGCTGCGGCGCTACGTTTAGACTCAGGGTCTGATTATGGGGCAGCTCCAGGTCCATGGCCACCCGCGCTTCGTGGTTGCGGTGGGTTTCGCGGCCGACCGCGTTTTGAGTCGTCTGCGTGATTTCGGCGCCCTGGGCGCCCGGCAGATTTGCCGTTTGCTCGCGGTGCCCATGGCTCAGATAGGTTACGTCGCGGCCGTCGTAGCTGGCCTGCCAGGTGGCTTTGCCCTGCTTGCGGCTCAGGCTCAGCGCCCCGCTGTACTTGTCGCCCGTGCCCAGGTTGAGGGCGGCCGTGCCGTTGGTGCCGTTTTTCACGTCCTTTTTGGTGATCAGGTTGATGACCCCGCCGCCGCCCGAGGCGTCGTACTTCGCCGAAGGGTTGGTGATGATTTCCACCTGGGCAATGCGGGAGGCCGGAATCTGATCGAGTCGGGCGCCGCCGGGGCTGCCGTTGCCCACGCCCGCTGGCTTGCCATCGATGAGAATAGTCAGGTTCGATGTCCCGCGCATACTCACCGTGCCATTAACGTCTACGCTCACGGAGGGCACGTTCTGGAGCACGTTGGCCGCCGTGCCGCCCACGCTGCCCAGGTCTTTTTCCACGTTAATCACGCGCTTGCCCAGCTCTTCCACCACGGCGGCTTTCTCGCCCGTCACCACCACTTCGCCCAGGCGGGTGGCGTTCGCCGCCATCATTTTCAGCCCTGGAAAGTACGCGGCCGGCGCGTCGGCCGTCAGCGTGAAGCGGCGGCGCAGCGGCTGGTAGTTCAGGTCCTGCACCCGCAGCAGGTAGGTGCCGAGCGGCAGCGCGGCCGCCGAAAAAGTGCCCTGCTCCGTCGTCTGGGCCACAGCCACAAACGTGGAGTCGGCCGCCCGCAGCAGGAGCACATCGGAGAATGGCACGGGCTGGTTGGTGCCGGCTTCGACCAGGCTGCCGCTCACGCGGCCCGGCCCGGTGTTCTGGGCCAGCGCGCCCAAGGGCAATAGCAAAGCGGCAACCGAGCCGCCGCGCAGCCAGCGGCTCAGGCGGAATAAAGGGCGGAAAGTGACGAGGGTTTTCATAAAGTGGAAGAAGGATTGGGGGCGAACAAAGGCTGATTCGGTTCCGGCCGCGGCCGCGGTTCCGCCGGCGGATGAAGCAGTCCGGTCGCTCGCGCCCCGGTGAGTGAATTGGCGCCCGAGAGTAGCGGGCCGTCTTTGGTACAAGCTGACGTCAGCTACTAGGCTAACTACAGAACAAATGTAAGACAGGTACTTTGCAACGCAAGGTACTGGATGTAAAATTTATCACTGAAAATGATAATCGAATAGTATTAGTATTGATTATCAGCTAGAAAGCCACCCGAAAAAATTTCTCTCGTCCCGATCAAATGCCGAAAATCGGATTTCGGTTGCCCGCGCCCTTCACCCGCCCCCGCCAAAAATCGAAAAAGCCCCGATCAATGGATCAGGGCTTAAATCGAAACTGGCTAAAAAGGCGGGCCTGTGGCCCGGCGGGGCGGCGTGTCGGCCGCTACCGGCGCTTGAGCGGCGGGCGGGGTTTGGGTTTCGGGCCGGCTTCTACCGGCGTGCCGTTGCGGTAAGTTACGCTGCGGGCCACCGTCTGGCCGTCCTCCTTGAAGTAGGTCCAGACGCCGCTCTGCCGGCTGTTGCGGTACTGCCCGCTCACGGCCAGCGTACCATCCTCGCGCAGCTCGCGGAAGGGCCCGAGCAGGACGCTGCGCACGTAGGTCGTTTCCTTGCGCAGCTTACCCGACGGGAAATATTCCTGCCCGACGCCCGCCATAAATCCGCTCAGGTAGGGCTGGCGGGCCTGAATCTGCCCGTTTTCGAAGTAGGTGAGGCGCTCGCCCTGCAGGCGGCCGGTGGGGCCGTAGGCTTCGGTCTTGCGGGGCGTCTTGCCATCGGGGTAAAACTCGCGCCAGGTGCCCGTAGGGCGGTTGTTTTTGTATTGCTCCCCGGCCTGGGCGAGTTGTCCGGCCGCGTCGAAGTACCGCGTAATCCGGCGATCGCGCCCGTTGTTGCTGTAGTCGGTATCCTCGCGCGGGTTACCGTCGGGGAAATATTCCAGGCCGTGGCCCGTGGGCACGCCGTTGCGGTAGGTGATTTTGGTTTTGATCTGCCCGCTTTCGAAGTAGCTCGTGGCGGGCCCGTCGAGGCTGTTGGTGCCGGTGACGGGCGCCACGCGCTTGGTCAGGTCGTCGCCGAGCGGGTTTTTTACCACCCGCTGCACCAGCGGGGCGGGGGCGTAGGTGCCCTCGGTTTGCAGCTTGCCGCTGGCGTAGAAGCTGCGGTAGCGGCCCCGGCCGTTCTTGTCGGCCAGCACTTCGGTTTCTGCCTGCCCGTTCGGATAATACGTTTTGTACGGTCCCGACAGCAGCCCGCGGGTGAAGCTGCCCTCACTTTGCACCGCGCCATTGGGGTAGAAAAACTTCACTGCGCCGTTGGGCTGGCCGTCCACGTAGCTGATCTCGGCCTGGGTCTTGCCGTCCGGATACAACGCTTTCAGCGGTCCGTTGGGCTGGCCTTTGGTGAGGGTAGTGCGCAGCTTCACGGCCCCGTCGGGGTGAAAATAGGTCAGCTCACCGCTGGGCTCGTCGTTCTCAAAAGTCCCTTCCTGGGCTACCTGACCGTTTTCGTAGTGGGTTTTGAAAGGGCCCTGGCGAATGCCGTCGCGGTAAGTCGTTTCCAGGCGGCGGGTGCCGCTGGCGTGAAATTCCACGTAGGCCGAATCGCGCTTGCCGGCGGTGAAGCTGGTTTGCTGCTCCAATTGTCCCGAGCGGTAGTAGCGCCGGTAGGTGCCCTGCGGAATGGTATCGCCGGCAATCCGGGCCGTGTATACTTCGTGCTTGTGGACTTTGGTGGAGTCATAATACGTCACCAGCCGCCGCAGCCGCTGCCCGTGCGAAGGCAGGGCCAAGAGTACCAGAAAAAAAGGCAATAGGTATTTCATGGGCGCAAGAACGCTGAAAATCGGCTGAGCGTGCGCCCAAACCGGGCCCGCACCAAAAAGCCTCGCCGGGAGATCCCGGCGAGGCTTTTGGCGGCTGAAAAAGCGGATCGCCTAGAAGCGCTCGATCACAATGGCGCTGGCCCCGCCGCCGCCGTTGCAAATGCCGGTCACGCCGATTTTGCCTCCTTCGTTTTTCAGCACGTTCAGCAGCGTGGTAACTATGCGCGCGCCCGACGCGCCCAGCGGGTGGCCCAGGCTCACGGCTCCGCCGTAGAGGTTCACCTGGCGGCCTTCCAGGTTCAGCAGCTGATTATTAGCCAGACTCACCACCGAAAAAGCTTCGTTGATTTCGTAGAAATCCACGTCGGCCGCCGTCTTGCCGGCATTTTTCAGCGCCTTGGGAATTGCCAGCGCGGGCGAGGTCGTGAACCACTCCGGCGCTTGCTCAGCATCGGCAAAGCCCAGAATGCGGCCGATGGGCGTCAGGCCCAGGGCGTCGGCCTTTTCGCGGCTCATGAGTAGCACGGCGGCGGCACCGTCGTTCAGGGTGGAGGCGTTGGCGGCAGTCACGGTCCCGTTTTCTTTTAGGAAAGCGGGCTTGAGGCCGCGGAATTTGGCGAAGTCAACTTTGAGGTATTCCTCGTCGTCGTCGATGACGGTGGTTTTACCGCGGCTCTCGATGGTCACGGGCACGATTTCGTCCTTCTTCTTGCCGGCCTTGGCGGCGGCGGCGCTGCGGGTGTAGCTCTCGATGGCAAAAGCGTCCTGCTGCTCGCGTGTGAAGCCCATTTCTTTGGCCGTGTGCTCGGCCGCATTGCCCATGGCGTAGTCGTTGTAAGGATCCCAGAGGCCGTCGCGCACGAGGCCGTCGATCATCTGCCCGTGGCCGTACTTGGCGCCAAAACGGGCTTTGTCGAGGTAATAAGGTACGTTGCTCATGCTTTCCATGCCGCCGGCCAGAATCACATCGGCCTGCCCCAGCATAATGGCCTGGGCGGCATACATGATGGCTTTCGAGCCCGAAGCGCACACCTTGTTCACGGTCGTGCACTCTACCGTGTTGGGTAAGCCGGCTTTTTTGGCCGCCTGCCGGGCCGGGGCCTGGCCAAGGTTGGCCGAAATCACGTTGCCCATAATCACTTGCTCCACTTCCGACGGCGCCACGCCGGCCTTTTCCAACGCTCCTTTCAACGCAATGGCCCCCAGCTCAGTGGCCGACAACGAGGACAAGGCCCCGCCAAACGAGCCAATCGGGGTGCGCACGGCAGCAATAATGACTACTTCTTTGGTTTGCATACGAAAACGTAAAAAATGTTGGGTGGGAGGATGATTCTGGCCGCAAAAGTACGGCTTTAGAAGCCCAAACTCACGACCCATAAAACGGCCGGGCCAGTCCTTTGTTCGCCGGGCCAATTCACTTACGGTCAGGGTCAAACTACCAGCTCGGCTTGTTGGGGTCGGGCTTTTGCGGGCTGGGTCGGGTGAGCTGCTGCAGGTACTGCTGCTCCTGGGCCCGCATCGTTTCCAGGAGCCGGCGGGCCTGGGCGGGCGTCAGGTTCATGGCTTGCAGGCGCTCGCGCTGGGTCTGGAGCTGCGGGTCATTCGGCGCGGCCGCGTCGGTACCCGGGCGGTGGGAACCGGCGGCCTTGGGGCCGCTGGCCGCGCTGCGGCGGTCCAGGCCGCGCTGGGCGCCGGGTGTGTCGCCGCTGGCCAGGGGTTGCGCCGGGCCGGCGCCGG
>JAYWCH010000342.1:0-3806 GCA_043780755.1 Hymenobacter sp.
TGGGGCACTGTTCCGATTGCCTTCCTTGAATATGCAGATACTAACTACCGCGGCCGGGTTGCAAGCCTACACCGAACAGGCGCGCCGCGCCGGCCAGCAGGTGGGCCTGGTGCCCACCATGGGCGCCCTGCATGCCGGTCATCTACAGTTGGTGCAGGCCGCCCGCGAGGCGTGCAACACCGTCATTGCCACCATCTTTGTCAATCCCACGCAGTTCAATAACGCGGAAGATTTTCTGCTCTATCCCCGGGTGCCCGAGGCCGATGCCGAATTGCTCGCCGCTGCCGGCTGCACGGCCCTGTTTGTGCCGGCGGTGGAGGAAATGTACCCCCGGCCGGCCGTGCTCCGGTTCGATTTTGGGGCGCTGGAACGGGTGATGGAAGGGGCGCACCGGCCGGGTCATTTCAACGGTGTGGCCACGGTGGTGAGCAAACTTTTCCATTTGGCGCGTCCGCACCAGGCTTTTTTTGGGCAGAAAGACTGGCAGCAGGTCGCCGTGATCCGCCAGCTGGTAGCTGACTTGTCCTTTGACCTGGAAATCGTCGCCTGCCCCACCATCCGCGAGGCCGACGGGCTGGCCATGTCCTCGCGCAACCGCCGGCTCGATGCCGCCGCCCGCGCCGCCGCGCCGCTGCTACACCAGGTGCTGCTGGCCGCTGCCGACCGGGTCCGCCAGGGCGAGCCGCCCGCTCAGGTGCGGGCCGCCGCCGAAGCCACCCTGCGCCAAGAGCCGCTGCTGACGCCCGAATACATCGAAGTTGCCGACGCCCAAACCCTGCAGCCGCTGGAGACTTACGTGGCGGGCCGGGCCGTGGTGCTGTGTCTGGCTGCCCACCTGGGCGGCGTGCGGCTGATCGATAATGTGGTGGTGGAGGCGTGATCCGCGCTGCACCTGGGTTTTACCTTTGTTTATCTCCGAGTCCTTTTCACGCCTGAAAATTCCTTGAAATCTCTCCTCACGATTCTCAAATACGCCTTGCTACTGGCCTTGTCGGGCGTCCTGATGGTGTACGCTGTGCGCGGTCAGGACCTGTCCCGCATCGGGCACTACATTCAAACCGCCAATTACTGGTGGCTGGGCCTGACGCTGATGCTTTCCGTGCTGGGCTATTTCAGCCGGGCCTACCGCTGGCAGATGCAGCTCACGGCCTCGCAGCACCCGGTGCCGTTCTGGCGGGTGTACCACGCCATGATGGTCGGCTACCTGGCCAATATCGTGCTGCCGCGCATGGGCGAAGTCATCCGCTGCTCGGTGCTACGGCGCACCAGCGGCGTGCCGGTGGAAGTATCGCTGGGCACAGTCATTACCGAGCGCGTGATCGACGTGCTGGTGCTGATGCTACTGCTGGGTTCGGTATTGCTGCTGGAATTCAATAAGTTCTGGACGTTTATCCAAAGCTTGTTTGCCGATAAATACGACTCGCTGGCGGCCAACCGCAACGTGCTGCTGGCCGTGGCGGGCCTGGCCACGCTGGCCGTGCTGCTCTTCGGCTACCTGTTGTTCCGCAACCTGGAAAAGCTGCGGCAGAATGCGTTCTTCGTGAAAGTTGTCGCCTTCGCCAGAGGCTTGCTGGCGGGCGTGTTCAGCGTCCTTAAGCTCAAAAATAAAGGCATATTCCTGCTCCACACTGCGTTTACCTGGCTGGTGTATTACCTCATGGATTACCTGGCGTTCCGCTGCTTTCCCGAGACGTACAGCCTGGATATGAAGGCCGGGCTGGCCGTGCTCACCTTCGGGGCTTTCGGGATGGCCGCGCCGGTTTCCGGCGGCATCGGCGTGTTTCATGTGCTGGTGCAGAGCACGTTGCTGGTGTACGGCATTGGCAAGGAAGCCGGCATTGCCTACGCCCTGGTGGTGCACGGCGCCCAGACCCTGCTGGTGGTGTTGATGGGCGGAATCAGCTTCATCGCCAGTGCCATGAAATCGGGCAGTGCGCCGCCCGCACTGGTCCCGGAGTCGTTGATTTCCAATGCCTAAGCGGCGTCAATTATCAGTATGTGGACAAAAGATAAAATCCTGACCCGGGCGCAGCTGCCCGCCGTGCTGGCCGCCTGGCGGGCCGGGGGCCGTAAAGTGGTCTTCACCAACGGCTGCTTCGACCTGCTGCACCTGGGCCACGTCGATTACCTCGAACAGGCCCGGCACCTGGGCGACGCGTTGGTGGTGGGCCTCAATACCGACGCTTCGGTGGGCGCGCTCAAGCCCGGCCGGCCCATTCAGGACGAGTCGGCGCGGGCGCGCATTCTGGCCGCGCTGGCTTTTGTCGATGCCGTGGTGCTCTTTGGCGAGCCCACGCCGCTGGCGCTCATCGAGCTGGTGCAGCCCGACGTGCTGGTGAAGGGCGACGACTACGCCCTGGCCGGCATTGTGGGCCACGAGCTGGTGCTGAACCGGGGCGGGCAGGTGCTCACCGTGCCGCTGGTGGCCGGCTACAGCACCTCGCGGATTGTCGAGCGAATCCGGCAGGAGCCGCCCCAATAAATAAGCGGATCATCGCTCGTTTTTTGCGCCCCGCGTGTTCTGCTGGCAGCTTCCAGCCAAAAAGCCGGGCTTGAAAATCAATCCTTCACTTTTACCCAGTAACGACGATGTTTTTCCTTCTCATTCTGCTCATGCTGGTCAGCGCGGGCATTCAGTGGCGATTGCGCAGTAAGTTCAAGAAATACGCCCTGGTGGGTTTAAAAGCCAACCTGACGGGCGCCCAGATCGCCGAGCTGATGCTGGCCGATCACGGCATAACCGACGTGCGCATCATCAGCACCGACGGCCGCCTGACCGATCACTACAACCCCACCGATAAAACCGTGAACCTGAGCGAGTCGGTTTACGCTGAGCGCAGCGCCGCTGCCGCCGCCATTGCCGCCCACGAGTGCGGCCACGCCGTGCAGCACGCCACGGCGTATTCCATGCTGCAATTTCGCTCGGCGATGGTGCCCGCGCTGGGCGCCGTGTCGCGCTACATGCCCTGGATTTTGCTGGCTGGAGTTGTCCTGCTCAACCGCACGATGATTCCGCTGGGCGTGGGCATCGCGCTGTTTTCGCTCACGACGCTGTTTTCCTTCATCACCCTGCCGGTGGAGTTCGACGCCTCGCGCCGGGCCCTGGCCTGGATGGACCAGCGCGGCGTCGTGACCGTGGAGGAACACGCCATGGCCAAAGATGCCCTCTGGTGGGCGGCCATGACCTACGTGGTGGCGGCGCTCAGCTCCCTGGCCACGCTGCTTTACTACGTCACCATTTTCATGCGGCGGCGGTAGGAGCAGGGTTGGATTCGGAATTTAAAGTAGATTTCGGCTAATCAAAAAAACGCCGCCCGGGAAGCCGGGCGGCGTTTTTTGTGAGCGATTTTGTGATCGATTGATAAGCTGAAAATCTACCCCAGCTTCCGGTACCGGACGCGCTTGGGCTCCACGTCGCCGAGGCGCTTGCGCTTGGCTTCTTCGTAATCGGTGAAGTTGCCCTCGAACCAGACCACTTCCGAGTCGCCTTCGAAGGCTAGAATGTGGGTAGCCAGCCGGTCCAGAAACCACCGGTCGTGGCTGATGATGACGGCGCAGCCGGCGAAGTTTTCCAGCGCGTCCTCCAGTGCCCGGATGGCGTTGATGTCGAGGTCGTTGGTGGGCTCGTCGAGCAGCAGCAGGTTGGCGCCCTGCTTTAGGGTCATGGCCAGGTGGACGCGGTTTTTCTCGCCCCCGCTCAGCATCCCAACCTTCTTCTCCTGATCGCCCCCGCCGAAGTTGAACTTGCTCACGTAGGCGCGGGAGTTCACCGGCCGGCCGGCCATGAGCATGGTTTCCGTGCCCCC
>JAYWCH010000343.1:0-4831 GCA_043780755.1 Hymenobacter sp.
AGGCTTACGGGCTACGGAGGATAAATTCTACTCGCTGGTGCTCAGTCCAAGCGAGGCCGAGCTGGCGCACATCGGCAGCGACCGGGACAAGCTAAGGGCTTACACGCGGGAGATGATGGCGCAGTACGCGGCTAACTTTAAGCTAAAGGATGGGCGGCAGCTTAGCGGCAAAGACCTGGTGTGGGCGGCGACTATTCACCAGCAGAGAAGCTACCGGGGCACTGACCCCGAAGTGGCAGCCGGCCATGCGAAGGCCGGCGAGAAGCGGCCGGGCTTGCAGACCCACGTTCACCTGATCGTGAGTGCCCGCGACGCCGGGCAGAAGATAACGCTGAACCCAGGAGGACGGCGGCAGCGGTTCGACATGATCCAGTGGAAAACCAACGCCGGACGGCAGTTCGAAAAGCAGTTCAATTACCAGGCCCAGGCGCACGAGAAAGTGCCGGGAGCCAAGCCGCGAGATCGCAGCCGCGACGCCGCCCGGGCCGCCCGGATAGGGGAGCGGGTGGGGGCTATCAACGGTCGAGTGCCGAAGGAGCAGCAGCTAGACCCCCAGCGCGTGCAAAAGATTGCCGAGACCCGCGAGTATGATAAGACGTTTTACCGGGGCCTGCACGCCCTGGAGGACCGCAGCCGGCAGGGAATCCCCATTGACAACGCCTACCATCTGCTGAGTACCGGCCGGGAGCGGCCCCAGCCGCAGCAGGCCGCGTCGGCCACGCTACGGGCCTTGCAGCAGGTAGTCCGGTCGGGGGGCAGCCGCCCGGAGCAGACCGAACACATCGCCGAGAAAAAGGGCCGCAACGCCAGCGAGCTGGACATCGAAATGTAAGGTGGGCGCCAGCTGCCGAAGGTATCCTTTCCACGAATCCGACACCTCAATCTCATGAGCAACCAACCGTCGAGGTCAGCAGCTAATCCCCAAAGTGCCGGGTTGATTTTCCTCCTCCTCATTCTGGCCCTCATTGGCGGGGACTACTACACGCTGCTACACGGACCCGAGATAGCCCAGGCCAGCGCGGCCCAACTGGCTGAGGCTCCCACAGCGGCGGCTCTAACTCCGAAGGAACGGTTTGAGGCCCGGATAGCCGCGTTGCGGGAGGCCCAGCGGCTGGAGCGAATCGCGAAGGTCCGGCAGGCGGCGGGCGCGGTGACAGGCCCGGGAGCCGCGCCGGCGGTGGACGCGACCCAGGCCACCGACCAGAGGCTGACCAAGACCACGGCCGGCGCGGAGGCCGTAGCGAATGCTAGTCGCAGCATCAAGGGCAAGCTGCTGGTGAAGGCCGCCAAGTTCTACGGGCTGGCCGGCAGCTATCTGCGGGCGCTGCTGCTGCTGGGAGCGCTATCCCTGGTATTCATCCAGAAGGCCCCGCAGGACCAGCCCGGCCGGGGCAGGCGCAAGCCGCTCGACCCGCAGGCGCTCCGCATTATTGCCGGTATCTCCGCCGGGGTATTCCTGATTGCTGGGTACGTGCTGCTGACCATAACCCACTACCCGCCCGGCTTTATCACGCTCGGGTACCCGGCTACGGCCGGAGCCGTGCTGGCCAGCGGGGGACTGGCCGGCCTGCTTTGGGCCAGCACCAAGCGACCGGACTTTGGGCTGACCACGGAGCGTAAAAGGGTGGAAACGCCCGATGCGCTGTACTTCCCCACGGCCGGCGGGGGATGGATAACGGTCGCCAACCCGTTTCGGGGCACGCTGGTACTCGGCGGAGCCGGGGCGGGCAAGACCTACTCGATCGGGGAGCCGATGGTGGAGCAGTTTGCCGACAAGAATTTTGCGGGCCTGATATACGACTTCAAGTTTCCGGTGCTGGCTGAAACCGCGCAGAAAGCCCTGGTACTAGCCGAACGGCGCAAGGCCCGGGAGCGGCAGCAAGCCGCGAAGCAGGCCGGCAGCGTAGTCGGCAAGCTCAAGGGCCGGCTGTTTGAGGCCGAAGAGGAAAAACCCGAGCTGCCGGTGCAGCTGCACATCATCAACTTCCGGGACCTGACGCGCAGCGAGCGGGTAAACCCGCTGCGCGCCGCCGATATGCCGGTGGTGGCCTTTGCCGACGAGTACAGCCGGGCCATCATCAACAACCTGAACCCGTCGAGCATCCGCAAGATGGAGTTCTTTGATACCAGCGCGGTGGCCTACCTAACGAGCATCATCTGGTTTTACAAAAAGCACTACCCCCAGTATTGTACCATTCCCCACGTCGTGGCCACGGCGATGTACGATGACTTCAGGCACGTTCTGAGTATGCTCGATACCGACCTGGAAACGGGCGATAAGGCGCGCAGCCTCATTACGGCGGTGAAGCAGCGGGCCGAAAAGCAGATTGCGGCCGTCATCGGTACGCTCCAGGTGATCCTGACCAGCATCAACAGCCCGGAAATCGTGTGGGTGCTGACCCCGGACGAGGCGGCAGGGGAGGGGTTCTCACTGAATCTGAACGATCCCAAGGCGCCGAAGCTGCTGTGCATCGGCAATGACCCAACGTTGAAAGAGACGTTCTCGCCGGTGGTTTCCTGCGTGATAACGGTGGCGCTAAAGCTGATGAACCAGCAGAATAAGCACCCCAGCTACGTCTTTTTAGATGAAGCCGCGACCATTTACGTGCCCGGCCTGGAAGTGCTGCCGGCCACGGCCCGCAGTAACAAGGTGGCGATGGTGTACATGACCCAGGACCTGAGCCAGATGACGGACGCCTACGGCAAGGAGAAGATGCAGGTGCTGGTGTCCAACCTGAACAACCAGTTTTTCGGCAAGGTGAACTCGCTGGAAACGGCCAAGTTCATTTCCGAGCTGGTGGGCCGCGAGGATAAGGAAATGGTGAGCGTGAGCACCGGCCAGAGCCAGGGCGGCACCGGCACCCGCAACCGCTCGACCAACCAGAGCAGCAGCTACCAGGAGCGCAATCTGGTGCGGGTGCAGGACACCATCGGCTTACAGCAGGGCGAGTTCATCGGCCAGACCGTGGAAACCGCGAGCACCTTCTTTCAGGGCACGATTTACCGTCCGGATGCGACCAAGGAGAAGTTTCCTTTGCACCCGCTGGCGACCTTTGGCGGTGAGGGGGCCGAGGCTGAGAGTCGGCTTCATGCCGTGGTGCAGGAGAACTTCCTGCGGGTGCGCCAGCAGGTCCGGGACACGATTATGAGCCATCCGAATACGTTAGCCGGCGCCAGCCAATAGCGTATCTTTAGTGGCGCAACGGGCGAGCACTAATGCCGGTATACCGTACGCTCCCGGCATTACTTCACCGCGTAACCCGCTGACAGGGCAGGGTCCCATCTTCCATTTAATGCTTTTCGCCATGAATGCTTTTGAGAACAAGGCTGCGTTGACTCAAACCGAGGCGTGGCAGCAGACCTACCGCGCCGGCATCCGCGACGAGGCGATTCAGCACCACTCATTTCTGGCTTACCACGACGATAATAATCGCCTGGTGCGCGAGTACCCCGTGACGGGCGAGATTTACGAGGTCTCGACGGATGGCACGACCCTCACCTTGCTCTCCGTTCACGGCCGGGCCGTAGGCCCGGCTGAGCGGGTGGTGAAGTCCATCACGGATATTGCCGAGCTGAACAAAGCCCTGGTGACTGCCTATTAGGCGTGGGGGAGGAGCCCACAAAACTGACCCTTTACGTATTTGCCGGCCCTAACGGGGCCGGCAAATCTTCTTATTTCAAGGAGCTAGCGAAGCGGGAGCCGGGCATCCAGCAGATCAAGGCGGACGTGACGGCGGCGCAAAATCCGCATCCCGGCGCGATGGGGGTAGTGGCCATCATGGCCAAGCAATCCCGGGAGCTTTTGGAGCGAAGAGAAAGCTTCTCGTGGGAGACGAATATGGCCAAGCAAAGTAACTACCGCTTGTTACAGGGCTACCAGGAGCAAGGCTATCGGCTCGATGTTACCTACGTCAATTTGCAGACGATGGAATTGTGCAAAAACCGGGTGGCCCAGCGGGTAGCGGCGGGTGGGCACCCGGTCCCGAAAAGCAGATTGAAGAGCGCTACGCGGCGGGCCTGGAGCTGCTCAAGCAGAATTATCAGGTGCCCGATCGGCTGGAATTGGTGGACAATTCGGGCAAGGCGCCCCGGACGGTGCTCATCCTGGAGCAGGGTCGAATCAGCCAGCAGGTGCCGGAGCTGCCGAAGTGGGCCGCCGAGATCAAAGCGCACATCCTTCAGCTGGAACGGCCTGAGCCGACTGTAGCCCGGGAGCAGGCGCGGAAGGCGTTTCTGAAAAGCGTCGGCCCGGTGGTGCAGGGGCTGAAAGACCACGGCGACGGGTTGAACGCCGGCCGCTTGCAGGCTGCTGCCCGCCTTATTGAGCGGACGCCCTACGGAGTAGGCCCCAGCAAGGAGAATCTGGAAAAAGCCCGCGAAGCCGCCGACCAGCTGCCAACCCCGCGCGGCAGCCAGGAGCTGGGAGAACTGAAGGCCGCCGTAGGCGTAATGTCCCAGGTGCCCGCGCAGGAGCGCAGTGGACCAGACTACGGCCGCGAGAGCGGCGGAATGGAGCGATAGTCACGACTTACAACACCAAACCATGCAGAATGACGAGCTCGGTTTTTTGGAAGAGCAGCTGGCCGCTAACGAGCTGCTGCTGTGCCGCACTTGCGGCGAGGAGACGCTGCACGCCCACGAGCAGGTCTTGGAGGTGTTGCCCGTTGCCACTGAGCTACTGATGCAGTGCACCCACTGCCAAACCTCCCGGCGCTGGATTGATTGGAGCGTGACCAGGCCGAAGGCCTGCCAGAATTAGCCAGGCGCTGGGGAACCGCTATCGTTGATGCTGCTGCCACCCAATGGACTTTAATCGAAAGAGCCAGACCGG
>JAYWCH010000344.1:0-5518 GCA_043780755.1 Hymenobacter sp.
TGCGCCGTTATCAGCCTCCCAAAACTGCCGAGCCATGATTTTGAGATGGTCTGGTTAAGCCGGAGAGAATCGGGCGACACTGTTAAGTTGAGGTTGTTAGTAGCCAATACTGATATGTGGTCGTTGGTGGTGGTCAAAAACTCGGCAACGCCTACCGGCCTTGTTGCACTAACCCGCGGCCGGGCGCTCGCAGAGCCGACGCGACGACTGCCACGACAATGCCCAAGCGGAAAGCCGTTGGTCCTGCTTCAAAACCGAGGCGCCCGAGCGCCGGGAATGGGCCATGTTCACCTACTTGGCTGACGCACCGGCCACGCCGCCAGCTATTCGGCCTGGTGCCCGTATCGGCTATCAGTTCCCGTAGATCGCTCCTCAACAATCACTTCACACGATTACCCCAAACTGACCAGCGTATCTGAAACACCTCAACCAACCCTCATCGAAAAAATTGCAGCCCCGACCGCTTAACCAGCCGAAGCCCCATCGGATGGAACAAAAAGGCCGTTTTGCAGAGGCAATAAGATAACCGACCAGAGCCGGGCCGCTAATCCAAAAAGTCCAGACCCGGCATGCCGATGGGTGCCCCGGGCGGCATGTCGACCGCCGCAGGGGGTGAAAACTTGTTTGGGTCGGCCCTAAACCGCTCAATCTGCGACAAGCCGAAAAGCAAGTTTGCTTTTTGCGAAGCATTGGCTTTCCGGACTTTCGACTCCATCCATTCGCGCAGCCCGTCGATTGCCAACAAAGTCTGGCCGCGTGCACTGGTCGACGCTTTGGGGTCGGCCGCGAGTTGCAGCAGATACTTCATGGTCAGGTTATTCACCACCGTTTGCAGCGCGCCCGGGTAGCCAGCCGCGGGCGTCGCCTTCCAGGTACGGGCCAGCAGTCGGTCGACGACCGGCAGGAATCCGGGCTGGTTGGGGTCCCGCGCCTGGTACTCGATCAGACGGGCAGCCCGTTCCGCGTTCAGAATCGAGGCAATGGCCGGGCCGGCGGCGGCTTCGGCGGCGGCCAGTGGGTCGAATGTCGGCCCGGTGTAACCCGCGAACGTCTCCAACGACGCCGGATAGCCCGATGGCCGGGGTGGAATCTTGGCAATCAGCGCTTCCGGTAGTTGTAGGGCCGCGGGGCTCACTGTGGTTAGCAAGGCATCCAGCGCCCGCCACTGCACGGCCGGCGCCACCATTAGGGTGGGGGGCTGGCCGTCGTTTTTCACCGCGTGGGTGAAATACAGGCCGCCCAACGACTTGGCTACCGCCTCAATCTGATAGCGGTGAAGCAGGTAAACGGGCACCAGCACTTCCTGCAAGGTGGCCATCGGGGCCGCGGATCGAATGGCTTTTTCCGAAAACCCGTCCAGCACGTGGCGGCGCAGGGCCATGAGCTGATCGAGCTGCGCGATGGGGTCGGCCCCATCGTCCCACTGGTTCGCGGCCGGATGCACGTACCCGCCGATGTCCGGGATGAAGCGGTGTCCCTGCGCCAGGGTTTCCTGCATGATTTTGTTCAGCGCCTGACTTTCATCCGTGCCTTTCGGGAAGTCCGCATAACCCCAGAGTACGGCCCGCTTGTCCCAGCTGCCGATGCCCGTGGCGTAGGCCTGGGACACATCGACGTGCCCATCGGCCAGCAAGCTGACGCGCGGAAACGGGTAGTCCATCACGGATGCCCGGTCCTTGGTACTGGCGGTGAAATTGTGGTACAAGCCCAGCGTGTGGCCAATTTCGTGCGCCGAGAGCTGCCGGATGCGCGCCAGCGCCAGCTGCTCCATCTGGTCCGATACGGGTTTGCCATCCTCATAGGGCTGCAGCAAACCTTCGGCAATCAGGTAGTCCTGCCGGTGCCGGTCCGAACCCAGCGACACAACGCCTTTGATGATTTCGCCCGTGCGCGGGTCGATGTAGGAAGCCCCGTACGAAAAAGCCCGGGGTGACCCCGACCGGTTGATCCAGTTCACCACGTTGTAGCGAATATCCATGGGATCGACCCCGGTGGGCAACTCCTTCACCTGGAACGCATTCTGGTACCCGGCGGCCTCAAATGCCTGGTTCCACCACGAGCCGCCCTCAATCAATGCTTGCTTGATGGCGGCCGGGGCACCGCGGTCGATGTAGTACACAATGGGTTGCACGGCTTCGCTGACGGCGACGCCCGGATCCTTCTTTTGCAGGCGGTGGCGGCAGATAAACCGCTGGACCAGCGGCTGATTGATGGGCGCTGAAAAATCGGTGAAGCTGAACAAGTTGAACCCCGACCGGGGGTCAAACTGACGCGGGTGGTACTGGTCATCCGGCAGTTCGACGAAGGACTGGTGCAGCTGCATGGTCACCGCGTTGGGGTCGGGGGCCAGGCCGTGACCGTCGCGGCCAGCCGCGCTGGACCCGCCCGTGAAGGTAACCATGGCCTCAAATTCGGTGTTTTTGGGGAAGTTCCGGGTATTGGCCAAGTACACGGCCGAACGCGATTCGTCGAACCGGTAGCTGACGGGCGCGCCGCCCGTCGGAGCGCTCATCAGGCTCGCCCCGGGCCCCTGAAAACCGCGACTGCCCAGCCGGTCGGCAATCTTTTGGCTGTCACGCACCAGAAACGGGGTCAGGTCCAGCAGCACTTTGCTCCCTTCCGTCGCTACGGGCACAAACCCCCAGATGACCGACTTGGCAAAGGCGTTATCGACGGCCTGCCGCTCGTCGGGGTTGCTGGTCAGGGCC
Source organism: Hymenobacter sp. (assembly GCA_043780755.1). Taxonomy (GTDB): domain Bacteria; phylum Bacteroidota; class Bacteroidia; order Cytophagales; family Hymenobacteraceae; genus Hymenobacter. Next base: position 2,709 of record JAYWCH010000344.1, read on the forward strand.
CGATAATCGTAGTTGGGCTCCAGCAAAAACACCTTTCCTCCCACCCGGGTAAACTTCGCGATATCCGCCGTGCTCTGCCCTCGCTCGATGCCGTTGCCCACGCTGTTGGACAATGACCCAAAATATAAAAATTCCTGATCGAACCGTTCAACTTCCAGAAATACCCTGCCCGTTTTCGGATCGTAGTAGAATGGGAAATAGCCCGCAAACTTCTGCAAGCCCTTGGTTACTGATGCCAGCGAGGTGACCGGCGGGGCAGTTGCCAGCTTTTTAGCCACCGGCTGGACCGGCTGGGCGAAGGAAACCGGCCCACCGGCCAGCAGACTAATGACGAAGAGCGTACCGTACTTCATTTTGGGGTTAAAAGGCGTGTTTTGCGAAACAAGGTTACCCTAATTTATTCGTCCCACCGGCCTGTTCCCCCGCCGAACGCTCTCATTCCGTTCTGATACCCCTCGGCCAACCACGTCGGCAATCAATTTTAACTCCTTTCTGCTGGTATCCGGCTTTGCTGGTTCACCCCACTTTTGCCAGGATGAGCTACTGTTGACCAAGGGAATCCTCGGCGGGCAAGGGCGGGATGGTACTCGACGCCTCGGCCCCGGTACGGTTTGCGCGATAGTGCGGCGACATGATTTCAACGCCGGCGCGGGCGAACGTCGTCTGGATGCGCTGGTGCAACTCCGAGTACAGGGTGGCCTGCCGGTGCGGCTGTCGGGTGTAGGCGTTAATCTGGTACGAAACGTAGAAATCGTCCAGGCTGGTTTGCAACACAAAGGGCGCGGGAGTAGCCTCTACATCCGTCGTGGTGCGGGCCGCCGCCAATAGTAGCTCATGCACCTGCACCCAGGGCACGTCGTAGCCGATGGTGACGGTGGAATATACAATGAGCCCTTCGCGCGCAGCGGCCGTGCTGTAGTTGATCGTGTGACCGGTCAGGATGTTGGAGTTGGGAATGGTAACGTCTTCGTTCTTGATGGTGCGCAGGCGCGTGACCAGCAACGTTTTTTCCATCACATCGCCCACTACCTCGCCGATGCGCACCCGGTCGCCCACCTTGTAGGGTCGCATGTAGGTGATGACAATGCCGGCCACCAAATTACCGATGGCCGAGGTCGAGCCAAACGAAATGATAAAGCCCAGCAGCACCGACACGCCCTGAAACACGGGCGAATCCGAGCCGGGCAGGTAGGGGAAGATGACAATGAACATAAATACATACAGAGCGAAACGCAGCAGGTTAAAGGTTGGCAGCGCCCAGTCCGGATAGAAGTCATTGATGACCAGCTTCCCCTCAGACACTTCGCTGGTCAGAAAACGCAGCAGGCGAACGGCATTGGTGGTGAAAAAGTAGATGACGGCGATGGTCAGCAAATTGGGAATGTAGTGCACAATGGCCAGCACCACGCGGTGCACTGGCCCAAGCACGTAGCCCAGCAGCTGACGCGAAAAGCCTTCGGTCCAGGGAAACAGGCTGAAGAGCAGTGGCAGGGCCAGGTACACGGTGGAAACCACCAGCACGAGGCGTAATCCTTTGAGCAGGGTCCGCAGCAGGTTTAGCTGCCGTTCTTGAGTAAGGAGCTCATAATTGTTGATGTGCCAGGGCCGGAGAGGGCTACCACGCCAGCGCAGGATGCGCTGGTTGATGGCCCGAAAAAAACGGTTCAGCCCGATAATCAGCCCGGCCAGCATCAGCAGCGTGAGCACGGCTAAAGCACCGCGCTTCAATAGCTCGGGCAGGGAGCTGGCCTGTTGGGCTGCCGAGAGATGACGGCGCAGAATGGCCAGGTACTGCCGGGCCACAACGGGTCGCGGCTGCCCCAGGGCCTGCGCTTCGGCATTACCCACGCTTAGCACGTGGGTATCGGCGTACATGATTTCCGAGTCCTGCTCAGCATCTACAACAATGAGCGAATCGGCGGAAAATAGTGGGTCCTCAACCAGTACCCGCAAGCGTCGCTCAATGGCCTCGCCCCGCTCGCGGGGGCTGAAGGAGCCCACGCGGCCGTACACCCGAAAAAGCGTATCCGCGGGCGGCAGGACGATGGCGGTCCCGCCTGGTAAGGCTGACGGGTGAGCCAACGCCGGGCCCGGCGCCAGCGAATCGACGCGTTGGGCTCTGACACTCAAGCCAGGACTTAGCACCAGCAATCCCAGGCACAGGAGCGGTTGGAGAACCGCCCGCAGCCCGCCGAGCCCGCAGCGGAGCGGCAGGAGCCAACGAATGGATGGGAGACGCGGGAAGATATTAGCCACGGATTACGACAAGATTTTGACCTTCGGATTCCCACTATCCCCAAGCAAAGAGGAGTATAGTCGGACAGCCGACAAGACACTGGATTTTACACAAGGGCAGCGCGAGCCAATATGAAAGTAGTGCAGGAATTCATGGGAAAACTGCCAGCCGTTTCCGCCGCACTAGCTGACAGCGGTTGTAATTTTCTGATAGCCAGTCCCGAACCGGCAGCCAACAGTGCCTAATCCCACTTGGAGAAACGCTTGACTAAAGCCCATAGTGGATGAACAGTCAGGCTTAGGTTGATTTTGTGCCCCGCTGCTGCAACGGGGCCAGAATCAATTAAAAGAGCCGTTTCCAAGGCTGGAAACGGCTCTTTTAATTGATTGGAAAGCAAGTAGGTATCCCTCCGGGAAATTCGGAGGAGGAATGGTGGCACCCGGCACGAATATCACCGGGTCTACCCTCCTGGGGCGCTAGTGCGCGCGCCGTTGGCGGAGCTTGCGCAGGGCGTAGCCTACGCCGCCGACCAGCAGTAGTGAGGCTCCGCCATCAATCGGCGTTTGGGTGGGGG
>JAYWCH010000345.1:0-4821 GCA_043780755.1 Hymenobacter sp.
CTTAGGTAGCGGGGACTGGACTCGAACCAGTGACCTTTGGGTTATGAGCCCAACGAGCTACCAACTGCTCCACCCCGCACTGTTTGTGATACAAAGGTAGGCAAACTTTCCGGGAAACCTGAGAAAAGATTGATTTAAGCCTTGGGCGGGCAGTTAAGGCGTGATCCTCAGCTATAAAAAATGAGGGAAGCGGACGAATCCGCCGGGTTCAGGCCCTTTCGCTTCGGTACGCACCTTCGATTTCTGCGGACCTTTGTCCGGGCGGCTGCCGGCGGCTGGACCTTTCTTACTGCTCCCCATGCCTGATCAACGTCCGCCCGCTCTGGGGTTCATCTTTGTTACGATTCTGCTGGATGTTATCGGGCTGGGGCTGATTATTCCGGTGGTGCCCAAGCTGATCGAACAGCTCACGGGCGAGGGACTGAGCCGGGCGTCAGAGTATTCGGGCTGGCTCACGTTTGCGTACGCCAGCGCGCAGTTCTGCTTTGCGCCGGTGGTGGGCGGGCTCAGCGACAAGCTGGGGCGGCGGCCGGTGCTACTGGCCGCGCTGCTGGGACTGGGGCTGGATTACGTATTTCTGAGTTTTGCCCCGACGCTGGCGTGGCTGTTTGTGGGGCGCGTGATTGCGGGCATTACGGGAGCGAGCTTCACCACGGCCACGGCCACGGCCTACATTGCCGATATCAGCACGCCGGAGAAACGGGCGCAGAATTTCGGGCTGGTGGGCGCGGCGTTTGGGGTGGGCTTCATCATTGGGCCGGCGATGGGCGGGCTGCTGGCGGGTTTCGGGTCGCGGGTGCCGTTTATGGTGGCGGCGGGGCTGAGCCTGTGCAATTTTCTGTACGGATTTTTCGTGCTGCCCGAATCGCTGGTGCCGGCGCAGCGGCGGGCCTTCGAGTGGCGGCGGGCCAATCCGGTGGCTTCGCTGCTGCGGCTGCGCAACTACCCGGCGGTGCTCGGGCTGGCGGCGGCGCTGGTGCTGCTGTACCTGGCGGGCTCGGCCACACAGTCGGTCTGGACGTTTTATACGATGCTCAAGTTTGGGTGGACCGAGCGGCTGGTGGGGATCTCGCTGGCGGTGGTGGGGCTGTTTTCGGGCCTCGTGCAGGGCGGCCTGGTGCGAGTGGTCATTCCCCGGCTGGGCGCGGCGAGGGCCATTATCATTGGCTTGCTCTGTTATGCGGTTGGTTTCGTGCTGTTCGCGTTTGCCTCGCGGGGATGGCTGATGCTGGTGTTTCTGGCACCGTACTGCCTGGGCGGACTGGCGGGCCCGGCTTTGCAGGGCACCATTTCGGGGCAGGTGCCGGCTAATGAACAGGGCGAACTCCAGGGCTCGCTCACCAGCCTGATCAGCGCGACGGGCGTGGTGGGGCCGCTGCTCATGACCTATTTATTCGGCTATTTCACCCGGCCCACGGCGCCAGTGCAGTTTCCGGGCGCGCCGTTTTTGCTGGGTGCCGTTCTTACGCTGCTGAGCGTGGGGCTGGCCGTCCGCTCGCTGCGGAAACATCCGCCGGTGGCGGCGGGACCGGCGCTGGATGAAGTATTGCCGGGACACTGAAGCAGCGGAAAAATCACGCAATAGTCACCGGCAACCAAAAAATTGCTCGGCGGCAAGTACAGTGACATCTGCTCTGCAATATGGTCCTGCTTACTCCCGGCTGGCCAGCGGAGCCGATGAGCAACGCGGCCGTACAGCCTGATAAAGACGTACTTTGCCTAATACTAACGCTATATGAATCCAACTATCCCTTCCGCCCTTCTGCAATTCACGTTTCGACCCGAAGCCAACATCCTCATCTGCCGCTGGAGCTACCAACCCGAAGTGGTGGAGCTGCCCCCCGCTTACGATAAACTGGCCGAAGTCGCGCAACGGGAAAACTGCCTCTTCTGGTTACAGGATATTCGCCGCCGCAGCTCCAACGACCCGAACACCACACAGTGGCTTCTGACCGACTACTTCCCCACCATGGCCCAGCGCCTCGGCGGGCGCTTGTGCGTGGCATACCTGGTCAGCCCGACCCTGCACCAAGAAATTATGAAATCGTCCGGCTTTCAGAATCTGATCGATTACGAAGGTTCTTTTGCCGTGGGATTTTTTGGGGATGAAGGAGAGGCTACGCAGTGGCTGGAGGCGCACCAGAGCGGCCGGGCTTAGGGCGCAGCCGCGGGGCGGAAATCAGCATTTCTTAAAACCAAAAAAGGCGTCCTACCGATCGTAGAACGCCTTTTTAGCGATCAGATCCCGAAACTAGGCGTTCATCACCTTGCTCTGGTGGGCGATGGATTCCAGGTGCACGGCGGCGAGGAATTGCTCCACGAATTCCTTGGTCAGGCCGACGGAAGCGCCCTGGCGCAACGTGCGCTCGAGCACGTCGTTCCAGCGACTGGTCTGGAGGATGGTGATGTCGTTCTCTTTCTTGTACTGCCCGATTTTCTCGGACACGGCCATGCGGCGGCCGAGGAGCTGCATGACCTCGGCGTCGAGGTTGTTGATTTGCTCACGCAGGCTGGCCAGGGCGGTCAGAAACTCGTGCTGGTCGGTGGTTTCGTGGCGCCAGACCAGATCCTGAATCAGGGCCTGGAGGACTTCGGGGGTGATTTGCTGCTTGGCGTCACTCCAGGCCGCGTCGGGATCCTGGTGCGATTCAATCATGAGGCCATCAAAATCGAGATTGAGGGCCTGCTGGGCCACGGCGGCCAACGTATCGCGGCGGCCGCAGATGTGGCTCGGGTCGCAGAGAATGGGCAGCTCGGGCAGCCGGCGCTTCATTTCGATGGGCAGGTGCCACATGGGCGCGTTGCGGAAATCGGTATTGCCGTAGCTCGAAAAGCCCCGGTGGATGAGCCCAACCTGGGTCAGACCGGCCTTTTGCAGCCGCTCCACAGCGCCCACCCACAGCTCCAGCTCGGGGTGAATGGGGTTTTTGATCAGCACCGGCACGTCGACGCCGCGCAGCACGTTAGCAATTTCCTGCACCGAAAACGGGTTGCCCGTCGTGCGGGCGCCCACCCAGAGGATGTCGACGCCGAAGGCCAGACAGTCCTCCACGTGCTTGGCAGTGGCTACTTCCACGGCGATGGGCAGGCCGGTGAGCTCGCTGGCTTTCTTAAGCCAGGGCAGACCAATCGGGCCAACGCCCTCGAAGCCGCCGGGCTTGGTGCGGGGCTTCCAGATGCCGGCGCGCAGGGCCTGCACTTTGCCAGTAGCGGCCAGCCGGACGCAGGTATCAATGACCTGCTCCTCGGTTTCGGCCGAGCACGGGCCGGAGATCAGGAAGGGTTTGTCGTTGGGCTGACGGTTGAATAAAGCGGATTGCATGGGGAATTGGAGGGTATTGTTTTACGATTGATTGAGTAGGGAACGGGCGACGGCGGCACCCGGGAGTTTAGGGCAGAATCTTGCCGATGTGATTGGCCTGCTGAATCCGCTCGGTCAGGCCGGCGTAGTCTTCCCGGGCCAGCAGCTCGCGCAGCTGCTGCAATTGGTGCAAATGCTCGTCGAGCACGTCCAGCACATTGAGCCGGTTTTGGCGAAAGATAGGCACCCAGGTGGCGGGCGAGCTTTTCGCCAGCCGCACGGTGGACTCAAACCCGCCGCTGGCCAGGTCAAAGATACGCTGCTCCTCCTTTTCCTTCTCTAATACTGTGAGCGCCAGGGCGAAAGAAGTAATGTGTGAAATATGGGAAACGTATGCCGTGTGCAGGTCGTGGGCCGCACTGTCGAGGTAGAGCAGCCGCATGGGCAGGGCCTGAAAAAGCTGCTCCACCACGCGCACGGCGTCGGGGTCGCTATCGGTGACATCGCAGAGTACGACGGTTTTACCTTCGAACAAACCCGCAATAGCCGCGTCCGGACCCGAGTGCTCGGTGCCGGCCATGGGATGCACGGCCACGAACCGGCCCCGGTTGGGGTGCCCGGCCACGGCCGCCAGCAACGCTTGCTTGGTCGAGCCCACATCAACCACCACCTGATGCCCGGCGATGGCATCGAGCACCGGCGGCAGCACGGTAACCATGGCGTCCATGGGCACGGCTACCACGATCAGATCGGCCCGGCGCACGGCGGCGAGCAGGTCGGGTTCGATTTCATCAATCAGCCCCAGCTCCAGCGCCCGGCGGGCGTGGGCCAGGTTTTGCTCCACCCCGATGAGGTGGCTGGCCAGGCCGTGGTGCCGCAGGCTGAGGGCCAGCGAGCCGCCGATGAGGCCCAGCCCGATAATGGTGACGGTCATGAGGTAATGCCCGGCGCGGGCACGGCGGCTGGGTTAGTTACGGGAAGAAAGCTGTGCGTCACGCGAGCCAGAGCTTCGCGGAGCAGGGCTTCGGGCTGGCAGAGGCTGGCACGCACGTAGCCGAGGCCGTTGCTGCCGAATATGCCGCCGGGCGTGATAAAGACCCGGGCTTCGGCCAGCACGGCATCGCTCAGGGCGTAGCCGTCGGCGTAGGCGGCGGGCACGGCGGCCCAGATAAACAGGCCGGTCTGATCGGGTGCCGGCGCGCAGCCCAGGGCGCGGAGCAGCTCAATCACCAACTCGCGGCGGGCGCGGTAGGTGGCGTTCAGATCGGCAAACCAGTCGGGGCCCAGCGCCAGGGCGGCCACGGCGGCCTGCTGCACCGGCAGAAACATGCCCGAATCCATGTTGCTCTTGAAGCGCAGCACGTCGGCCAGCACGTCGGCGCGGCCGGCCAGCAGGCCCACCCGCCAGCCGGCCAGGTTGTGCGACTTACTGAGCGAGTTCAACTCGATGGCTACCTCGCGGGCCCCAGGCACGGCCAGCAGGCTCATGGGCGGCGTCTCGTTCAGAATGAAGCCATAGG
>JAYWCH010000346.1:0-8639 GCA_043780755.1 Hymenobacter sp.
TGGCGCTGAGCACTTTCCAGAAATACGTGGGGCTGGCCGAGAAATCCACGGCCACGGATGCGCAGTACGCCTCGTTCCTGTACCTGACCAAAAAGTATCCCGAGGCGCTGACGGAAGTTAACAAGGTGTTGCAGACCGACCCCAGCAACGTGACCATGAACCGCCTGCGGCCCTACCTGCTCTACGAAACCGGTGACTTTGCCGGCGCCGGCACGGCCATGGATACGTACATGAAAGTGGCTCCCGCCGATAAAATCATCCCGGAAGATTACGCTTATCAGGCCAAGATCATGAGCAAAACCGGCCGCGGGGCCGAGGCGATAACACTGATCAATAAGATCATTGCCAAAGATCCGACCAAAGCTTGTGATTTTCAGAATGACCTGGCTTCTATCTACGCCAATCAGAAAGACTACAAAGGCGCCGTCAGCGTCTTTAAGTACAAGCTGACCAATTGCAAGGGCGATCTCACTGACCAGTTTCGCCTGGCCACGGCCTTTAGCGGTAACAAGCAGTACACGCAGGCGGATAGTGTGTACAGCATCATCCTGACGGCTAAGCCAACTTACGCTCCCGGTTATCTGGCGCGGGCCAAGGTGAATTCCAACCTCGACCCCGAAGCGAAGAAAGGCTTGGCTAAGCCCTATTATGAGAAGTACATCGAGCTGTCGAAAGCAACCGGAGCCGATCCGACCAAATTCAAGGAAGGCGTAGTGGAAGCCAACGGCTACTTGGGAGTTTACAACTTCCAGAAAGGCGATAAAACCGCTGCCCTCGGCTATTTCGAGCAGGTGCTGGCAATGGATCCCGAAAATAAGGGAGCTGCTAATAACATCAGCATCCTGAAGGCCAAACCCCGCGCAGCCGCCCCGAGCAAGGCGCCGGCGAAGAAGAAGTAACGGCGTCTAAACAAAAAAGCCCCAATGCAGTGCATTGGGGCTTTTTTGTTTAGACGCCGTTGGCAGCCCAGGCCCGCCACTTGTCCAGTACGGCCGCAAAGTCTTCGGGGAGCTCCACTTCAAAGAACAGCTGCTCCCCCGAAGTCGGGTGCACGAAGCCCAGCGAGCGGGCGTGCAGCGCTTGCCGGGTCATGAGTAGAAAAGCATTTTCCACGAACGAGCGGTAAGAACCAGTGTTCTGGCCCACCCGAATCCGGTCGCCGCCGTACGTTGCATCAGCAAAAACGGGGTGACCAATGTGCTGCATGTGAGCCCGGATCTGATGCGTCCGACCCGTTTCGAGCACGCAGCGCACGAGCGTGACGGGGCCGAAGCTTTCCAGAATCTCGTAGTGCGTCACGGCGGGCTTGCCGTGCTCACCACCCGGGAACACCGTCTGCACTTTCCGGTCGCGCAGGCTCCGGCCTATATGGCCCACAATGGTACCCTTGGGGCCGGGCGGCGTGCCCCACACCAACGCCAGATAGCTGCGCTGAATGGTGTGGTGAAAAAACTGCAGCGAAAGGTGCGTCATGGCGAACTCCGTTTTGCCAATTACCAGCAGGCCCGAAGTATCCTTGTCGATCCGATGTACCAGACCGGGCCGGACTTCGCCATTGCGGCCCGTGGGCAGATTAGCCAGGTGAAAGGCCAGGCCATTCACCAGCGTGCCCTGCCGGTGACCGTAGGCGGGGTGCACCACCAGCCCGGCGGGCTTATTCACGATGAGCAGCTCCGGATCCTCGTACCGGATATCCAACGCCATTTCCTCAGGTACAACGCCGCCCTCGTGCGGCGGATCGGGCAGCGTAATGGTGATCAGGTCGCTCGGCTTCACCCGGTAGTTGGGTTTCACCGTGGCGCCGTTCACTTCCACGGCCTGCGCCCGGATGGCTTCCTGGACTTTGTTGCGGGAGGTATTACGGAGCCGGCTCAGCAGGTATTTATCAATTCGCAGCAGGATCTGACCGCGATCTACCAGGATGCGATGGTGCTCATACATTTCGTCACCACCTTCGCTCTCCTCCACCTCGGCATTTCCTAAATCCTCCGCCTCCAACTCTTCGCTGTCAAATTCACTGTTTATCATACGCTATACAATTATATATGAAAAAAGCCGGAGCAACTGCTCCGGCTTTTTTCGTTATCCGACGGGGATACCGCCTATTTTTTGGTTTTGATTTTCGTCTTGCTGGCAGCAGGCACTACCGGAGCAGCGGGCGCCACGGTCGGACCCGACTTGATTGGGGCAGCCGCACCGGGCGTGATACCCATTTTCTTGAGCACCAGGTCGGAAATGTCGCCGTCCTTGGGAGCGTGCAACAACAGCGGGCTTCCGCCCGCCCCGGAATTAAAGACGTAGGTATAGCCATTCTCATCGGCTACCACATCGATGTTCTTCTGCAATTTGTCCAGCGCGGGCTTGAGCAAAACTTGCTGCTTCTGCTGCAACGACTGCTCGGCATTCCGCTGGAATTCCTGAATCGACTGCTGCATGGCTTGCATATCTTTCTGCTTATCGGCCTTGACAATGTCCGTCATCGTGGATTCGCCCTGCTGATAAGCCTTGTATTTAGCTTCCAGCTCCCCGGATTTGCTTTTCAACTGGCTTTCCAGTTGGCCGTTGTAAGCTTTCAGATCCGATTCAATTTGCTTGCTTTCGGGCATCTGGGCCAACACGTACTGGACGTCAGTGTAGCCAATTTTCAGGGGGGCCTGGGCGTGCGCGGAAGTGGCAGCCAGAGTTCCGGCGGTCAACAGAGCGGCGGCGAGCGTCAGACGGAAGGTTTTCACGAGAGTCATCAAAAAAGAAATGGGAAAACTATTGAGGCAAAACTATATTGAGACAAATGTAACTACTTCGGGCTCTTCTTAGCCGCCCGGGCAGGCTTAATGCCCGGGGCCGATTCCGGCGTCCCTGAATCTGACTCGAAAGCGGGATCAACCGGAGTTTTGGGTTTTACTACTGATTTTACGGCGCCCTTGGGACCGGGCTGGTTACGATCTTCCGCTCCCAGCCCTAATTCCTCCAGCACAAATTCGGTGTAATCGTGGGCTGGATTCGTGTAAAGCATGGTTACGTCGCCCGATTTGTCGAACAAAACGGCGAGCTGCTTTTTCTTGGCCACTTTCTCCACCGCCTCAAAAACTTTGTCCTGAACGGGCTTGGTGAGTTCTTGGCGCTTCTTGAACAACTGACCTTCGTAGCCAAACTGCTTATTCTGGTAGGCTTTGATGTCCTGCTCCTTTTTAAGAATCTCGTCCTGACGCTTCTTTTTCATTGGCTCCGTCAGCACCACTTCTTCCGATTGGTAATTGTGGTAGAGCTTATCGAGGTCTTTTTTCTGGGCTTCGATTTCCTTCTGCCAAGTGTCCGACAGCATACTTAATTCCTGCTGCGCCTTGGCGTACTCCGGCATCTTGGCCATGATAAACTCCGAGTCCACCCAGCCAAATTTCTGGGCCTGAACCACCGAAGTCGCGGTTAGCAAGAATAAGGCCAGCAGCAGGCCACCGATTTTTTTCATACCGAAGGAAACGCAAAACGCTGCCCGCTAGTGCCCGACTAGCGAATTTGCTGACCAATAATGAAGTGAAAGTGATTAGGGTCCTGCTTCGTGCCCGCCGCCGTGCCCACCGGCGGCACCACCGAATCGAAGCCGTGACCAAAGTCAAAACCCAGCAGACCAAAGGCCGACATGAAAATACGGGCGCCCACGCCCGCCGAGCGGTACAGCTTGTACGGATTGTAGTTCGCGTACGAGTCATAGGCATTGCCGGCTTCGGCAAAAGCCAGCACGTACACCGTGGCCGCAGGGTTGAGGCTGACCGGATAACGCATTTCCAGCACGTATTTGTTGAAAGCGATGCCGCCGCTCTGGCCGCTTTGCGCGGTTGGAATGGCAAAGGTGGCGTTGGGGTCATCGTAGCCGCGCAGGCCCACGTAGTCGGTACCCACGAGGAAGTTGCCACCACCGTTGTAGCCCAGGCCGGCCCCGCCCATCTTGAACCGTTCGAACGGTCCAAGCTGACGATTAGAATTATAAGTACCCAGGTAACCAAAGTGAGCCCGGGTGTTCAGCACCAACTTGCCCACAATGGGAGTAAACCACGAGGCATCAAACATCCACTTATGGTACTCAATCCACTGGCTGTTATCGGGATGGTTCGAGTTCAGCAGCGAATACGGCGGCGTCAGGTTCACGCTCAGGCTGAGCGAGGAGCCGCGCCGGGTATAAGTCGGGTTATCGATGCTGTTGCGCGAAAGCGTCGTGTTGAAAGTGACGTTGTTAGCAAACCCCGTAGCAAACCCTGGCAACAGTGTGTAATTCTGGGTCTGATACTGACTGTACGACAGCGAGTTGCTGAGCGTAAAGTAGTCATCCGGCACGTGCAGCTGGCGACCCAGGCCCACCGTGGCACTGTTGACTTTGATGAAACTGCTGCTCGAAGCATCCAGGCTCGTACCCACCCGCTGAATGCTGTGATTCAGGCTAAAGGAGAAGGAATTCGGCCGCCGTCCCCCCAGCCAGGGCTCGGTGAAGGAGAGCGAATACGCCTGATACTGCAAGCCGTTGGCCTGGAGGTTGAGCGCCAGGCGCTGGCCGTCGCCCGACGGAACGGGCGTCCAGTTGCGCAAAGTACTGGCCTTGCGCATCGAGAAGTTGTTGAACACCAGACCCACCGTACCGATGAAGCCCGCGTAGCCGCCCCAGCCCCCTGAGAGCGTGACCTGATCCGAAGGCTTTTCAACGACGGTGTAATTAATATCCACCGTACCATCGACTGCGTTCGGCACAGGATTGATTCCAATTTTTTCCGGATCGAAATAGCCCAGGGTGGCAATCTCGCGTTGCGAGCGGATGAGCAGCTCGCGGTTAAACTTATCGCCGGGCAGCGTGCGAAGCGTCCGGCGCAGCACGTGGTCACTCGTTTTGGTATTGCCCGCGATGTTAATGTCTTTGATGTGGGCCTGCACGCCCTCACTCAGCCGCATCTCGATGTCAATCGAATCCCCCTGAACCTTGGTTTCCACCGGATCAATCGTGAAAAACAGGTAGCCGTCGTTGAGGTAAAGCGAGGATATATCCTGACCGGTCGGGTTGTAGTTCAGTCGCTTATCCAGAATCTCCTTGCTGTAGGCACTGCCGGGCTTGATCCCCAACACGTTGGCCAGCGTCTTATCGTCGTAGAGATAGTTGCCGCTCCAGGTAATGTGACGGAAGTAATACTTCGGACCTTCATCCACGCGGATGCGCAGGGCCAGCCCTTTATCATCCCGCATGAGCGTATCGCTTACAACGGCGGCATCCCGATAGCCTTCGGCATTGTAAAATTCTACCAGCTTCTTCTTGTCCTCCTCGTATTCGTTGCGCTGGAATTTCCCGGGGGTCAGGAATTTATACGATTTCCGCTCCTTGGTTTTTTTAAGTTTGCTTCTCAGCTTATTGGCCGAAAACGCCTTGTTTCCCTCGAAGGTGATGTCGTGGATCCGGACTTTCGTCCCTTTATCCACGTCAATCCGCAGGGCAACGCTGTTGGACAGCGCGGAGTCGGCCACCTGCACAATGTTCACCTTGGCATCCAGGTAGCCTTTGTTGACGAAGAACTTGCGGATCTGCGTTCGCGTGTTATTCATCAAAGCGTCCGTTACCACTTTGCCCCGAATGAGGGTTATTTTCTTGGTCAGCTCCTCGGTTTGACTCTTGCGAATGCCCGCAAAAGTGAATTTAGACAGCCGGGGGCGCTCTTTCAGGTTGTAATCCAGAAATATTTTGTTGCCTTCCGTCCGGGCGATGGTCACGCTTACGTCCCCGAGAATCCCCTGGGCCCAGAGCTTGCGAATGGACTTACCGATTTCTTCCCCGGGAATATTGATGGGATCGCCCACCCGCAGTCCCGTCAGGCTGATCAGGGTGTTGGGATCGAGGTAGCGGGCCCCGCTGACGGTGATCCCGCCCAGCTCGTATTTTTTGGGTTCATCTGCTCCACCGGGTACCGACTGCTGCGCCATTACCGGGCGCCCGATCAGGCCGCCTAGCAGGGTTATAATCAGCAAGCATTTCAGGAATAAATTACGCACAATAATCATTGCAAAAAGTTAAGATACCGCGACTTGCTCGCTGGTTTTGCCAAATCGCCGTTCGCGGCGCTGGTAGGCCCGAATGGCCTCCTGAAAATGCTGCTTCCGAAAATCCGGCCACAGCAAATCAGTAATATACAACTCAGTATAAGCTAGTTGCCACAACAAAAAGTTGCTGATTCGCTGCTCGCCGCTGGTGCGGATGAGCAGGGCGGGATCAGGCATTTTCGCCGTCACCAGGTAGCTCGCCACGGTGGCTTCGGTTACATCGGCCGGGAGCAGATGGCCGCTGGCTACGTCGAGGGCCATGCGCTTGGCGGCCTGGGTCAGATCCCAGCGGCCACTGTAGCTCAGAGCCAGTACCAGAGTCATGCGGCTACCGGCCTTAGTTAGCTCCATGGCTTCGGCCAGCTCCCGCTGGCAACTGGCCGGCAGAGTGCTGATGTCGCCAATAGCTTCGAGCCGGATGCTGTTCTTGAGCAGCGTTGCCGTTTCCTGTCGGATGGTATGTACCAGCAACTGCATCAGGGCCATGACCTCCAGCGCCGGACGATTCCAGTTTTCGGTCGAAAAAGCGTACAGCGTCAGGAAGCGGACGCCGAGCTCGGCAGCCTCCTCCACCGTTTCGCGCACGGCAGTGATGGCACTCTGGTGCCCGAACACGCGCAGACCGCCCCGCTGCTTGGCCCAACGGCCATTACCATCCATGATAACAGCCACGTGGGCGGGAATATTGAGAGTATCTATTTCGGCCTTGCCGGTCATCCTTACGGTTTTGCTAAAAGAGCCCGCAAGTTACAGAAATGGTTGCATTTAGCCGCCATCCACACACTCCTGCCCACACGCCGGAAAGGCTGCCGGGCACCTCATTCGTCCCACCCAACAGCCAGTTAACTGTTACTCTAACAGCTTTTTATTTTTCTTATACTGGTCCGGGCACCTGATTTTATAAAAGGTGTACGACACGCTCAGGCCGCTGTAATAATACCAGTCCTGGTTATGAGCGTTCACCAGGAGCGGATCCTGAGCGCCCAAATGGTCGAGCTGATCGGTGAAGGCTTTGCGCGCGCCTACTTCCAGACCCAGATTGAGATGGGTGGAAAGGGCGTACTTGAAGCCCACTCCGGCCGGCACGGCGAAGCCCACCATTCCCCCACTCTGGTTGAGTGCACCAGCAAGCGCCGCATTATTACTCACGGTTGTGGTGTTGGCATAAAACCCGGCAATGCCCACGAACAGATAGGGCGTAAAGTGAATTTTATCGGTTCGGCGATGATAATCCAGGAAGTTGTACTCGAGCACGGCCGAGGCTTCGAGCACGCTGCCTTTGGTATTGGCCTGACGGTAATTCTGCAACGGGGGCACCCCGTCATTGACGCCGGATACGTTCCCATCATCGCCCCGCAACAGCCCGGCCATGAAGCCCCCGCGTAGGGTAACGGGCGTTGAAACATCCTTGCGGTAGAAAACCGTGAACGCCGGACGGCTATTCTGGAGCTGATAAGTGGGCGATACTTCGCCCCGGTAGTTAGTGGCCCCCAGGCCGAAGCCCACCTCACTGGTGTTCTGCGCGTTGGCAGCCGGACAAAAAAACGCACTCCCCGCTTGCACCATGCAGGCGAGGAGTGCGCTTTGGAAAACTGAACTCGTCATAAGGGAGCCGGAAAAGAGAATACTTAACCAGCAACCACTGGCTAGCGGAATTTAGGATTCTTGATGTGAGGCGTCAGGATATAGTTCAGGGTTACCCCCGTTACAATATACCAGTCGTCCTTGTTGTTGGCACTGCCACGACGGCTATCAGGGCTGGTAAAGGCCGCGAAATCACCAGTCTGGCTCTTTGTAATCTGATTACCGAAATATTGTTGGGCGGGAGTGACCAGCGCCGATTTAGGGGCAAACTTACCTCCCACATCATCGAGGTAATCGGTGAATGTTTTGCGCCATCCGATTTCCAGGCTGGCATCAAAGTTACGATTGATGCGGTAGCGAATACCGGCGCCGAAAGGGATAGCAAACTGAGTCTGACTGTAGGCTTTAGCCTGGCCTTCGGTACGCAAATCGGGCAGGGATATGTATTGTCCTTCCGTCAGACCGAGAGTATTTGGTCCCACCAAACCTTTTGGATTGTGGTAGAACCCGGCGACTCCGGCGAAGACGTACGGCACAAAGTCAGGACGCTTGAGGTAGTTGTTGCGGTTCTCGATCAGGTCAACGATGACCACGCCGGAAGCTTCCACAATGTCGTTGCGGAAGGTGAAATTGCGGTTATTGCGGAATCGGGCGTTTGGATCCTGATCGCTGGCAGCCAGGGCGTCGCTACCGGCAATGCGGCCGTACGAAAGACCAAAACGACCCGAAATACGCGGGTAGAAACGACGGGTAATCGAGACTCCGGCCCCGGCACGGGTTGACCCGATGCGCGTGCTTGCCAGGTTGGTAAGCGGCGTTACGTCCCCAAAGTAGCTCATGCCATTGAGGCTGAAACCTACGGAGTTATATTGTTTCCGTTTACTGAACTGCTGAGCATCCGCATTCGGCGCTGCCATCAGGGCTAAGCCGAGCACAAAGGCCGTGGAACAGGTGAAGATGTTTTTCATAAAGTAACAAAAAGAGGA
>JAYWCH010000347.1:0-6625 GCA_043780755.1 Hymenobacter sp.
CGTGGATGCGGCCAATGGCAAGACCATTACCCTCCCCGGCGGCCTGCCGCTGGACATCACCCGCATTGCGCTGCTGCTGTTCTGCGTGATTCTGTTTCAGGGCTTTTTCTCGTTCGGACGCATCTGGTTTTTCACCCAGGTGAGCGAGTTCACGGTGCGCGATATCCGGCAGGCGCTCTACGCTAAGTTCGTGAGCCTGCCGATTCCCTTCTTCGAGAAAAACCGGGTGGGCGCCATCACTTCGCGGATCACCTCCGACGTGGGCATGATTCAGGATACGTTTTCGCTCACCCTGGCCGAGCTTTTCCGGCAGGTGGTGACCCTCGTAGTGAGCACGGTGCTCATCATGGTCACGTCGGTGAAGCTGTCGCTGTTCATGCTGGCTACGTTCCCGGTGCTGGTGCTGGCGGCTTTTGTCTTTGGTAAGAAGATCCGGAAGCAGTCAAAAATTACCCAGGAAGAGCTGGCCAAAACCAACGTGATTGTGGAGGAAACGCTGCAAGCCATCAATACGGTCAAGGCGTTTACCAACGAGCTGTTTGAAGTCGGGCGCTATAATTTGTCGCTGGGCAAAGCCGTGCGGGCCGCGCTAAAGAGCAATTTGTACCGCGGCGGATTCGTGTCATTTGTCATCATCGGCCTGTTTGGCGGCATCATTCTGGTGCTCTGGCGCGGGGCGACGCTGGTGCATACGCCCATCACCGATCCCGATCACCTGGAAATCGGGCAGCTGGTTTCATTCATTATTTACACCACGTTCGTGGGGGCCTCGGTGGGCGGCCTGGGCGAGATGTACGGCAAGGTCCAAAGCACGCTCGGCGCCTCGGAGCGCATTCTGGAAATCCTCGATGAAGCGAGCGAGCCCACCCACGAGCCGCTGCCGGCCGGGCAGGTACCGCTGGCGATCCAGGGCAATATTGAATACCGCAACGTGGCCTTCCGCTACCCCACGCGGCCGGATCTGCCGGTGTTGCAGGACATTTCCTTCGGCATTGCGGCGGGGGAGAAAATTGCGCTGGTTGGCCCCAGCGGAGCGGGCAAAAGCACCATCGTGAGCCTGCTGATGCAGTTTTACGAGCTGAGCGGCGGTCAGATCCTCATTGATGGCCGCCCCATCGCCAGCTTCGACCTGACGGAATTGCGCCAGCACGTGGGCATTGTGCCGCAGGAAACGCTGCTCTTCGGCGGCAGTATCCGCGAGAACATTGCCTACGGCAAAACCGACGCCACCGACGCCGAAATCACGGCCGCCGCCCGCAAGGCCAACGCCTGGCAGTTCATCACTTCCTTCCCCGAAGGACTCGACACCGTGGTGGGCGAGCGCGGCATCAAGCTCTCGGGCGGGCAGCGACAGCGCGTGGCCATCGCCCGCGCCATCCTGAAAAACCCGGCCATCCTGCTGCTCGACGAAGCCACCTCGGCGCTCGACTCCGAGTCGGAAAAACTGGTGCAGGGGGCCATGGATGAGCTGATGAAGAACCGCACCTCCATCATCATCGCCCACCGGCTGAGCACCATCCGCAAAGTGGACAAGATCCTGGTCATCGACGGCGGCCGCATCGTGGAGCAGGGCTCGCACGAGGAGCTGGCCGATAACGAGAACGGGCTGTATGCCAATTTGCTCAAGCTGCAGTTTGAGCTGAGCTAATGAAGCTGTTTCAGAAGTTGTTTTTTTAGCGCGTTTGTTATCCTGAGTTGTTTTCTTACAACGAAGTCGTTTAGAAAGTAGATTTTTTGAGCGTCTGTCATCCTGAGCTTGCGAAGGACCTTATCACGGCTGAGCGGTCGTTATTCGGGCGTAATAAGGTCCTTCGTCGCCGCTAGAATCGCGGAATGCTCAGCATGACAGACGTTGTAACAAACGTTGTGAAAAAAGCTGTGACAAACGTTAGGGAAAACGTCGTAAAAAACGAGTTTTTAAGCAACTCCAGCAGCTAAAGCCGTTGGTGATGCGATAGTCCCGTTGGGCAGTTTTATTGCCCTTTACGGCCCGTTAAGCTGCCGAAACCCGTGACCTCAGCGCGGGTTTCGTAGTTTTAGCCCTACAATCACCCCTCAACTTCTTCCTTTACTGATGAGCAAGCATTTGCTGAGTTTCTCCACGGCCCTGGCTACGGCCGTTACCTTACAGGCCGCTCCTGCTGCCCAGGCCCAGATTATTACGCCCCAGGCTAGCCCCAAAAGCACCGTCACGCAGCGCGTGGGGCTGACCGATATCACCATCGCTTACTCGCGGCCGAGCGCAAAGGCGCGGACTATTTTCGGGACGGTGGTGCCCTTTGGGAAGCGCTGGCGCACGGGTGCCAATGCCACGACGAGCATCAAATTCTCGGATGAGGTGACCATTGAAGGCAAGAAGATTCCGGCCGGCGAGTACGGCATCTACACCATTCCGAACAAGACCGAGTGGCTGGTAGTCCTCAACAAAAGCCTCAAGCAGGGCGCCGACGTGGATGGTTTCAAGGACGACCAGGACGTGGCCCGCTTCTCGGTGAAGCCCTACAAGCTGGCCAGCAAGGCGGAAACATTCACCATCAACTTCGCCGACCTCACCCCGGCCACGACCAACGTGGCAATGGAATGGGAACTGACCGGCGCCAAGTTCAAGGTAACCGCCGATGTGACGACCAAGGTAATGGCGCAGATTGACGAGAAAATCACCAAAAACGCCGCCCCTGCCCCCGCCGATCTGGCCTCGGCCGCCGTGTATTACCTCGACAACAACAAGGACCTGAAGCAGGCCCTGGCCTGGATGGAAAAAGCCAACGCCGCCGAGCCCACTAAGTTCTGGAACCTGAATACGGAAGCCAAAATTCGCCTCAAAATGAAGGACTACGCCGGCGCCACCAAAGCCGCCGAAGCTTCTAAAAAAGCTGCCCTCGCCGCCACGCCGCCCAACGGCGAGTACGTGAAAATGAACGAGGAGCTGATGGCCGAAGCCAAAAAGATGGGCAAGTAGCCCGCTGATCTTCGAATAATTATCGGGACCAGAAACGCCCCGATCCCGCCGCCCTTGGGCAACGGGATCGGGGCGTTTCTGATTTTACCAAACGTGCGGCCGGCCAGGGGCACCGCCGCCTTAGCCCATAGCCTGGTTCAGGGCGATGATGGCGGTTTTGTAATCGTCGCGGCCGACGATGAACTGAATATTGACCTTGCGCAACGCGCAGCCCGCGCTGCGGATGCTGATGCCCGCGCCGGCCAGCGCGCCGGCCGCCCGGGCCAGCAGGCCGGGCTGGTCCATGTTGGAGCCGATGAGGCAGACGATGGCCGCGTTTTCGACGGTGATTTTCTCGTAGCGGGCCTGCAGCGCGTCGATGAGCTGGGGCTTGAAATCCTTCTGCCAGATGAGCAGCGAGATGCTGTTGGCGCTGGTGGCCTTGAAAATATAGCTGACGCCCAGATCATAGAACACCTGCATGAGGTGCAGGTCGAAGCCGGCGGCGCCGACCATCAGCGGGTCGTGGATGTCGATCATCACCACTTTGTCGGTGCCGGTGATGACTTCGACGTGGGTGGCGGGCGAGACGTAGTCGCGGGTGATGAGCGTGCCCGGATGCTCGGGCTCGAACGTGTTCTTAATGCGCAGGTTGATGGCATTAATCTCCAGCGGCTTGGAGGCTTTGGGGTGAATGGCTTCCATTCCCACGTCGGCGAGCTGGTCGGCCACGTCGTAGTTGGTGAAGCCCACGGGGTGGCAACGGTCGAGGCCGACCAGCAGCGGATCAGCGGAGCAGAGGTGGTATTCTTTGTGAATAATGGCCTCCTGCGGGCGCACAGCCACGGCAATCTTGCTGAACGTCACCTCCGAATAGCCTCGGTCAAATTCCCGCATAATGCCCTCGGTGCCCTTGGTGTAGCCGGTGGCAATGCAGATGGTTTCGGCGAAATCAATGCCCGCGAAGGCCCGCTGAATGCGCTCATCGATAGTGAACGGCTCGTGGTCGTCGAAGCCACTCAGGTCGATGAGGGTGGCGTTTACGCCCCGGTTTTGCAGGATGTTGACGGAGTTGAACGCCGAGTGCGCCTCGCCAATGGACGAGAGAATCTCGCGGGCCGCCTGCAGAATATTGGTGCTGTTGACGTAGCCCGAGGAGAGCACGTTGGTGAGGCTGCGCAGGTACATCTGGGCCTGGTCGATGCGCTGGCGGATGAAGGCATCGGCCACGACCAGATCCAGCCCGAGGGGCGCGTAGGTTTTATTCAGCTCCTGGAGCTTGGCGGCCACTTCCTGCAAAGCCTGATCGAATTCCTCGTGTTGCAGAATGTGGTAGTAGACGCCGGGCGCCCCGGTTTTTTTATTTTCCAGCAGCCAGTTGGTGACGTTGGCGTAGGCGGAAACGACGAAGATGCGGTTGTATAGTTCCCGGCCTTCGCGGCCGTGGAAGATGATATTCTGAAGAACATCACCGAAGGCGGTCATGGACGAGCCGCCGATTTTTTCTACTGTGAGCACTGACTTTGCAGGAAATGATGAGGGAAAAGCCTACTTGCCGTAGGAAATCATGTTGGTAATGAGCCGGTAGGCGCCGGGCACCCCGGCGGGCAGCTCGCGAAACAGCGACAGGCCGGTGTAGATGTAATGCCCCTTGCCGTAATCGGCGACCAAAATGGCACTTTCCCGGGCCGGCTCATTCGGGTCGTGGCTGCTGATGACGGTCTGGTAGCGGGGATCCCATTGCGAAGGATAATAAAGACCCTGTTCCTGCACCCAGCCGGCGAAATCCTGCGCCGTGATCTTATTGGGCACATTGAGCAGCGGATGCTGGGGCTTGAGAAAGGTGACGGGCGCCCCTTCCACGGTCACCCGGTCGCTGGACAGCGTGAGGGGATAGGGGCCGATTTCGGGGAGCACGGTGCCCCGGTTCACCACGTACTGCACGATGACGTTGCCGCCGGCCTCGATGTAGCGAAGCAGCTCGGGCTGGGCGTATTTCAGGCGGTCGACGGTATTGTAGGCGCGCACGCCGAGCAGCACGGCATCGTATTTCTTCAGGTTGGCGGCGGTGAGGTCTTCGGGCTTGAACAGGGTCACGCTATAGCCAATCTGGCGCAGGGCGTCGGGCACTTCGTCGCCGGCGCCCATGAGGTAGCCCAGGTTCTGACCGTGGCGGGTCAGCTCCAGCTTTACGAGCGGGGCCACGGCTTCGGGAAACAGGAACTGGGTGGGAATGTGCGGGTACACGATGGGCTGGAGCCCGCGCGAATACGCCTGACCGTCGACGGTGGCGGTGGCGCGCAGCTCGGCGCGCCCGGGCGCGGCGGCGGGGAGCGGCTGCACGAGGAAGTTCACGGTCAACTCCTGGTCTTTGGCAGCCAGGGCGAACGGCACGGTGGCGGGCAAGCATTGCCAGCCGGCGGGCAGGGTCAGGGCCAGCGTGCCGCTCACCCCGGCGCGTCCGGCTTTGAGCGTGACGGGCACGATACGGGGCTGCTGATCGGCGAAGACGTAAGCGCGGGCGGGCGGCAGGTTCACCATGACCGCAGGCACCACGGCCAGCGGCTGGTATAATTCGCCGAGGACGGGATCAGTGTGCTTGTACTGGACGGGAATATTTACTACAAGTTGTTGCCCATTTATACCCACTTCGAAAGGTACAGTTAATGCAGCCGCATTTTCGGGTTGGCCTATCAACTTACTTGCTTGGGCAACATCATTGATAAACGTCGGAACATTGTACATGCCAATTGTTCCTGCTTTTACCAACCAGTATGGCTGTGATGTTTCCAATGAGGTCGGTACTATAAGCTCTATTTGCTTCTTAATAGCACCAGCAGGTGTATTAGGCCCCAATTTTACATCTGATATTTCCGACAAAGCAGGAAGCATTACAGTCGCGGATGATGGCATCGAAATCCGTCTCACAACTTCTAGGATGACCATTGCTTTCCCCCCCGAAACAACTGCAGGCTCGGCTGCCACCGCTTCCACATAAATCCCGGAACAGGCCTGAATTAGTTGAATTACTTCACGGCTCTTTTCATCAATCCAAGCTGTTCTTTGCATAGAAACAGGTTTAGAATTCTTCTTGGTGTCCCCTTTTGGATTCAAAGCCGGATACACGGTTGCGCCATTTGCAAACGATGAATTTGGCAGTGTGCCCATCACCTTCAATACACCCATTAGCCCCGCCACGCTCGCACTCGGGTTACTCGCGTCATACTTCCGAATGACTTCCTCAATCAGTTTCCCCACGGCCGCGCCGCCGGGCACCCGGTTCCAGCTCAGGTCCACGCCGTCGAACAGGTCTTTGGTAGCCTTCTCCCCTTTCACGGGCTGGAAATATTCCAGCGCCTCGCCCCGCTGGGCGGCCGAGCCGAAGCCCTGACTGCGGTGGTTGGAGCGGCTGCGGGCCGCGATTTCGCCGTAGCTCTGGCCCAGCAGGGGGTTGTAGCCGCCCGCATCAATTTTGAGGTAGCCGTCCATGTTTTCGCCGGGCTTCACGAAGAAGCTACCGGTGTTCCAGAGCAGGCGTTTGGGCTGCCAGGCTTGCACGTATTGCAATTGTTCGGGGAAGCGCTTGGGGTCGCCGGCGGCGTCGAAGGCTTCGGCGGCGAGGATGGCGCTGGCCTGGTGGTGGCCGTGGCCGGCGCGCGGGTCGGGCGGGAAACGGGTGATGAGCAC
>JAYWCH010000348.1:0-29822 GCA_043780755.1 Hymenobacter sp.
GGCCCACGGCACGCCGGTGCGCATCAGCCACACAACGGCATTGAAAAAGAGTCGGTTATCTTTGGCCGTGACACCGCAATCGGTCGCTTTGCCCGAGAGTAGGGGCGCAACTACGCCCCATTGGCGGTCTGTTATTTCGTGACGACGCATCGGCTAAGCTGTTTTTGCTCAAAGGTAATTGTCCTCACGCTCTAGCTGGCTGCCAATCAATTCTGAGCGCTCGGCACCCTCAGTGCCGACCAAGTGGTCCGGCCGGGGTTGCGGAGCGCTAATGTTTAACAACCTCCAGTTTGCAAGTCCTGGCCCGGGCTGCGGGGCAGCTTGAGCGGCTGAAGAGACCTGCCGTTGCCCGGCAACGAGACAGGTTGTTGCGTAATAGCGGTCGGCAGTCCGGCCAAAGCGTAAGACGGGTGCCGACGCTACTTTAGCGCCCCCATTTCCCCGCTCGCCCGCCATGCCCTCCGCTCTCAACTCGCCCACCCTCCGCTCCTGGATCGACATCGACCCGACCAGCGACTTTCCCATTCAAAACCTGCCCTTCGGCGTTTTCGAAACCACCGAGCGGGGCCCGCGCCTCGCCGTGGCCATCGGCGGCTACGTGCTCGACTTGTACGCGGCCAGCCAGTACGGCTTTTTTGAGGACCTGACGGAGCTGGGCGCCGCGCAGCCCCGGGTTTTTCGCCGCCGCTCGCTCAACGCTTTTCTGCGTCTGGGGCGCCCGGCGTGGCGGGCAGTGCGTCAGCGAGTGAGCGAGCTGCTTCGCCACGACGATGACCGCTTACGCGATCACGAAGAAGCCATCCGGGCCTGCCTGCTGCGCCAGACCGACGTGCAGATGTTACGCCCCGTTAAACCCAACAACTACACCGACTTTTACAGCAGCATTGAGCACGCCACCAACGTGGGCGCCATGTTCCGCGACCCGGCCAACGCGCTGTTGCCCAACTGGCGGCACCTGCCCATTGGCTATCACGGGCGCACCAGCAGCATCGTCGTTTCGGGCACCGATATCCGGCGCCCCCACGGCCAGCACAAGGCGCCCAATGAAGCTACGCCCACCTTCGGCCCCAGCCAGCAGCTGGATTTTGAGCTGGAAATGGCTTTCGTGGTCGGTACCGGCACGACGCTCGGCAGCACCGTGCCCCTGGCCGAGGCCGAAGACCACATCTTCGGCCTGTGCCTGTTCAACGACTGGAGCGCCCGCGACCTGCAAAGCTGGGAATACGTGCCGCTGGGCCCGTTTCTGGGCAAAAGCTTCGGCAGCAGCCTGGCCCCCTGGGTGGTCACGCTCGATGCGCTGGCGCCCTTTCGCGTCGCCGGGCCGGCGCAGGAGCCAACGCCCCTGCCCTACCTGGCGCAGAGCGGCGCGCACAACTTCGATATTCACCTCGCAGTGGCCCTCACGCCCGCGCACGGCCCCGAAACGACCATCAGCCGCAGTAATTTCGGCCTCATGTACTGGAGCATGGCCCAGCAGCTCACTCACCAGGCCTCCAATGGCTGCAATCTCGAAGCCGGCGACCTGTACGCCTCGGGCACCATCAGCGGCCCCACGCCCGACTCCCTCGGCTCGCTGCTGGAACTGGCCTGGCGCGGCACCCGTCCCATTTCGCTCGCCGATGGCTCAACGCGCAGCTTTCTGCTCGACGGCGACACGGTCATTATGCGAGGCCACGCTGTGCGGGATGGTATTCGCATCGGCTTTGGCGAGGTGCGCGGCACGGTACGGCCGGGCGAGTAATTCAGCGCCGGATGACGTGGTAGTCTGGTAAAGCTGAACAGAATAGAGTGGGATCCTTCTTTAATCTGGAAGACTCTTCCAAACCCGATAACCACCGCCGGTACAACGGGACCTTACGCGCTGAAGCATTGCGCCAGGCCACATAAGGCCGCTCGACCCAAGCCGCCGCCCGGAAGCTCAACAGGCCCCAAACGCATCAACACATTGGCAGAAAGCGCTCCAGATGCGGTCGCCTTGGGCGCGGTACTGAACCCAGCCACAGCCCTTGAGCGCCAACTTTCCCGCATATCATTCCTCAACAATCACTTCAAACTAATACCCTAAACAGTCCAGCATAACTGAGCCACCTCAGGTTTACGTTTGCATATTTAGTGCAACTTTAACGGGTGGCTGGCTGCCAGGCGTATTTTTTGAAGGCGTCATCCACCGGAGTATCTGCAAGGTGATTAGTATAATTGCTGATTACCTTCTGGGAAAGGCCCAGAATGATTTCCAACACCTGCCGCTTGGTGTAGCCGGCGGCATAAAAGGTCTCCAGCTCCTGCTCAGAAACGCGGCCCCGGTTCCGGACAATGGACAGCGTCAACTCGTGCAACGCCTGCAGCTTTTCGGTGGGCATCGCGGTTCGGTTGCGCAAGGCTTCGGTGATAGACGGGTCTACCTTCATCATGTGGGCAATGGCGGTATGCGCCGGAACGCAATAGTGGCATTCGTGCTCCACGTTGATAGTTTGCCATACCACGGTCTGTTCGTCATTATTGAAAGACGATTCGGTAAATAGCTTGTGCAGCATCTGATAGGCCTCCAGCAAGCCGGGGGCTTCGGCCAACGCGCCGTGCAGGCTGGGTATCATGCCAAACGACTTCATGGAGTTTTCCAAAAACGGCTTACTCTTTTCGGGCGCTGTTTCGAGGGTGTGAATGGGGAAAGTGCTCATGTGATTTGTATTTAAGAATAAAAAGGAGCTGCTAAAAGCCGCTGGCCATTGGGCTGCGTCTTTCTTAGAACAAAGGTACCGGCGGCACAAAAGAGCTAAATGGACAATGCGTTCTACGTTATGGACATTCGGGCTACGGCCGGGCTGTTCCGGTGGCGCTGATTTCTTGCGGGCGGGCTCGGCCTGGGTTAGCGGGCCCGCCCGCTAATGCCTTGGAGCACGGGCAGCGCATGCGTGGCCCGGAAAGCAGTGGGGGTAATGCCTTCTCTTTTCTTAAATAATCGGGTAAAATAAAGCGGGTCGTTAAAGCCGGCTTCGTTGGCAATTTCCCCAATCGATAAATCGGAGATGGTGAGTAGCTCTTTGGCTTTTTTCAACTTTTCATAAATGAAGTAATGAGCTGGGTTATCATGATATAATTTTTTAAAAGCCCGTTTAAAAGCAGATAAACTCAGGCTGCATAATTCGGCCAATTCTTCGATGCTCAGGTTAGAATACTTGTGTAGGTCAATGGTGCTCTTTAGGTTGATGTTCCGGGATGAATACAAGTCGGTTACCAATTCCAGGATGGAGGCGGCATTTTTGGTCTGCACCAATAGCAGCACCAGTTCCTTTATTTTTAATTCCAGCAGATCGTCGTTCACCAACTCCGGATTCTGGAAATAAAACTCCAGTGATTCATGGTACCGGGAAATAATAGTTTCGTTGGAAATTAGAGTGCTTTTGCCCATGTAGGCCCTCTTCTCAATCAGTGCAGGCAACTCATTACTGTATACCTGTTTAAGGATATCTGGGTACAGGTGAATAGCCAAAACCTCCACGTTATGACCCGTTATCTTGTTGATAAAATCTAAAAAGTACGCCCCGCATTTCATCAGTACCGCTTCCTGGCTTTCAATCAGCAGGTTGTCTTCCGCCGAAAGCAGCTTGGTGCCAGCTCCTCTTACCTGAATAAAGCAGCCTTCGTTATGAAAAATTGCTTCGTACTTGTGAGGGGCACTAATAAGCACCTTTTCAATGATGACTTTACCTTTGTAAGAAAAAGCCTTTCGTTCGATTATCATAAGGAAAAAGGACAAGAATATTACGGGCGCAGTGCAAAACTACGCGGGGCCGTTTTCAGGGCGAGTTAAGCCCGCTGTCAGCTGCTTCTCCAGGCTGACCAGTTTAGATTAGTCTATGCTCAAGGCTCATTTCCAGAAGTCAGCAGGTGGTCCCACGTAGTATTGAATTACCCCCAAATATTAAATGTTACATTAAAGCGGAAATACTAGAATGCACTGATAATTAAACAGTGGCAGGTCTAGTGAATCCGGTCGTCGCGCACGGGCAGATTCGTGATAATTTCACCCTCGATTACCAGTAACTCCTGGAGGCGTTCGTCCACTATTTTCGGGTCGCAGTATTCTTTGGCTAAATCCACGTAGCTCACGAAGTGCGCGGCTTCCGAAACCATTAATTCGTAGTAAAATTTACTCAATTCCTCGTCGGTAATATTTTGCCAGAGCAATTTGAATCGTTCGCAGCTCCGCGCTTCAATTAGCGCCGAGACTAATAGCTGATCCATCAGCTGACGCTCGCGGGCGCCGCCTTTGCGCACGTGCGTTAGTAGTTGCCCCACGTACTCGTCTTTGCGCGGCCGGCCGAGCTGGAAACCGCGCTTGCGCAATTGCAACAGGACCCGCTCAAAGTGGCCCCATTCTTCAGCAACCAGGTCCGTCAGCTCATCCACCAGGCGGGTCTTTTCGGGATAATTAATGATCATACTGATGCCCGTACTGGCCGCTTTTTGCTCGCACCAGGCATGATCAACCAGAATATCTTCAATATTTTTTTCCGCGATATTCACCCAGCGCGGATCGGTATTGAGCTTTAATTTGAGGATGGTTTTTTCTTTCATTTTCTGATTTAAAAGCAAAATTTCTAATTGTAGAAATTCCATTTCACACCCAGCTGAAACCGGCGGGGATAGCCGGTGTAAAAAGGCGTAGTGAAGTACCCGTTATCGAGAATTCCCTGATTCACATAAGCGGCTTTCAGGAAAATAACCACTGTTTTTATTTTAGCCGTGAAGAAGACATCGAGCACCGGATAGTTACGAATGGTGAAATGATCCTGCTGATAAAATTGCTGCGTACTGGGGCTGTAGTCAAACGCTTTAAAACTGGACTGGTAATAAAATTCCGCACCCGTTTGACTGAACAGCGCTTTGTTGAAAATAAAGCTTTCGTAGAACACCCGCGAGTTGGTAACCAGCGTCGGAATCCGCAGGCCATCCACATTTCCACCCTGAGTATAAGTGGCCTGGTTATCAAAGCCCACCCGGCCCAGCCGCGCCTGATACCGCGCCGCAACAATGACCAGATTGCGGGCCACGTCGGCCTGCTCGGGCACACCCAGTGTGTTGTAATAAACCAGATTACCAATGTTCACAACGCCGCCGCTGGCTTCAAAAGATTGTTTGGTGAGGCCCAGAATATTCGGCACTTTGAGACGCAAACGGGCGGTTAGCTGGCTGGTATTGGTATTATCAAACCGGCCAATGTTGTGCCACTCGTAGTTATTCCCCACCAGCTCCTGCTGGGTGAGCGTGGGCGAATACGAGGAGCGCAGGGCTTCGACGGAAAACGGGCCGGTCCGGATAGCGGCCCGCAACCAGTATTCGGGATAGTTTTGGTAGGGGCTGCCGATTGAAACGGCGTGGAGCTCGCCGGCCGTTTCAATCGCGTAAATTGTGCGGTAGTTGAAAGCCGCCGTGCCGCCCAGAAACACTTCGTTGAACGTCCGTTTGGGCGCCACTTCCACCAGGGGCAAGCCAGTGGTCGGAACCGAGCCCAGATAGCGGTCAACTACCAGAGATTGAGATGTTAAGCTGGCGTCGCGCAGGCGGCCGTAGAGGCGGTATTCAACGGCATCGGTGCGCCCGAGGACGCCCACAGTATTCTCGACCTGGCGGTATTCGGCCCGATCGAGAATAGCGGACGTATTGCGCAAAACGCTCGGGTAAAACAGGACGTTGTTGGAGCCGGGGCTGAGCGGTTGCAGCGCCTGATCGGAGTAGCTGTTGTACTGTCGCTTAGCGTCGAAGGTGTGGTAGAGGGTCAGGCCGCGGCTGAGCAGGCGGTAGGTTTGGGTGAAATAAAGCTCGTCGCGGTCCTCGTTATTGACAGCCTGGGAGAGGTAGACCCGTTCCCGGGCGTAGTTGAACATGTCGCTGGGGTGGGTTTCGCCGGTGACCACACTGTCGGGCGAGGTGCCCGTCGGGGCCGATTTGAAGGTCAGCGGCCGGATTCCACCCTGCTCGATGGCGCGATGCCGCACGTTACTCACGTTGAACAGCAAATGGTAGCGTTCGCTCTCATTCTGATAGCGCCCAAAAAGCAGCAGGTTAGAATGCTCGACCAGGCCGTCGCGGGAGGAGCGGGCGGCCAGAATTTTGTTCGACGCAATGCGCTCATAAGCAAAGCCGATGCTGAAGTTTTTCTTCAGGCTACGGCTGTAGCTGATCTCAAAAACCTGCTCCCCGGCGCCCGACTGCACGACCCGAAAGAAAGAGAACGGCGAGCGCGAATCGTAATACGGCACCGTGGTCGCATCGCGGGCGAATTTATCGAACACGTTGCGGCCGAAACGCGCGCCTAGCTGCAAGTTCGGCTGGTAGAGCAGGGGCCGCGAAGCCGAGCCCACCGCCCCCAGATCCTGCTGAAACGTGGTGTCGTGAAACCAGAACTGCGCCTGCGGCCAGCGCGTGAGCGTGGTATCGAGCGGCGTGCCGGAAGTGGAGTCGCGCAGCACTTCGGCCTCGTAAATGAGCCGGGTCGTTTTGGGCCCGTACATCACTTTGGTGGAGTCGTCCACGACCTGCGCCTGGGCAGACGGCGCCGCCAGCAGCGCCAGCCCCAGCAGTAAGACCGTGAGTGTGAACCAGCGTGGCCCCGTCGATAAAAAAAATTGTTGCAGTGCCTTCAAACGGGTAGCCATTAGGCCGGGATTGGGGAAAATTCCGGTTGTGTCCAAGTAAAAATCAAGCTTCCCGCCGGGGAACTGCGGGCAGGAGCCGACGGAGAATAGCGGCGCCGACGCCCAAAAACGCTACCCGCACCGGCATGGTATAGAGCGGCAGCCCGGCCAGGGCGGCCCGCAATTCGGGCGCTTGGAGGCGGGTAGCGTCTTTTTCGGTGGTAAAAATAGGCCAGCCCGGCTGCCAATGCGACCGCAGCGCGGCCAGATCGGCGGGCTGAAAAGCGTAGTGATCCGGAAAAGTGGCCTGGTATTGAATCCCGTAGCCCTGACTTTCCAGGTAGTCGCGGAGCGGGCCGGGCTGCGCAATGCCGGTGAGCAGCAGCGCCGGCGCGGTCGTTTTTCCGACGGGCGCCGCCAACAGCTCCGCGTCGGTGGCGCTCAGGGCCCGGGGTCGGCCGTACTCATAAGCGGAAAAAATGACGGGAATGGCCGGCCGGCCGTAGCGGCTAACCTGCTTTATGATAGTTGCTTGCTCCGCAACCGAAAGGTCGGACGGGCATTTGGTAACAAACACAACATCGGCCCGCCGGGCGCCGCTGCGGCTTTCGCGCAGGCGACCGGCGGGCAGCACGAAGTCCTCGTAGAAGGGCCGGGCCCACTCCGTAAGTAAAATATTGAGCGCGGGCCGCACGGCGCGGTGCTGATAGGCATCATCGAGCACGATAACGGTTATTTCGGGGCAGGTTTGCAGCAGCAGCTGCGCGCCGAGAATGCGCTTTTCGGCCACGGCCACCGGCACCTTCGCCGGGCTGAACTGCTGGAAATACTGCCAGGGCTCGTCGCCCACCGTCGCGGCCGAATCGGCGGGGCCGGACAGGCGAGGGCCGCGGGTGCGGCGGCCGTAGCCCCTGCTTAGAATGGCCGGGCGGTGGCCCTGGCGCAGTAATTCTTCGACCAGCCAACTCACGTGCGGGGTTTTGCCCGTGCCGCCCACCCGCAGATTACCCACGTTGAGCAGCGGCACGGCGAAGGTTTCGGCGCGCCACCAGCCCACGTCGTACAGCCAGTTGCGCACAGCCAGCACGCCGGCATAGAGCCAGGAAAGCGGCAACAGTAAAAAAGCCAGAACGGACGGCATACGCGGGAAAATCAGCAAAACAGCGGGGCGTAAAAGTACAGCCACCGGGCGGAGGCGCCGAATGGGAGTTACTTGCGGCCCGGTTCCCGCTAAACCGCTATATTCTCCTCTTTAAGCAGCCTTCATGCCCACCGTTCAAGACCTTGCCCGCCTGCTGGAAGCGGCGGCCCCTCTCGCCTACCAGGAAAGCTACGACAACGCAGGCCTGCAGTGCGGCAACCCGCAGGCCGAGATAACGGGCGTGCTGCTGGCCCTGGACTGTACGCCGGCCATCGTGGCCGAGGCCGTGCGGCGCGGCTGCAACGTGGTGGTGTGCCACCATCCGGTCATCTTCCGGCCCCTCAAGCGCCTCACCGGAGCCAATGAAGTAGAGCAGACCATCATCGCGGCGCTCAAAAACGACGTGGCCATCTACGCCGCCCATACCAACCTCGACAACGTGCGCGGCGGCGTCAACGACAAGCTCGCCCAGAAGCTGGGCCTGACCAACACCCGCGTGCTGGCCCCGAAACCCGGCACGCTGGCCCGGCTCATTGCCTACGTGCCGAATCGGCCCGAAGATGAGCAGGCCGGAGTGGCGGCCCGGGTGCTGGCGGCCCTGTTTGCGGCCGGCGCCGGGCAGATCGGTAAATACCATGATTGCAGCTTTCAGGTCGTGGGCAAGGGCACGTTCACGCCCGGCCCCGATGCCCGGCCCGTGATCGGGGCGCCCAATCAGCCCGAGTCGCTGCCCGATATGCGCCTGGAAGTCCTCGTGCCCCTGCACCGGCAGGCGGACATCATGCGGGCGTTGCGGGCCGCGCATCCCTACGAGGAAATTGCGCACGAGCTGATCCGGCTCGAAAACACCAACCAGGACGTCGGCGCCGGGATGGTGGGCGAATTGCCCACCGCGCTGGCGCCCGCCGCTTTCCGGGCCCTGCTCAAGACGCGGCTGCTCGTGCCGATGGTGCGTTTCACGGCTTTTGAGCGGGAAATCCGGACCGTGGCCATTTGCGGCGGGGCCGGGGCCTTCCTCATCGGGGCGGCGCGGGCAGCCGGGGCCGATGCCTACGTAACCGGCGACGTGAAATACCACGAGTTTTTTGGGGCCGAAAGTAAGCTTATGCTCTGCGATGTCGGCCATTTTGAGAGCGAACAGTTCACGAATGAAGTGTTCCAGGATTTGCTAACGGCCGGATTTGGGCGTACTTTTGCGGTCTTAATCGCCGTAACCCCTACGAACCCCGTTCAGTATGACTGCTAAAAGTGCCGCCGTGGCCCCCGCCGACGTTCCCGTAGCCGCCAAGCTCGAAGCCCTGCTCATTTTGCAGCACCTTGACTCGCAGCTCGATGAGATCCGGCGCGTGCGCGGCGATTTGCCCGAAGAAGTGCGGGATCTGGAAGACGAAATTGCCGGTTACGAAGTGCGCGTCAAAAAATTTGACGAAGACATTCAGGGTCTGAACGACTTCATCAAGAGCCGCAAGCAGGCCAGCAAAGACGCCGAAACGCTCATTAAAAAGTACGACGAGCAGCAGCAGAACGTCCGCAACAACCGCGAATTCGAAGCCATTGCCAAGGAAATTGAGCTGCAACGGCTGGAAATCCAGATTGCCGACAAAAAAATCAAAGAGTCGCAGTACCAGATCGACGTGAAGAATGCCGAAATCAGCGGCACCAAGCAGAAGCTCGACGAGCGCCGTAAGGACCTCGACAATAAAAAGGGCGAGCTCGACACCATCATCTCCGAGAACGAAGAGGAAGAGCGCGGTATCATGGCCCAGCGCGAGGAAGCCACCAAGCCAGTGGAACAGCGCCTGCTCACGGCCTACACCCGCGTGCGCGGCAACGTGCGCAACGGTCTGGCCGTGGTGCTCGTACGGCGTGATGCCTGCGGCGGCTGCTTCAACACGGTGCCGCCCCAGCGTCAGGCCGATATCATTTCCCACAAAAAAATCATCGTGTGCGAGCACTGCGGTCGTATTCTGGCCGACGTGGAAGCCCGCGCGGTCTAAATCCGTGGTTTCGGGTAAACTCAAAATCCCCCGTTGCTGATTGAAATTCCAAAGAGGAACGGCCCGGGGCCGTTCCTTTTTTATTGGGTAGCTGATGACGTTGCTGGCTGGCATTTTTTCGGATAAGTTGACTGCCCGGCGCTGGCGCCCGCTCGCCCGGGCGCTGGGCTGGGTTCTGCTTTCGGGCTTTTCTTTCCCGGATTCTCCGCCGCAGGTGACCGCGCCGGCGCTGCCCGGCGCCCCGACCGCGCAGCTCACGGCCAACAGCCGCCGGGCCTACGCCGAGGTGCTGAAGCTGAAGCTGAATACCGCCCGCGAGCTGCTGCGCCCGGAGCTGGCCGGCACGCCCGCCGCCCCGGCCCCGCTGCTAGTCGCCAACTGCGCCGATTTTGCCGAGCTGCTCATCACCCAGAATGCCGGCCGTTACGAGGCGCTGGTAAGTAGTCAGGCCGCCCACCTCACGGCCCTGGACCGCGCCCCGGCGGGTGCCCTGCGCGACTACGCCCGGGCCGAAATCACGCTACAGCTGGGCCTGAGCCAACTCGTGTTCCGGCATCTGGTGACGGGCGGCTTGCACCTACGCCGGGGGTTTCAGCAGATGCAGGCGGTAGTGAAACAGTATCCGGCGTTCGTGCCAGCCCGCAAATCATTGGGTGTCTGCCAGTTTGCCATTGGCTCGCTGCCGGAAGGATACCACTGGCTGCTGCGGCTGCTGGGGCTGACGGCCGACCTCGACACCGGCCTGGCCAACCTGAGCATTGCGGCCACCCAGGCCAGCGACTTTCAGACCGAAAGCCTGATTTACCTGACCCTGATCCGGGAGAGCTACTATAAAAGGTCCGACGACGCCCTGCGGCTGGCCGAGCGCCTGCACGCCCAGCAGCCGGATAATCTGCTGTATTCCTACCTGCTCATTGGGGTGAATAAGCGCCAGCACCACGGCGAGGCCGCGCTGGCTGCCTACCGCAACCGGCCCACCGGCCCGGATTATCTGGCCGTGACCTACCTGCACCACATGGCCGCCGACCTGCTCCTCTACCGGGGCGACTATGCCGGATCGGAGCGCGAAAACTTAACTTTTCTGCGCGAAAACCACGGCGAGCACTACCGCAAAGACGCCGCTTTCAAGCTCTACCTCGCGGCGTGGCTCGGCGGACAGCCGGCCGCCGTCATGGCCCGCTACCGGGCGCAGATCAGCCGCCCCGGCCCGACGGACATGGAGGAGGACAACTACGCCCAGCATTACTACGAGCAGGCCCAGGGGTTGAATCCTATCCTCACCCGCGCCCGCCTGCAAATCGATGGCGGCTATAACCGTCTGGCTTTGGCTACTTTGCGCAGCTTCCACCCTTCCTGGGCCACGCTGCTGCGCGACCGGATTGAAGAGCCCTACCGGCGCGCCCGCGCCTACCAGGGCCTGGGCCGGCTGGATTCAGCCCGGCTGGCTTTCGAGCGGACGCTGGTGGTTTCGGGCGAGAACGCGCCCTATTATTTTGCCCCGCAGGCCGCCCTGCAGCTCGGCTACCTGGCCCGGGAGGCCGGCCAGAAGGCGCTGGCCCGCTCCTACTTTGAAAAAGCCCTGCACTATCCCTGGCACGAGTACAAAAACAGCACCGACGCCAAAGCCACCCTGGCCCTGCGCGAGCTGCCCTGAAGCCAAAGCAGGAAGTTGCCTGTTAAAACCGCGATCCGGCCCGCTGCGGGATCGCTCCCTGAATATTAATCCGTGACGACTTCCACCGATTCTTCCCGCTGTATCATTATTCCGCTAGCGGAGCTACCCGCCGATTTTCGGATGCGGGCGCTGCACTGGGCGGCCGATTTTCCGCACTGCGCCTACTTCGAGCCCAACGACCTGGATTATCCCCACGGCCCCTTCGAGCGCCTGCTGGCCGTGGGCGATGCCGGGGCCGATGCGGCCCACTCGCTGCCCGACC
The DNA here is from genome assembly GCA_043780755.1 of Hymenobacter sp. Lineage (GTDB taxonomy): Bacteria > Bacteroidota > Bacteroidia > Cytophagales > Hymenobacteraceae > Hymenobacter. The sequence goes on from JAYWCH010000348.1 coordinate 11,714, forward strand.
TGCGCACCCCGCCGGCGGACCAGCCGCCGCGCTGCGGTTTTATTTCTTATGATTTAAAGAACGAGATTGAGGCGCTGACCAGCGAAAATTTCGCGGGATACGAATGGCCGGAGCTGCATTTTTTTACGCCCCAAACCTGGCTCTGCTGGCGAGCCGACGTGGTGGAGCTGCACGGGCAAACGGCGGGCGTGCTGGCGCTTATTCTGGCGCGGGCGGTACCCGAACAGCCGACGCCCCAGGTTCCCGCGCTGCGCCCGCGTCTGTCTAAGGCCGAGTACCTGCAGGCCGTTACTGCTATCCGCGAGGAAATCCTCAACGGCGAGGTGTACGAGCTGAATCTGTGTCAGGAATTTTACGCCGAGAGTATCACCCTGGCGCCCGTTGACGTCTTCTGGCGGCTGATGGCGGCCTCACCCGCGCCCTTCGCCGGCTTCATTCGCTGGCACGATCACTTTCTGCTGTGCGCCTCGCCCGAGCGGTTTTTATCACACCGCGCGCCACTCATCGTTTCCCAGCCCATTAAAGGCACCATCCGGCGCGGGGCCACGCCGGCGGAAGACGCGCAGCAGCGCCAGACCTTATTCGAGGACGAAAAGGAGCGCGCCGAAAACCTGATGATTGTGGACCTGGTGCGCAACGACCTCGCCCGCGTGGCCCAAACCGGCAGCGTGCGCGTGCCGGAGCTCTTCGGCCTCTACCCTTTCCGCCATCTCTGGCAAATGATTTCGACCGTAGCGGCCGACCTGCGGCCCGACGCCGACCTGCCGGCGGTGCTGCACGCCACCTTTCCCATGGGCTCGATGACCGGAGCCCCGAAAATCCGGGCCATGCAGCTCATCGAGCACTACGAAAACAGCCGGCGCGGCCTCTACAGCGGCAGCATCGGCTACCTGGGACCGGACGGCGACTTTGAGCTCAACGTCGTCATTCGCTCGCTGCAATACCGGCAGGATACCGGCTACCTCAGCTTTCAGGTCGGCTCCGCGATCACTTTCGACTCCGACCCCGAGCGGGAGTACGAGGAGTGCCTGCTCAAAGCCCGGGCTTTGCTGGAAGTGCTCAACACGGTTATCAGGGTCGAAGCTGTTTAAAAATCAGTTGAATCATTCACAATAAGTTGGAATACTGCAAGCTGTTCGCGCGGGAGAAGGTCCTTCGTAAGCTCAGGATGACCAATTCGTTACTGAATGGCTAAGCAATCGTCACTCTGCCATTCTGTCATTTTACCCGGCGTCGACGTATCTTTGCGCCCCGCTGAACCGCGCTGCCCCTATGTCCCAAGCTCTGCTAACCCTTGATTTTTTAGATAAAGAAGTCCCCGCGCCCGAGGCTACGCCCAGCGGCGAAGTACGCGTGAGCGCCGCTACCCGCACCGGGCGCCAGCGCAAGCTCTACATTGAGAGCTACGGCTGCCAGATGAATTTCTCGGACTCCGAAATTGTGTCGAGCATTTTATTTGACGAAGGCTTTGACACGACCGACGACCTGGCCAGTGCCGACCTCGTCCTGCTCAATACCTGCTCCATCCGCGAAAAGGCCGAGCAAACCGTGCGTATGCGCCTTTCCCAGATCAACTCCCACAAAAAGCGCAACCCCGGCCTGCTGGTGGGCGTGCTCGGCTGCATGGCCGAGCGGCTGAAAAGCAAATTTCTGGAGGAAGAGAAGATCGTCGACCTCGTCGTCGGCCCCGATGCGTACCGCGACTTGCCCCAGCTCATTGCGCAGGTCGACGGCGGCCAGAAGGGCGTGAACGTGCTGCTGAGCCGCGAAGAAACCTACGCCGACATCACGCCGGTGCGCCTGAATTCCAACGGCGTGTCGGCCTTCATCAGCATCATGCGCGGCTGCGACAATATGTGCTCGTTCTGCGTGGTGCCCTTCACCCGGGGCCGCGAGCGCAGCCGCGACGCCCACAGCATTCTGCGCGAAGCCCGCGACCTGCTGGCCCAGGGCTACAAGGAAGTTACCCTGCTGGGCCAGAACGTGGACAGCTACAAATGGGCGTCCGCCGATGGCGCCGAGCAGGTGAACTTCGCCCAGCTGCTGGAACAGGTGGCCCTGGTGAGCCCCGAGCTGCGCGTGCGCTTCTCCACCTCGCACCCCAAGGACATCACCGACGAGGTGCTCCACACCATGGTGCGCCACGACAACATCTGCAAGTTCATCCACTTGCCCGCCCAGAGCGGCAACTCCCGCGTGCTGGCCCTCATGAACCGCACCTACGACCGGCCCTGGTACGAGGAGCGGGTGCAGGCCATCCGCCGGATTCTGGGGCCGGACTGCGCCATCAGCTCGGATATGATTTCGGGATTCTGCTCCGAAACCGAGGACGAGCACCGCGACACGCTCAGCCTGATGCACTTAGTGCACTACGATATGGCGTACATGTTCTTCTACTCGGAGCGTCCCGGCACGCTAGCCGCCCGCAAGCTGGCCGACGATGTTCCGCTGGAAGTAAAAAAACGCCGCCTGCAGGAAGTTATTGATCTGCAGCAGCTGCACAGCGCCGAGCGGAATCAGCGCGGCATCGGCCGCGTGCACCGGGTGCTGGCGGAGAATTTTTCCAAGCGTTCGAAAGAACACCTGAGCGGACGCAACAGCCAGAATCAGGTCGTCATTTTTCCCCGCCAGGACTTTGTCAAGGGCGACTACGTGAACGTGCTGGTGCATTCCGCGTCCGCCAGCACCCTGCTGGGCGAGGCGGTTGCCTCGATTTAATCCTTGTCTGCGGTTTGGTTCCGGCGGAAAAAAGCGCCCTTCCGATCTCACCTCACCGTCCGATAATCGCTGCCTGAGTGCACTATATTTTTCTATCCTTGACACCTTCCGAAATTCAATCCATCAAGCTCCGGTTCGGCATCATCGGCAATGCGCCGGCGCTGAATTACGCCATTCAGGTGGCCGCGCAAGTCGCGCCCACCGACATGACGGTGCTCATTACCGGCGAAAGCGGGTCGGGTAAGGAGTCGTTCTCCAAGATTATCCACGCGCTCTCGCCGCGCAAGCACGGGCAGTTCATTGCCATCAACTGCGGCGCCATCCCCGAAGGCACCATTGATTCGGAGCTTTTTGGTCACGAGAAAGGCTCGTTTACGGGCGCCAACGAAGCCCGCAAGGGCTACTTTGAAGTAACCAACGGCGGCACCATCTTCCTCGATGAGATCGGCGAGATGCCGCTGGGCACCCAGGCCCGCCTGCTGCGCGTGCTGGAAAACGGCGAGTTTATCCGCGTGGGCAGCAGCAAAGTGCAGAAAACCGACGTGCGCGTGGTAGCGGCCACCAACGTCAACCTGCTCGACCGCGTGCAGTCCGGCACTTTCCGCGAAGATCTTTACTACCGGCTCAATACCGTGCCCATCACGGTGCCGCCGCTGCGCGAGCGGGGCGACGACATCTACCTGCTGTTCCGCAAGTTTGCTTCGGATGCGGCCGAGCGCTACCGCACCCGCCCCATCAATCTGCTGCCCGACGCGGTGCCGGCGCTCACGCGCTTCCGCTTCCCCGGCAACATCCGCCAGCTCAAGAACATCGCCGAGCAGATGTCGGTCCTCGAAACCGACCGCGACGTGGATGCCCGCCGGCTGGCCCCGTACCTGCCGCAGAGTCAGGTCAGCCGCCTGCCCATGCTGCTGGGTTCGGGCGCGGCCGAGGGCGCCACGGCCGGCTATTCCGAGCGGGATCTGCTCTATAAAATCCTGTTCGACATGCGCCGCGACATGACGGACCTGAAGAAAATGGTGCTCGAGCTGGCCACCGGCCAACGCCCGCAGGAAGCCCAGGAACTGCTGCGCCAGAACAGCCACCTGTTCAGCAATACCGCGCCGGCCGGCTCGTTCGAAAACGCCCCGGCCGCCGAATATTTCCTGCCGCCCGCCCCCAGCTCCTACAACAGCGAGCCGGTGGTGACGACCTACGACGACGAGGTGCCCGTGGAAGACATCCCGCACGAAACCGAGGAGGAAACCCTTTCGCTCGACGTGAAGGAGCGCGAAATGATTCTCAAAGCCCTCAAAAAGCATAACAATAAGCGCAAGTACGCCGCCCACGATCTGGGAATTTCCGAGCGTACGCTGTACCGTAAACTCAAGCAGTATGATCTGGAGCAAGTCTAAGACCGGGGCCGGCAAGCGGCGGACGGAAGTTGGGCCGGGGTTGAAAAAATGGGGCTGGCTGGTACTGCTGCCGCTATTCTGGGGGCTGAGTGGCTGTAGCGTGTACTCGTTCAACGGCACCAACATTGACCCGGCCGTGCGGACCATCTCCATTGCCACCATTCAGAATAACGCCTCAACCGGCCCGGCCTTCCTCACCCAGCGCTTCACCGAGGATCTGAAGGATTATTTCCAGCGCAATACCAACCTCAAGCTGGTGCCCCGCGATGGCGACCTGCAGTTTGCCGGCAGTATCATCGCCTACGATTTCGCGCCGGCCTCGATTCAGAAGGTCAACGGCGTGGACCAGGCCGGCTCCAACCGCCTCACCATTCAGGTTAAAATCCGCTTCACCAATTCCAAGGACGACAAGCAGAGTTTCGAGCAGATCTTCCAGAATTTCGACGATTTTTCCGCCGCCCAGAATATCGCCACGATCAACAGCGATCCGAACGCCGTGCGCCGGACCACCGATAAAATAGTTACTGATATATTCAATAAGTCGGTGGCTAACTGGTAACGACCACAGCGGCCGGGAACGGGTCCGGGGCCATCTGCTTAAATTAGCGTAATGTTGCGACCCTGCTAATCTGCCCGCCGCGCCACAACCGGAATCGCGGCTATCTTTTGCTGTTCTCCTAAAGCCGCTCTTTCCCCGTGACCCGCGCTACGCTTCTGCACGTTCTCGACCACCCCACCGCCCTCGGCCCGGCGGAAGTGCGCGAGCTCGAACAGCTGGCCCAGACCTTTCCCTACTGCCAGACGGCCCACCTGCTACTGGCTAAGGCTGCCCACGATCAGGGCACCATGCTGGCGGGCCAGCGTCTGCGCCGCGCCGCCACCTACGCCGCCGACCGCACCCTGCTGCGCCGGCTCATCGAGCAAGTAGCTCCGGCCGCGCCGACCGAGGTAATGGCGGAAGCGCCGATGACGACGGACCCGGCAGCCATTGCGGTCGAAGAACCAACAACCGAAGCAGCAGCCGAAGCCGAAGTAGTAACGGCAGTGCCCGCGCCCGTCATTGCGCCGACCGCCCTGCTCCCCGCCGCGCCGGTGCCGGTCGTTGAGCCCATTATCACGGTGGTGGCGGAGCCCATTGTCACCGAACCGGCTTCGGAGCTTATCATCGAGGTAGCGTCCGAACCAATTCCGGCCACGGCCCCAGCTGCGATTCCGATTGCGGCGGCGATGCCGGAGCTGCTACCGCTGCCCCTGGTTCCGCTCCCCATCGTGGTGGATACCAATCCGGATCTGAGCGCCGCGCCCGCAGCAGACGCGATCCCCGCGCTGTTGGATCGGGAAGGCGTAATTATTTTGACCAGCACGGCTGAGTTAGAAGCTGAGGTGGAAGCCATAGTGGAAGCCGCGGCAGCAGCAACAGCCGAATTTATACCCGCGCCCGCGCTGGTCGCGCTGGAAGATTTGCCGGCGCAGGCGCCGGCCATCCGCCCTCCCGCCGAGGTGGGCGCGGCCCGCTTTGAATTCGGACTGGCGGAAACGCCCCCGGCGGCCGAGCCCGCTTACCAGCTCCCGGGGCTGGTGGATGAATGGGCCGCCGCCGCCGTTACCCGCAACCTGAGCGGCCCCGGCCGGCCGGCCGAAAAGGTGATTCCGGGAGTGATAGTACCCGTTGCCATAGCGGCCGTGCTCACCCCGGCGGCCTTCACCGGGGATAATACGGTGGGCTACGCGCTGGGCGAAAGCAGCCGGCTGGGTTTCTCCATGCAGCTGCTGAACCTGCTGTCGATCAAGGCGGGAACGCCGGAATATGCGGCGGTGCAGATAGCTACGAGTCAGACGCCGGCCACGCCCCTGCCGCCGCCCGGCGCGCCCTTCGAGCCCGACCCGCTGCTGCTGCAGCACTGGGCTACGCACTGCCCGCCGGTGGTTGTCGTGCCTTCGTCGCTGGACCTGATCAACAACTTCCTGCGGCGGCAGCCGCGCCTGACCCGGGGCGCCATGCTGCCGCCCACGCCCAACGCGCAGACCGATCTGAGCGTGCGCAGCACCAACGCCGTGCCCGATCTGGCTTCCGAAAGCCTCGCCCGCATCCTCGTGCGGCAGGGCAAAACCGCCCGCGCCATTGAAGTTTATGAGCGGCTGATGGTGAAGCAGCCGGAAAAAATAGCGTACTTTACGGCCCAAATCCAACAATTACAACCCCCGGCTTAAACGGCCTCTTTTCGACTTCTCTGCTGCTCATGTACACCCTCATCATTGTCCTCATTCTCGTCGTGTGTTTCCTGCTGGCCCTTGTGGTGCTGGCCCAAAACCCGAAAGGCGGCGGAATCTCCAGCCAGTTCAGCGCCGGCGGGGCCGCCAGCATGATGGGCGTGAAGCGCACCGGCGACCTGCTCGAAAAACTCACCTGGGGCTTCGCCATCGGCCTGATGGTCCTCACCCTTGGCACCCACATGCTCACGCGCAATAGCACCGGCCCGGTCCGCAGCGTCAACCAGCAGCGCGCCCTCGAAACCCGCCTGCCCGCCCCTGCCCTGACGCCCGGCGCCCCGGCCCCAGCTGGTACGGCCCCGGCTCCCGCAGCCCCCGCCAAAGCGCCGGCTGCGGCCCCCGCGCCCCAACCGGCCAAATAAACACGATCCGCATTCTTCTTTGTAAAAGCCGGTGCTTCCTTCGGGAGGCGCCGGCTTTTTTGTGGAGCAAAGCCGGGCATTATGCCGGCCCTTGCCCGATGGCAGGAATTGATTTTGCGCCGGACCGAACGGGGAGCGGAGTAAGATTATAACAATTAATAATATATACGACTTTAGGGTTTCCGGGACGAAGCTCGTCCGGGACGGACCCGGGGCCGGGGGGACTGCTGCCCGCCATTTCTGCCAGCTTCCAGCTCCGAAAACTGCCCATTTTGTCAGGTTGACGGTACTGGCACGGGAAGTGGAGCAGGGCCGGGAACACTGTTTTTTCACACAATTCACCCAAAAGACATACATAATGGCACTTAGCATGAAACCGCTGGCCGACCGCGTCATCATCAAGTCGGCCGCCGCCGAGGAGAAAACCAAATCCGGTATCATCATCCCTGACACCGCCAAGGAGAAGCCGCAGCGCGGTGAAGTGGTGGCCGTGGGCGAAGGCAAAACCGCCGACAGCGGCTCGCTCATCAAGCCGCAGGTCAGCGTGGGCGACCAGGTGTTGTACGGCAAGTACGCCGGCACGGAAATCACCGTCGATGGCGATGATTACCTCATCATGCGCGAGTCGGACATTTTCGCCGTCCTGTAGGCCGGGCGAAATCCTTTTCACCTTATTCCTTAATTCCTCTCATTACCCCCGATGGCTAAGAACATCCAATTCGACACCGAAGGCCGCGCCCGCTTGCAGGCCGGTGTAAATAAACTGGCGAACGCCGTGAAAGTGACTCTTGGCCCTAAAGGCCGGAACGTCATCATCGACAAAAAATTCGGCGCGCCCACCATTACCAAGGACGGCGTGACCGTGGCCAAGGAAATTGAGCTGCGCGATCCGATTGAGAACATGGGCGCTCAGCTCGTGAAAGAAGTGGCTTCCAAGACGGCCGACCAGGCTGGCGACGGCACCACGACGGCTACCGTACTGGCCCAGGCCATCTACATGGCCGGCTCGAAAAACGTAGCCGCCGGGGCTAACCCGATGGACCTGAAGCGCGGGATCGACAAGGCGGTGATCGCCGTGGTAGCCAACCTGAAAGCGCAGTCGAAGAAAATCGAGAACTCGGCTGAGATTGCTCAGGTGGGTACGATTTCGGCCAACAACGATGCCGAGATCGGTCAGATGATTGCCAATGCCATGGAGAAAGTGGGCAAAGAAGGCGTCATCACGGTGGAAGAAGCCCGCGGCACGGAAACCGAAGTAAAAACGGTGGAAGGCATGCAGTTCGACCGCGGCTACCTCTCCCCATACTTCGTGACCAACCCGGAGAAAATGGAAGTAGAGTTCGAGTCGCCTTACGTGCTCATCTACGACAAGAAAGTGAGCACCATGAAGGAGCTCCTGCCCGTGTTGGAGCAAGTGCTGCAAACCGGTAAGCCCCTGGTTATCATCTCCGAAGATGTGGACGGCGAAGCCCTCGCTACCCTGGTAGTGAACAAGCTGCGCGGCTCGCTCAAAATCGCGGCCGTGAAAGCTCCCGGCTTCGGCGACCGCCGTAAGGCCATGCTGGAAGACATTGCCACCCTCACGGGCGGTACCGTCATCAGCGAAGAGCAGGGCTACAAACTCGAGAACGCGACCCTGGAATACTTGGGCACGGCCGAAAAAATCATCATCGACAAAGACAACACCACGATCGTTAACGGTAAGGGTGACAAGGAGAACATCAAGAGCCGTATCGCGCAGATCAAGGCTCAGATGGAAACCACGACCTCGGACTACGACAAGGAGAAACTGCAGGAGCGCCTCGCCAAACTGAGCGGCGGCGTGGCAATTCTCTACATCGGCGCCAGCACCGAAGTGGAAATGAAAGAGAAGAAGGACCGCGTGGACGATGCCCTGCATGCCACCCGCGCCGCCGTTGAGGAAGGTGTAGTACCCGGCGGCGGGGTCGCCCTGGTGCGCGCCATTGAGGCACTCGATGCCGTGAATACCCACAACAGCGACGAGCGGACCGGTGTCAACATCATCCGCACGGCCCTGGAGTCGCCATTGCGGACCATCGTTGCCAACGCCGGGGGCGAAGGTTCGGTGGTGGTGCAGAAGGTGCGCGAAGGCAAAGGTGACTTCGGTTACAATGCCCGCGAGGATCGCTACGAGAACCTCGTGGCGGCCGGCATCATCGACCCAACCAAAGTAACCCGCCTCGCGCTGGAGAACGCAGCCAGCATCGCCGGCCTGTTGTTGACCACCGAAGCCGTTATTTCGGATGAGCCCGAGCCAAAAGACGGCGGCCACGGCCACGGCGATGGTGGTATGGGCGGCATGGGTGGCATGGGCGGCATGATGTAAATCAAGCCGCGCAGTTCGCGCCCCGCTTTTCAGAGAAAACCCCACCGGTTATGCCGGCGGGGTTTTTTTGGCTTTGGATTGAAGCGGACTGACTGAAAGGAAAAGAGCTTTAATTGGACGCTATTAAACCCAAAAAAGCCCCCGACCGATGGTCAGAGGCTTTGAAGTATTGAGCTAAAAGTCCGGCACTTATACCGGCGCGTTCATCATCTTCACCAGCTTGCGGTTGACCAGAAAGAGGATGAGAGCCGCCACCGAAGCCGATACGACGAACACCATGAAGAACCCGTAGAGGCCCGTGATTTCGAAGCCCAGCAGGTGCTTGGCGGGTTTGCCGGCTTCGGGGTAAAGGCTGCTCATGAAGCCGGCGAGATAGTTGGCAATGGCATTGGCCACGAACCAAACGGCCATCAGCAGGGAGCTGAATTTGACCGGCGAGAGCTTGTTCACCAGCGACAAGCCAATGGGCGACAGGCACAGCTCCCCCACCGAGTGCAGGAAGTACAAGGCCACGAGGAAGAACATGCTCACCTTCACGCCGGGCTGCAGGTTGTGCACGCCGAAGCACATCACCAGGTAACCCAGGGCCAGAAAGGCCAGGCCAAAAGCCATTTTGAGGGGAGATGGCGGCTCGGCATTACGCCGGCCCAGCACTGTCCAGACCACGGCCATGAGCGGGGCTCCCACCACCACGAATATGGCGTTCAGGTTCTGGAACAGGCTGGCCGGCAGCGTATAGCCAAACAGGTTACGGTTCATCTGCTCATCGGCAAAAAAAGTGAGCGAGGCCGGGGCTTGCTCGAAAGCCGCCCAGAAGAACACCACGAAGAACGACACGATGAAAATCACCAGCACCCGCTGAATATCACCCGGCGTGAGTGATTTATCGGTGAAGATGAGGGCGATGATGGCCACCACGGCCACGAGCAACAACGGGACAATGGTCGAGAACTTGGCCGTATCCAGGTAAAATACGCCAATGATGACGGCCAGAATAACCGGCAACAAGGCAAACACGCCCTTGATGCCGCCCGAAATAGCCGGGGTTTCGCCCACCGGCACGCCTTCGGGCGTGTGCAGGTACTTGTTTTTGCCCCACTGAAAGACGCCCGTGCCCAGCAGCATGGCAATGCCGCAGGCCAGAAAGGCCCAGCGGAAATCCTCAGAATGGCCGGTATCGCTGATAAGGCTGGTGATGGTATTGCCGATGAAAGAACCTAAGTTGATACCCATGTAAAAGATGGTGTACGCCGCATCCTTGCGCTTATCGGAAGCGCTGTAGAGCGAGCCGACCATGGACGAGATATTGGGCTTGAAGAACCCATTGCCCAGAATCATCATACCCAGCCCCAGGTAGAGCAGCTGGTGGCTGAAAACGTGGGTGGCCGCCGCCCCGAAATTGGACGCCGCGACAAACAGCGTGAACTGGCCCAGGGCCATGAGCAAACCGCCGGTGAGAATGGAGCGCCGGTTGCCCCAGTAGCGGTCAGAAATAAAACCTCCGATCAGGGGCGTGAGGTAGATCAAACTAGTGTAGCCGCCGTAGAATTTGGAGGCAAACGCCTTGTCCATCATCATGGCTTTGGTGAGGAACAGCACCAGCACGGCCCGCATACCGTAGTAGCTGAATCGTTCCCACATCTCGGTGGCAAACAGCAGGTAAAGGCCCCGCGGGTGACTCGTGGACTCGGCGGGCTGGAGTTGTTCGGGCTGGGCAGGAATAGTTTGCATTGGGAACCAGGAAGAAGAATGAGAAGTCGAGGCGCGTAAAAATGGGTCTGCCGCGCAACCAGCGCAATCAGGGGATGGTAAATCTAGGAAAGTTTCGGCATTATGAGCTGCCGCCCGGACCCGAAAAGTCATTCCGAAGCCCGGCCAGAAACAGTTTGTAGCTAATATTGTAGTCTGTATCTCTAATCTCATTACCGGTTACTCCCTCTCCCGCCCATGGCCGAATCCACCTACCCCGATGTCCACAAACGGTTGCAGCCGCTTGGTTTTCAACAAATGGCAACTGTGCACCTCAACCTGACTCCCGCCGAGCTGGTCGAGCACGCGCTGCGCCGCGAAGAAGGTAGCCTGACCGACACCGGGGCGCTCATGGCCGACACCGGCAAGTTTACCGGCCGCTCCCCCAAAGACCGGTTTGTAGTGAAAGATGCCAACACCGAAAACAGCGTGTGGTGGGGCGAGATCAACATTCCCTTCGAAACCGAAAAATTTGACCTGCTGCACCAAAAGATGGTGGCCTACCTGGCCGATAAAGAGTTGTACGTGCGCGAATCCTACGCCGGCGCCAACCCCGCCTATCAGCTCAAGCTGCGCGTGGTAAACGAGCAGGCCTGGCACAATCTATTCTGCCACAACATGTTCCTGCGCCCCGCCGAGGGCGACGACACCAGCTGGACTCCTGACTTCAGCATCATCTGCGCCCCCGGCTTCGAAGCCGACCCGGCCGTGGACGGCACCCGCCAGAGTAATTTCGCCATCATCAACTTCACGAAGAAGATGATCCTCATCGGCGGCACGGGCTACGCCGGGGAGATGAAAAAAGGGATTTTTGGAGTGCTGAACTATCTCCTGCCCCACGAACGCAATACCCTGCCCATGCACTGCTCGGCCAACGTGGGCGAGCAAGGTGATACGGCCATCTTCTTTGGCCTTTCGGGCACCGGCAAAACGACCCTTTCCGCCGATCCTAACCGGGGCCTGATCGGCGACGACGAGCACGGCTGGACGCCCGACGCAGGCATCTTCAACTTCGAAGGCGGCTGCTACGCCAAAGTCATCGACCTGAGCCGGGAAAAGGAGCCGCAGATCTGGGATGCCATCCGCTTCGGCGCCATTGTGGAGAACACACGCTTTGTCCCCGGCACCCACACGGTGGACTACGCCAATAAGTCGGTCACGGAGAACACCCGCACGGCCTACCCCATCGATTTCATCGACAATGCCATTGAGCCCTCGGTGGGCGGGGTACCGAAGAATATTTTCTTCCTCACGGCCGATGCGTTCGGCGTGCTGCCGCCCATCAGCAAGCTCGATAAGAGTCACGCCATGTACCTGTTCATGTCGGGCTACACGGCTAAAGTCGCGGGTACCGAAATGGGCGTTACCGAGCCGCAGACGACTTTTTCGGCTTGCTTCGGGGCTGTTTTCCTGCCCCTGCACCCCACCCGGTACGCGGAAATGCTGGGCCACAAGATGGATGAGAATCCCGACATCAACGTCTGGCTCATCAACACTGGCTGGACGGGCGGCAGCTACGGCACCGGCTCGCGCATGAAGCTGGCCTACACCCGCGCCATGATTACGGCCGCCCTCAACGACCAGCTCAGCGCGGTGAAATTCACCCAGCACCCCATCTTCGGCGTGGCAGTGCCCGGCGCGGTGCCCGGCGTACCGTCCGAAATTCTGGACCCGCGCAACACCTGGGCCGACAAAGCCGCCTACGACACCACCGCGGCCGCCCTGGCCGAGAAATTCGTGGAAAACTTCAAGAAATACGCCGACTTTGCCAACGAAGCAATTCTGGCCGGCGCCCCCAAAATCGCGGCCCGAGTGGGCGTAACCGCTTAAATCCGCCGATTCCGTTTAATTCAAAACCCCCGTCGGCCCGGAGCCAACGGGGGTTTTTTGCTACTCCGAACATTCGCTCTGGCTCGCCCTCCGGCCGGTACTACCGCTCCGGGCCCGACCTTCGCCCCCTATGCTGACCTTTTTTGCCCCCGATCTCGCGGCCGACCAGCCCGCTTACCAGCTCTCCGAAGACGAGAGCAAGCACGCCGTGCGCGTCCTGCGCCTGAGCGTCGGCGAGGCCGTAGAGTTGCTCGACGGCCGGGGCGGGCGCTTCCCCGCCACCGTGGCCGACGCCAACGCCAAACGCTGCCAGCTCCGCATCAGCCACCGCGAAGCGGTGCCGGCCCGGCCCTACTTCACCCACATCGCCGTGGCGCCCACTAAAAATATCGACCGAATGGAGTGGTTCGTGGAAAAAGCGGTGGAGATCGGCGTCGAGCGCATCACCTTCCTGCGCTGCGCCCGCTCCGAACGCCGGGAGCTGAAGCTGGAACGACTAGAAAAAATTGCCGTGAGCGCCCTCAAGCAATCGGGCCAGGCCTGGCTGCCGCAATTGGATGAAATGACGGATTTCGCGGCTTTAGTGGCGGAAGTGACGCCCGAGACCACCTTTATCGCCCACCTGGAAGCCGGCGAGCGCAAGGCCCTGACGCAAGTGGCCGCCGCCGGCCCGGGCTGCTGCGTGCTGATCGGGCCAGAAGGGGATTTCACCCCCGCTGAAATTAGCCTGGCGCTCAGTCGCGGGATTCGGCCGGTTACGTTGGGCGCCTCGCGTCTGCGGACGGAAACGGCGGCGCTGGCGGCCGTGTTTACCGTGCATCTGGCCCGCCCGGAGTAAATTCCGACTTTTAACTGTTGCCGCTGAAGCCCGGCTTTCGACCGGCGATCTCATTCCATGCTGAAACCTTTGCTCCTCACCCTCGCCCTGCTGCTCGCGCTCACGGCGGCCGGGCCGCCCGCCCCCAGCTTTCATCTTGCCAAGCTGCACTACGGCGGCGGCGGGGACTGGTATGCCAACAAAACCTCGCTGCCCAATCTGATTCAGTTCTGCAATCAGACCCTGAAAACCAATATCGCCCCCGACGAAGCCACCGTGGAGCTCGATGCGCCCGAGCTGCTCGCTTACCCCTTCATCCACATGACCGGGCACGGTAACGTGAGCTTCACCGCCGCCGAAGCCCGGAATCTGCGGCGCTACCTCACCGGCGGCGGCTTCCTGCACATTGATGATAACTACGGGCTGGATAAATTTATTCGCCCCGAGATGAAGAAGGTTTTTCCCGAGCTGGAATTCGTGGAGCTGCCCTACTCCCACCCGATTTACCATCAGAAATTCGCCTTCCCGCGCGGCCTGCCCAAAGTTCATGAGCACGACGGCAAGCGCGCCCAGGGCTTCGGCCTGCTCTACAAAGGCCGCCTGGTGTGCTTCTACAGCTACGAATGCGACCTCGGCAACGGCTGGGAGGACGTCGGCACTTACCCCGAAGACCCGCCCGCCGTCCACGACGCGGCGCTGCGCATGGGCGCTAACCTAGTGGCCTACGCCCTGACCCAGGATTAAACAGGAACTATAAAAAAAAACCGGGGGATTAAAAATGAAGCCAATTGGTCATTTTTAATCCCCCGGTTTTTTTGTTTTCAACCAGCCGTTTAGCGCACTCCCTGGGCCGGAAAGCGGCCGGTTTTGGTCCGGTAGAAGGCTTTTATTTGGGCTTCGTCGGCTTCGTAATTACCCGTCGGATACACGGCGGGGCCGATGCCGGCTTCTTTAATCCGGTAATCGAGGTAGCCCAGCCGGATGGGCACGTGGGCGTTCAGGGCAGCAAAATAATAACCCTTGCGCCAGCGCGGCTGGTAGGCGCGGGTGCCTTCAGGAGTGATCATAATCACCAGCTCGTCGTGCGCGGCGAAGAGCTTGACCATGCCGTCCACAAGGCTGTTATTGCGGCTGCGGTCGACGGGCAGGCCGCCGATGGCTTTGACCAGACCGCCGAGCAGCCAGTGGGTGGTCCACTCTTTTTTCACGGTGAAGCGCACGTCCACGCCCATGAGGTAGAATGCGGCCCGGGCCAGGATAATATCCCAGTTGCTGGTGTGCGGGGCTGCGATCAGCATACTTTTCTTGATCTCCGGGTCGAAAATATCCCCGAGCTTCCAGCCGGAAACGCCGAAGACGAGTTTGGCCATTACATACCAGAAAGTAGATTTTTTGCGGGCGGGCATACTGGTGATGGGGTGATTGGTGGCGGTTAGAGGGCAGAAATTTACCGATAACCACTTTCGCGGGTCATCTTTTTACGGTGCAAAGATGGCCCGGCGGCGCCGGGAACGCGCCCTATTGGCTGAGCAGCGCCCGCAGCTCGGCGGCCTGACTCAGGGTGTAATGGTAGCCGATATCGAAGAGCTCCGGCCCGCGCCGGTAGCCCAGCGGGCGGTAGTGCCGCAGCTCGGGCGGCTCGAGCAGCAAATGGCACTGGCTTTTACGCGCCGCCGTGTTGGCGTTGATGGCCAGGTGCAGCGTGCGCTCGATGAGCCGGCGGAAGTTGGGAATGCGGGCCTGCGGGTTGATGGGATTGCAGTGCACGCCCACCACCCGCAGACCGGCGTGACCGAGCAGCGGCTCCACAGGCAGGTTATTGAGCAGGCCGCCATCGACCAGCTGCCGCCCCTGGTACTCCACCGGCCGGTAGATGATGGGCACCGCCGACGAGGCCAGCAGCGGCGGCAGCAGCGGCCCGGCACTGAAATAAACCGACTCGCCCGCCATCAGATCGGTCGCCACGAGGGTGAGCGGCAGGCGTAAATCCTCAAAATTGATGGTGCTACCCAAGTGCCGGGCCAGCAGCTGTTCGACCGCATCGAGCCGCAAAAGCCCAAACCGACTGAACGCCGGCCGCGTGAGCCGGAAAACATTGGTGGCCAGGAGCAGCCGCAAAATCTCGCGGGGCGGAAAGCCGGCGGCGTAAAAAACGCTCGCAATCGCCCCCGAGCTGACGCCCGCCAACCGCGCCACCGGCAGCTGCAATTCTTCGAGCGCCGCCAGCACACCCAGGTGCGCAATGCCGCGCGCACCGCCGCCCGACAAAGCCAGCCCCAGCGCGTAGCCAGCGGACGGTAAGGACGGGCTAAGCGGCTGAGGACTCATGGGCTAAAATGGCTTTTCTCACCTTTTGGGCTATTTCCGGACGGCCGTAAACCCGGCCCAGGCTACAAATCCGCCAGCCGGAGCGTTTCGGCCAGGCGCACGCCCCGGTCGGTGTGCTGCAAGGTGCAGGCTTCGTTGGTGGCGTCGTGTTCGAGCAGCAGAATCCAGTTTTCGTCGGCCGCCCGGCGCAGCACAGCTTCTTTTTCGGTCATGGTGATGAGTGGGCGCATGTCGTAGCCCATTACGTAGGGCAGGGGGATATGACCGGCGCTGGGCAGCAGATCCGCCATGAAGGCCAGGGTGCGGCCCTTATAGTTCATCACCGGCACCATCATTTTCTCGGTGTGCCCGTCGGCCAGAATAATTTCCCGAAACTGGGGCAAATCGGCGGGGACGCCGGCCCGCAGGTCGACAAATTTTAGGTGGCCGCTTTCCTGAATCGGTAAGATATTCTCTTTGAGAAAACTGGCTTTCTCGCGGGGATTCGGCGTCACCGCCCAGTCCCAATGCGCTTCGTTGCTCCAATAAGTAGCGTTGGGGAAGGCCAGTTGCAGCGCCCCGTCGGGCCGGCGCTGCACCGAGCCGCCGCAGTGGTCGAAATGCAGATGGGTCAGAAAGACGTCGGTGATATCGGCGCTGGTAAAGCCCAGCTTGCGCAGAGATTTTTCCAGTGTGTCGTCGCCGTGCAGGTAAAAATGACCCCGGAATTTCTCGTCCTGCTTCTTCCCAATACCGTTGTCAATGAGCAGCAGCCGGGCGCCATCCTCAATCAGCAGGCAGCGCATAGCCCAGGTACACATATTGTTAGCGTCGGGCTGATTCAGCTTCTGCCACATGCTGCGGGGCACCACGCCAAACATGGCGCCGCCGTCGAGCTTAAATAAACCGGTGTCGATGGAATGGATTTTCATGCTGCAATAGTAACGCGCCGCGCCGCTTCGCGGGGCCGGGCCGCGTCTACTCCACCACTACGCCCATGGCCGAGAACTTGTCGATCCGCTGGCTGATCCGCTCCTGGGGGGAAATGGCGCTCAGCTCTTTGATCGTTTTGAGCAGGGTATTTTTCAGCGTTTCAATCATTTGCGCGGGTGCCGTGTGGGCGCCGCCGAGGGGTTCCTTCACGATGCCGTCGATAAGCCCCGCGCCCTGCATGTCAATGGCGGTGAGCTTGAGGGCTTCGGCGGCCTGCTCCTTGTAGTCCCACGAGCGCCACAGAATGCTGCTGCACGACTCGGGCGAAATCACAGAGTACCAGGTATTTTCCAGCATCAGCACCCGGTCGCCAATGGCAATTCCCAGCGCCCCGCCCGAAGCGCCTTCGCCGATGATGACGCAGATAACCGGCACTTTCAGCATGAACATCTCCTTGAGGTTGCGGGCGATGGCTTCGCCTTGCCCCCGCTCCTCGGCCTCCAGGCCCGGAAATGCGCCGGGGGTATCGATCAGCGTCACGATGGGCACGTTGAACTTCTCGGCCAGCTTCATCAGGCGCAGGGCCTTGCGGTAGCCTTCCGGATTGGGCATCCCGAAGTTGCGAAACTGCCGCTGCTTGGTATTGTGGCCCTTCTGCTGGCCGACAAACAGGACCGTCTGGCCCTCAATTTCCCCGAAACCGCCCACCATGGCCTTGTCGTCGCCCACGGTACGGTCGCCGTGCAGCTCCACAAACTTCGTGGCCATACCGCCGATGTAGTCCAGCGTGTAGGGCCGGTCGGGGTGCCGCGAGAGCTGCACCCGCTGCCAGCGGGTAAGATTGGCGTAGGTTTCCTTTTTAAGGGCGCCAATCTTGGCTTGCAGGGCCGCCACGGCATCGCTCACGTCAACTTCGCTCTCGTCGGCCAGCTTCTGCATTTCAAGGAGCTTGCCTTCGAGGGCGGCAATGGGTTGTTCAAAGTCGAGGAGCATGGGCCGCGGAAGGGTTTTGTAGAGGTAGGAAGTTCAAAGTAACGGCCGCCACGCGCTAAACCGAATCATGATCCGGGGCCGTACGCCATTAAATACCGCTTGGAAAGCGGCTGACAAAGGTAAAACATCCACCGTTGGGGCGCGCTGCTAAAATCAATATCACTGAAAAACAGCCCCCAAGCTCCCGGAGCGAGTTGTTTTGTGAGAAATCTTTGCTCCTAGCTTGCGGGGCGCAATTATTCTGCCTTACCTTTGTGACACCAAAACGAAGGACAAGCGGTTCTTCGAAAAGGCAAACGGTTTGGTAGTTCAGTTGGTTAGAATGCCGCCCTGTCACGGCGGAGGTCGCGGGTTCGAGTCCCGTCCAGACCGCCAGTTTGCAAGAAAA
>JAYWCH010000349.1:0-2102 GCA_043780755.1 Hymenobacter sp.
CGCATCGCGTCAACGATCAAGCGGAGGCAGTGGCGGCGTTTACGTTGGATAGGCAGCAGCGAGGCGATAACTTGCCACTGCGAGTCAGTAAGGGGTTGATGTCCGTCAACCATAGCGCAAGTGGGAGCCTAGGAACTCCGCTCGCTGCTTACTGGCTCGCTTTCTTTTTGGTTAGCTCCAAATCCTAACACCCTCTTAGCGATGATTCGCCCCTGCTCAAATTCGTCTCCACCGGCGATACTCTGGAATTGACCGGACTAGAATTACCGACTTCCGCCAACCCAAGCGCCTGGGCCCGGGTAACCCAAAACCGCGCCCAGGGCAATTTCGAGGCAAATGTGCCTTTTGGCTATATCCAGCAGCGTCAGCTGCTCATTCCCGATTCTACCCGGCGGCGGTTTCAGGCCAGATAAGACCCGGCCCTGCGGTGGTCCTGACAACCCTTGAGATAATAACCGAGGTGTTTGCTGATGTTGCGTCAGTCCGACGGCTTATTGCCGGTACGAGTTTCCAAGGTGGTCGTGAGGCACTGGCCCGGCTTGGCAAACAAATGGAGATTAAAGAATTATGGAGCAAAGAGTTGGATTTCTGTATCAAAATTTTCCGAAGTGATACGGAAGTTTCACCAGCCATCTTTGAGTTTTTGCAGCAGCTAAACCATCGTCAAAGAAGGGACTCCAGGTGCCGTAAACAGGGGAGGTAACTTTGGTTAGAAAGCTCTGAGCAAGAAGTGATTGCCTGAAATTCCTGCCTCGTACTGAGCTTGCTAAGGGAGATTCTTCCAGTTCCTGAATCGCTCGAGAGGCAAGTATCGGGTATCCTGAAGGGTGATTCCAGCAGCGGTAGCTGTTACTTTATCGGACATTAAATACTGCCAGGAACTACGGCCGGAAGCCACTATTCTCCGGTCAACCCTATTTATGCCCGTTCGATTTTCCCCTGCGCATTGGCCGGTACCCGGCACCAGGGTAGATTCCGACAATCATTGCGCGAGCGGTCGTTATCAACCTGTAGCGCCCGGGTACGAGGTCCAACTCCCGCGATAAGTGCCGCATCATGGCCCCACGATCCCGAAAATTCCGTTCAGCATCCCAACTCATTTCCCGGCTCTCCCCAGGCACAAATCCTGGTAAACGAAGCTCTCTACCGAAAAAGATTCCAATGCCTGACTCACCACTTGCGGAGCTGACCGCCGCCCTGGCCGCCACTGTTCCACCCGCCGAAGCCCTGCAGCACGCCCTTGACCTGGTGGGCCCGCATCTGCGCGCCGACCGCTGCTTTCTCTACGTGCGCGACCCGGCCCAGGGCCGCGGGCGCATCGCTTTCGTCTGGCGGCTCGACGAAGCCGTGCCCGACCCGCGCCACGACTGGCAGGATGACACCGGCGACTTGCCCCGGCAAGACCCGCTATTCCGCGCCGCCCTGGCCGCCCAACCGTCCGTCTTTGTCGCCGACGTGACCGAAGCCGGCCCCGAAGTGCTCAACCAGGAGTTTGAGCGCCGCACCTTCGGCCACCGCGCTTTGGTTCACGCCCACATCACTGCCCACGGCCAGCTCTGGGGTATCCTGCAGCCTTGCGTATTCGGCCACCCGCACCACTGGACTGCCGCCGAGCGAGAATACCTCGACGCTGCTACCCCGCTTCTTCTGCCCGTCATTCAGGAATACATGAGCACCCTCGGCAGGGTATAAAAGCTCCTCAACGTGTTGGCGCATCCAGTCCACCACTTGCCTTTCAAAAAACCTTCCTCCGTTCTACTTCGCCGCAGTGCAGCCTTCCACCGCGCCCAGCCGCCGTTGCTGCCCATCATGACAGGCCCTCGGATGAGTAACGCACTATCCGACTGCGACCGGCCGCTCAGCTCGCTAATAAAATAGTGGGGCGAGTGAGGGCATAAACTTCGTAATAAGTCAGTTTATGACCCGTAGCGCATCAAACGCAAAAACCCCCGAAAAGTGCTTCTACTACGTAGTAAGCGACTATTCGGGGGTTCCCGTAGCTAGTAAATGTACCCGGAGCCGGAGTCGAACCGGCACACCTTGCGGTATTGGTGTTTGAGACCAACGCGTCTACCGGTTCCGCCATCCGGGCAGGATGAACT
>JAYWCH010000350.1:0-8949 GCA_043780755.1 Hymenobacter sp.
ATTCTACTTCGAATCGACCGGCCTGGGCCTGGGGATCATTCGCAACGATACCTACGAGAAGCATATAAAAAATCAGTTCTACGACTATAGCCCCGGCGATGTCATGGTGATTTACACCGACGGCATCGTTGAAGCCCGGGGCGCCGGGGCGGCCGAGTACGGCGAGGACCGCCTCAAGCTGCGCCTCGAAGAATGCTATTACCAGGAAGCGGAAGAAATTAAGTCCTTTATCCTCAACGATGTAAATACCTTTACTCACGGCTATCCCATCCACGACGACCAGACCCTGCTCGTCATTAAATTCAAGTCGGCTCAACCCCTACCGTTGACCTGACGTATCGCCTGCATTATGAAAGTGACCGCCCAACCCTCCGCCGATACCCTCACCCTGCTGCTCGATGGCGAACTCGATGCCAGCTCCGCCATTATCCTGGATACGGAGCTCGCCAAACCCGACATTCTAAATTATCGTAAAGTCCTGATTGACTGCGCCAAACTCAGCTATATTTCTTCGGCGGGCCTGGGGGTTTTCATCTCCCACCTGCAACGCTTTCAGGATGCCAACGTGAAGCTGGTTTTTTTCAACATGCAGGAAAAGGTATTCAACGTGTTTGAAATTCTGGGGCTGGACGCGCTCATGACTATCGTCCCGAGCGTCATCGAAGCCGAAGCCGCTTAAATTCTGGCCATTCCAAATCAGATTTTTCTTTGATGAAGTCAGTCCTCCGCATTGCTTGCTCACGCCGCCACCTCCAGCAGGTGCGTGACTTCGTGCGGAATTACCTCAGCAACCGGCAGCTGCCCGAAATAACGGTTAATCAGGTGGTGCTGGCGGTGGATGAGGTAGTAGCCAACTTCATCATTCACGCCAACGGGGAGGACGAAAACCAGTTTCTGGACCTGCAGCTGGCGTTTGACGACCATTACCTGAACGTGGAAATTGCCGACCACGGCGATACCATCTTTCTGCCTCCGCCCTACCAGAGTCCTGATCTGCGCGATTACATCCGCCAGGGCCGCAAGGGCGGCATGGGCATGACCCTGGTGAACCGGCTCATGGATCGGGTCGAATTTTTTACCCGGGGCAACCACACGGTTTGTCACCTGAGCAAGCACCTAGCCTAGCCGCCTGAGGCCGGCCAAATGCCGCCGGTCAGGCTTCTCCGAAGGGGTGAAAGTCCTACTCATTCGCTTATCCCCGCTGCCGGCACCTCCGGTAGCGGGGATTATTTTTTGGTGGAATTCGGATTTTTTCTCTTGATTTTCAGTTCATTGTCAGGTCCGATGGTGGCCTTTCGGCCCGATCCCGCGCCGGCCCGCGGCATTACCGGTTTACGCCCGGAAATTAGCTAATTTCGCACCGGTAATCCTGTGCCTGCGCGGCCTATTTCATCCGGTTAGCGCACTCGTCCCCCTTACTTTTCTTATGCACAAACGCATTCTGTACGCCGGCGTCGCCGGCGTTGCGCTGCTGGCTGGCTGCCAGACCTCCAAACCAGCCGCAACTGCGCCGACCGCTGTTCTCAGTGCCGGACCGGCCGTCGAAACGCTGGGCACTTACCCGGTGCCAGCCAACGAGTTTGCCTATGTGTACCGGAAAAATAACAGCTCGGCCGCCGACTACGGCACCCGCCAGAGCGTGACCGACTACCTGGACCTGTACACCAACTTCCGCCTCAAAGTGCTGGAAGCCGAGCAAAAGGGCCTCGACACTACCCAAGCCTTTAAGCGGGAGCTCGACGGCTACCGCCAACAGCTCGCCCAGCCCTACCTGACGGAAAAAAGCGTGACCGACCAGCTGGTGCGCGAGGCTTACGACCGCATGAGCCAGGAGGTGAGCGCCTCGCACGTACTCATCCGCGTGGCGCCCGACGCCACGCCGCAGGATACGCTGGCCGCCTACCAGAAGATTGAGAAAATCCGCCAGCAGGTAGTTGCCGGGGCTGATTTCAGCCAGCTGGCCCGGAGCCAGAGCGAAGACCCTTCGGCCAAGGAAAACGGCGGCAAGCTGGGCTACTTCACGGCCATGCAGATGGTTTATCCCTTCGAAACAGCGGCTTACAAAACGCCCGTCGGCCAGGTTTCGACGCCGGTGCGCACGCGCTTCGGCTACCACATCATTAAGGTGAACGACCGGCGCGCCGCCCAGGGCGAAATAAAAGTGGCCCACCTGATGATTCGCATGAATGCCAGCGCTGCCAAGGCGGATTCGCTCACGGCCAAGAAAAAAATTGACGAGCTCTACAACCGCCTGAAGAAGGGCGAGAACTGGGATAAGCTCGTGGCGCAGTTTTCGGAAGACGCCGGCTCGGCCGCCAACGGCGGCGAACTGCCGCCCTTCGGCACGGGCCGCATGATTCCTTCTTTTGAGGAAGTGGCTTTCAAGCTGCAAAAGCCCGGCGACTTGGCCGCCCCCGTGCAGACGCCCTACGGCTGGCACATCATCAAATTGATTGAGCGCCAGCCCATGGCCAAGTTTGCGGACGTGGAAGCGACGCTGAAAAGCAAAGTAGCCAAGGATTCCCGCTCGGAGCTGAACAAGGCAGCCTTTCTCAAGCGCATTCGCCAGGAAGACCAGTTTGTGGAGATTCCAGCGGCAAAAAACTACGTGTTTGGCAAAGCGGATTCGGCGCTCGTGGCCGGCCGGTTCAAATACGTGGCGCCCGCCACGCCGGGTAAGGTCGCCAAAGGCAGCGTGAGCGATAATGCGGCGCTGTTCACCATCAAAGGCAAGCCGTATTCGGTGAAGGACTTCCTGACTTACGCCCAACAGAACCAACGGCTCCGCACCGGCGCCAAGCCCGCCTTTGCCATGCAGCAGCTCTACGATCAATACGTGGAGCAGTCACTGACCGAGTTCGAAAAAAACAGCCTCGACACCAAGTACGAGGACTACCGCATGCTGGTGAAAGAGTACCGCGACGGCATTCTGCTCTTTCAATTGATGGACGAGAAAGTCTGGAGCAAAGCCATTGAGGACACCGTGGGCCTGAAAAAATACTTCGCCGCCAACCAGGCCAAGTACCAGTGGGACCAGCGCGTGCAGGGCACTGTGGTGAGCGCCGCCACCCCCGCCCTGCTGGCCCGGGTGCAGAAGGAGCTGAAAAACGGCCGTTTCCCGGTCACCAAGAACGTCCCCAAAACCGCCACCTTCCGCGCCGGCACAGCCGCGCTCACCAAGCCGGGCACCCTGGCTTTGGGCGAAATTGCCAAGCGCATGCTCCAGGATACGCTGACCCGCGCCACCTTCACCGGCCGGGTGAAAAAAGGCGAGAAAGCCAGCGTGGCCAGCGCCCGGGCCGATTCGGCGGTGCGTTACCTGCGCCTGCGCGGCGTGGCCGCCCGCCGCCTGAGCAAAGCGGTGCTGGCCGCCCCGGCGGCCGAGGGTACAGTGCAGCTGGCCTTGGTCAGCAGCAGCCCGGCCGCGCTGGAAACGGAACTCAATGAGCAGAATCCGCTGTCGGTGCAAATCAGCCAGCGCGTGTTTCAGAAAGGTGACAACAAGGTGATGGATGAGCTGCTCAGCAAAGGCCCCGGCACCTACAACGTGCAGAGAGACGGCCGCTACTACGCCGTGACCATCGCCAAAACCCTCCCCGCCGGCCCCAAAACGCTGGCCGAATCCCGGGGTCAGGCAACGTCCGACTACCAGACTTTTCTGGAAAAAGAATGGATCAGTCAGCTGCGCACCGCCCGCCCGGTTAAAGTGAACGACGCCGAAGTCAACAAGTTAATAACCAAATAATGGCGGCCGGGCCGCGCCCGACCGCCCGCCCCGATTGGCGGGCCGCTGCAACCTTCCGGGTCGGACTTTGCTCCCTAATTTTGTCTGCCAACGGATTTATCGTGAAATTTGTGGGCCGGTCCGCCTGTTAAGCGGGCCCGGCCTTTGCCCTGGCGCTTGGCCAGCGGGCGTTACCTCCCTACTCTATGTTTGTTAAAGTGAATCGTGCCGCTACGGCGGCCCTGCTTACGTTATTGCTGTTCCTGGGTCTGGCACCGGCATCGCAGGCCCAGCTGGGCATCTCCCGGCCCAAGGGCCAGCAGTTGCTCGACGGCATTGTGGTGAAAGTGGACAACCAGATTGTGCTGCGCTCCGACGTGGAAAATATCTACGCCCAGGAAGTCGGCCGGGCTGAAGGCAAAGCGCTGCCGCCCAACCTGAAGTGCAAGATCCTGCAAAGCCTGGTGCTCAACAAGCTCATGCTGGCCCGCGCCGATGTGGACTCCGTCACGGTGACCGACCAGCAAGTGAACGGAGAAGTAGACCGCCGCATGGCCTACTTCATCCAGCAGATTGGCTCGGAGAAGAAGCTGGAAGAGCAGTACAACAAGCCCGTAAAATCGCTGAAAGACGACCTGCGCCCCCAGATCCGGGAGCAGCTCACTCAGCAAAAGATGCAGGAAACCATCACTGGCAAGGTGGCCGTGACGCCCCGGGAAGTGGCCCAGTATTTCAGCCGGGTGCCCAAGGACAGCCTGCCCTACTTCAGCACCGAAGTGGAAGTGGGGCAGATTGTAATCCTCGCCCAGGTCAATGAGAAAGCCAAGCAGGCCGCCATTGCCAAGCTGAATGATATCCGATCGAAAGTGCTGGCGGGCGCTGACTTTGCCACCCTGGCCAAAGCCAATTCGGAAGACCCTGGCTCGGCCAAAGAAGGCGGCTACCTGGGCTTTTTCAAGCGCGGCGAGCTGGTGCCGGAGTACGAAGCAGCCTCGATGAAGCTCGAACCCGGCCAGATGTCGCCGGTGGTGCAGTCGCAGTTCGGCTTTCACCTCATTCAGTTTATTGAGCGCAAGGGCAATACCTATTCTACCCGGCACATTCTGCTCAAGCCCGAAACCGGTACCGCCGATGCCAGCGCCGCCGCCAAAACCCTGGTCCGCCTGCGGCGGCAGATTCTGTCCGACACGATCAGCTTCGCCAAAGCCGCCAAGGACAACTCGGCCGATAAGCCCAGCAGCGCCAACGGCGGCCTGTTCCAGAACCGGCAGGACAACGGCTCGCGCCTGCCCCTGGACAAGCTCGACCCAGCCATCTTCTTCACCATCGACACGATGAAAGTGGGCCACATCACCCCGCCCATGCCCTACCGCACCGACGACGGCAAGGACGCCATGCGCATCCTCTGGCTGAAATCGAATACCCCGCCCCATCAGGCCAACCTGGAGCAGGATTACCAGAAGATTGCCGCC
This sequence comes from Hymenobacter sp., assembly GCA_043780755.1. Lineage (GTDB taxonomy): Bacteria > Bacteroidota > Bacteroidia > Cytophagales > Hymenobacteraceae > Hymenobacter. The sequence continues at coordinate 5,197 of JAYWCH010000350.1, forward strand.
GCCGCCCTGAATGAGAAAAAGAACAAGGCGCTCGACCAATGGTTCCTGAAGAATCGCGGCACGGTGTACCTGGAAATTGCCCCGGAATACGCACAGTGCAAAGTGCTGGATATCGCCGAAAAATAAGCCAGTTGTCCCGGCTGCGGGGCTGAGCGGCCCGACTGGTTTCAGCCCGGTTCCCGCCCCGGCCGCGACTAACTGCTGATCAAAAACCGCCAACGTACTACTGCATGATGAACGACAAAGAAGCCGCCGACGCCCTCGCTGCCGCCTTCCAGAAGCTGCGCCAGGAAATCGGCAAGGTCATCGTGGGGCAGGATGAAGTCGTGCGGCTGGTGCTGACAGCCGTCTTTTCGCAGGGCCACAGCCTACTGGTCGGCGTGCCTGGCCTGGCCAAAACCCTGCTGATTCAGACCATCGCCGACTCGCTGGACTTGTCCTTCAACCGTATTCAGTTTACGCCCGACCTGATGCCCAGCGACATTGTGGGCTCGGAAACGATGAACCAGCAGCGGGATTTTCATTTCGTGAAAGGCCCCGTATTCGCCAATATTATTCTGGCCGACGAAATCAACCGCACGCCGCCCAAAACCCAGGCCGCCCTGCTCGAAGCCATGCAGGAATACGCCGTGACCGTGGCCGGGCAGCGCTACCCGCTGGCGCGCCCGTTCTTCGTGCTGGCCACCCAAAATCCCATCGAGCAGGAAGGCACCTACCCGCTGCCCGAAGCCCAGCTCGACCGGTTCATGTTCAACATTGAGCTGGGCTATCCCAGCTACGCCGAGGAGCTGAGCATCGTCAAAAACACAACTTCTGACCGCCGGCTCACGGTAAATAAAGTGCTGCATGCGGCCGACATTCAGGCTTTTCAGGATCTGGTGCGGCGAGTGCCGGTGGCCGACAACGTAGTGGAATACGCCGTGAGCCTGGTCCACAAAACCCGGCCCGGCACCGAGCGCGCCGCCCCCCGCGCCACTCAGCTGCTGGAGTGGGGCGCCGGCCCCCGCGCCTCGCAGCACCTGGTGGTGGGCGCTAAGTGCAACGCCCTGCTCAACGGCAAATATTCGCCCGACATTGAGGATGTCCGCGCCGTGGCCGTACCCATCCTCCGCCATCGCCTCGTGCGCAACTTCAAGGCCGAGGCCGAAGGCGTGAGCATCGAGCAAATAGTGAAAGAGCTCCTTTAATTTATCGCCGGCGGCCGGCGGGGGAAGAACGAAAAGATCGCCGTTCTTCCCCCTGCCGGCCCCGTTCTACATTACCCCAGCATGGAAGCCCAAGCCTATTACCAGCAATTTGAGCGCAATGTGCGTATCGTGCTCGACGCCCTGGCCGCCGGCCTCGACCTGCGGACGACGGCCCTCGAAACCAGTCTGCCCATCGAAGTTTACGTGTTGTGCGAAGTCCTGAACCAGGGCGCGGGCGAAGATTTCACCCTCACCGCCACCGGCGTGGCCCGGCTGGCCGAGTTTCAGCAGCAGTTTATGCGGCACGAGGGCCAGACCCTCACTGCCATGGAGCGCGTGCTGGCCGACAAGCGCGGCACCATGCGCACGCCCGAGGGCCGCGTGCTGGCCAAAGAAATGCTCATCCGCCGCCTGGAATTCTTCAACGAAGCCGCCCGGCAGGTGAACGTCATGCGCACCCAGCAGTCGCTCGGCAGCCCGAGCCAGTACGCCTGAGATTCTATTCCGGGAAGCTGATTTTTTACCGAAAACCGGCCCACGCTGTTGTCCGTGAGGAATTAAGAGTGAACATTTGCCCGGCCGGGTAATTCTTCTTTCTTGATTCCTCATTTTTTTGAAAAAATGCTGCCCCGCGTCCCGCTGCTCACTGCCCGCCTCTGCCTACGACCTTACGAGTTGAGTGATGCCCCGGCTTTCTTTGAGTTGCTCGATGCCGGCCGCGCCCGGTTTCGCCCTTCTTTCCCCGACCGCCTGCAAGCCGTGCGGGTGCCCGCCGACGCCCATACCGCCATCCGGGCTTTTGTCGGGGACTGGCAGACGGGCCGGTTTTATGTGTTTGGCATCTGGCATAATGCCTCGACGGCTTATCTGGGTGATATCTGCATCATGCCCCAGACCCGGGGCCAGGCCGAAATTGGCTACTACCTCGCCGCCGAGGCCGAGGGCCAGGGCTACGCCCGCGAGGCGTTGGCCGCTGTAGTCGGGTTTGGGTTTGGGGTGGCGGATTGCCAGCGCCTGCTCATCCGCTGCTACGCCGACAACGAGCGGGGCCAGACCGTGGCCCGCGCCGTCGGCTTTCAGCCCGAAGCCCAGCCCCGGCGCCCGCTCTGGTTCCGCAACTCCGACGAGGTGGGCAGCATCCGCCGCTTCTGGCTCCTGCGCGACGGTAATTCCGCGTAGCGCGCAGGCTTTCCCGGCCGCCCACCACACGGCTTATTGGCCGGGCCGGGCGCGGCGGCCAATGTTGCCAAGCACCCAATCCTGCCGGAAATTGAGGTAAATACCGAACGAGAAATCCAGTAACCGCTGGTTGAAATCGTAGACCGGCTCCACGCGCACGGTCACGGCCGCCGCGTCGGAGATGCGGAAATCGCGCAGCAGCCGCAGCAAAAGCAAGTGACGGTTGGGATCAAGAGAATTGGGATCGGTGACCGACGACGAGAGGGATTGGTAGTACGTGCCGCCCAGCGGCGCGTAGAAGTGATGTCCCTGCCAGTAGCTCAGCATTACGTCCACGTAGCGGGTTTCGAGGGTGCCGTTGAGGTAGAGGCCGGCGCCCGCCGTGTAGGGCAATCGATAGGTAAAGGAATGGTCATCAAAGGCCAGCGCGTAGGCATTCAGGCGCAGGGCCTGGCCCCTGGTGCCGAAAGGAATCCGCGCCCCCACGCCCGTCGCGTAGTTGAACAGGGTCTGGATGGGCCGGCGCAGCGTGTCGATCTGCCCGCCGTGGTGCTGGGCGGTGAACTGGAACGGAATCGCCACCTGAACCCGGCTTCCGGGCTTCGTCAGGCGGAAGCTGCTGCTCACGCCGCCCGCAATCTGCTCCTGGTAGTTGCTGAATTTGTATTGCTGGCGCAGCCAATCGACCCACACATCCAGAAAAATGCGCTCGGAAAGATGGCGGTACTGCAAGCCTTCTTCCAGCGGCTTGAGCATGACCCGCTCAAAATCAAACAGCGGCTCGATGTAGCCGTGGTTGAGGCTGGGCCGGATATTTCCGAAGATGAACTGGTTGGCGCCCCGCGTCCAGGTGCCCCGGTAGGTAGGGCGCACCTGCTGCAGGGCGGGGTTACCAAAATCCTTCCATATGAACACGCCGGCTTCGAGGCGCAGCCCAGGGCTGGGGTAGTAGACGAGCTGCGGATTGAGCTGCGTGCCGAAGAGCGTGTAGCCGTCGGAAATTTTGTTGAAATATTCGTTATCCTTAAAAAAAGTGAACGCATACAGCGACAACCGTAGCTGGCCAGCGAGCGAATCGGGCGGATTCGGGCCGTACTTTCCCGCCGGCAACGGGCGGCCCGACAACGGGTCGCGGCGGCCGATACCGGGCGTCGGACTAAAAAAAGTCTGGTTATCAAGCTGCGCCCGCACTTCTCCCACCCGTATTAGCACCAAAGTAGTGGCAACTAATATTTTTAGATAATTCTGCATGAATCTCCCGGGGCAACGGCACGAATCCGCCCCCTGCAATGTTAGAAAAAGCCGCCGTAAAAGGCGTGACCGAAGTTTTCATTAAGGAATAGCCGTATTCGATTGGGACCCGGCTAAAATCCTTAACTTTACCAAA